>NZ_JBITSQ010000006.1:574872-598354 GCF_044541035.1 Streptomyces sp. NPDC085866
ACGTGGTGCCCGTAGTTCCACCGGTAGTGCCGGACGCGCACTCCGGCCGGGTGATCGTGTTGGTGTCCAGCGTCACGGCACCGTTACGGGCCAGCGCCCGCCCCTCGATGGTCGCGCTCGTGGTGGCAGTGATCGAGGTCATGGCCAGGATGTTGCCCACGAACGCGGTGCTGGTGCCGAGGGTGGCCGAACTGCCGACCTGCCAGAACACATTGCACGGCGAGGCGCCGTTGATGAGGGACACGCTGCTGCCGGACTGCGTCGTCAGACCCGAACCGATCTGGAACACCCAGACGGCGTTGGGGTCCCCCTTGGCATCCAGGGTGAGGGTGCCGGTGAGCCCGAGAGTGGAGGAGGAGGTGTAGACGCCCGGAGGCAGCGTAATGCCACCGGCGTCCGGGGGAAGTGCCCCGTTGGATGCCTGTCCGGCGGCATCGTCGTACGCCGCGATCAGGTCGGTCTGGGCATCCTGAGCCTCGGTGTCCGCAGAGTGCTGGGCTCCGTTCACCACGGCGGGCGGCCCGTATCCGCTGATGGACGTTCCCGGAGACACTCCGACATCTCCGGTGATCACCGAGGGGCCGGTGTTGGTGGTTGCCGAACCGGCCAGAACCGCGAAGCTGTCCGCCCTACCCAGATCCACAAACGTGGCGAGGGCACTCGCCTGTGTCGACGTCACGGCGACTACGACAGCGGAGATCACCACGGCAAGTACCGCCGCGGTCCATACCGAAAAAGTGCGCCGTAGAGGCGCCACAGGGATATTGAGCGTCATCGAAGGGCCAACTCCTGTGAGGGGATGGAGACGTATTTGGCGGTTCTCAGTCACGCAGAATCGCCTGCTTCTGTCGCTGGCATATTACTCAGGAGCAATCGCCGGATTACGATCCATGCGAGTGACTTCACCGAACCTGACGAGCTGATCGCAAATGCTCAGAAAACTATTAATGGGCTGAATGGTCGTTTCTGCTTAGTTGAGGCGGGCGACACGGTGACGTCACTTGCCTGGTCGGCGCAGGCGGCGACGAAATTCATACATCCGTAGCCCCTGGGCCGATACCGCCCCCATTCGACACCCAGCATCTCACCGGCGTGTTGAGTGAATAAGCAGCTCCACGGTTCTCTCCGGAGCAGTAGTCGTATCAATGGCGGAGCGGAAGGTGTACCGCCAGAAGGTCATGAAAGCTTTGCGTGAGGCCAGGGAAGGCAACCGGCTTCTGCGCGTCACCGGAGCGACACCTTCGCGCTGTCCCGGGATAGGCGAAGAGGATTTGACCACAGCCTGCACTTAACTTTCGGGCGGCGCATGGAGGCGCCGAGGAGGAAGAGCACGACCGACGCGATATTCAGGCCGTATCCGATCGGAAGATGCGGAAGTGTCTCGACTTTGGGTGGATGCACTCTCACGTGCAACCGCCCGGAAGAGCGACCCCGGCGCGTACCGGGGCTCCCGGTCCGGCAGCTGCGCTGCCACATTCCGTGGAACCAAGGACCACAAGATCGGAGTGCTCGAGGCGATCTACGTGGACACCACCACCGAACAACCGGCCATGGCGACCGTCCGGACCGGCCTGCCCACCCGCCAGCACCTGGTCGTCGTCCCCCTCGACGAGGCAGTCCTCGGGACGGGCTACGCCAAGGTCTCCTCCGCTGACTCCGGCGGCGGACGACCAGGGGCGCGTGATCCGTTCAACCCGTCGCTCCGCATCGGTCCGTCGGGCCTCGACGAGGAGTACCCTGGTGATTACCGAGAGCATTTCGTACACCGGCTTCCACGCCGGGTCGTTCTCGGCGATTCACGACAACCGGGCCGGCCGTGACCGGCCCGGGGTTGGGTCCGCATCATGACCGCGACCATTCTGTTGACGCCCGCGGTCGAAGACCGGACCCCTTCTTCGTTGCCGCCCCGACTCGTGCTGGCACCCGGCGACACCGCTCCGGCGCTGATCGACGGTGCCTGGTGGCCCCGCTCCCGCGACCTGGCGGCGGAGCTTCCGGCGCTCATCGAGGTCCTCGATCCCCTGTGGGGGCGGATCACCCGGGTAACGGTGAACCCCACGTTCTGGCCGGTCATCCCGCGAAAGGTGCCCGTCCACGGGCACGTGGTGCACGTCGGCTGGTTCGAGGCCGAGCAAGACCCGCACAAGCTGCTGCTGCTCTCCTACACCGTCGGCCGCTGGGACCTGCTCGTGGTCCCACCGGAGACAGAGCCGGTCACCGCCGCCCGGCTGATGACCATGGCCGCCGACCCGTCGCGGAGCCTCACGGCGACCGGCCTGATCCAAGAGGCCGAACGCTTCCGGACCGCGGCAGAGGCGGAGGCCGACTCGGACTCGTACCGGGAGGCGTTCTGGGACTACGAAGGCGGACATGACGCCCGCCACCCGGACTCACGTACGCCTGACAGAGCGGTCATCGGTCACGTGCCGACCCCGGCGGAAGGAGTGTGAGAGGCATGGACACCTTCGCGACGGTGAGCGTGCTCCTCGCGATGATCGCCCTGGGCGTGATCGTGATTCAGCTGTTCACTGCGAGCCACGACGATCGTCTGGCGACGTTGCCCTCCGGCCGTCCCCGGAGGTGGCGGCTATGGCCGTGGCACCGTACGGAGAAGTGAACCCGCCTGCACCATCGGCTCAGCCTGCGACAACGGCTCAGTGGAAGGGGCCTCGGCCCTGACCGCGACTGTGCCGCGCAGAGACGTCGAAGTCCCAGATTCCGATGCGCGTTGCCTGCGGTAGCGGACTCCGCCCGATCGCCCGGCGCATCCCCCGAGGGAACCAGTTGGCCCTACGCCTGGAACACAGGCCGCTGGACCGGCCGTTCGCCTCTCCGCACGAGAGCACGACCGTGTACGGAGCGCAGGAAGAGCCGGGAATCCGGCCCGTACGGCGCTGCCCGGCCGGTCTCCTGAACCGAGGCGCCATGGCCATCCCACAGCTGACCCTCTACCGGCACGACAGACACAGCCGGGCGTTGATCACCCTGGCCGGTGAGATCGACCTGACAACAGAGCACCTCGTGCACGACGGGCTGGGGCGATGCCTGCGGGACGGCATCCGCACCATCGACGTCGACCTGACGACCGTCACCTTCTGCGATGTGACCGGCCTCAACGCCTTCCTGCATGCGGCGCGGGCCATCGTCGTGGCCGGCGGATCCCTGCGGTTGCACCACCCACCACAGGTACTGGCTCGAATCATCGCCCTCACCGGCAGTGGCACGCTGCTCCTCGGCCTCCCGAGCGACCTCCCCGCGAGCCGGGCGGCCCTGCGGCATGTGTCTGATCCGGGGCCCCCGCACCAGATCGCTTCTGCCGCGCCGGCCTACCCGAGCGTGTGTGGTGAGAGAGCGATGCGAGACAGGGCAACCGCAGAAACCCAGTGGCCATGAGCAGTCCGCCATGGACGCGGTCCGTCTGCGCCGACTCAACCGCTGGCAGCGCAATGCCCAGTGCCTGAGAGGCAGCAGCCGGGGCCACACTCCTCCGGTCCTGCCGCCTGACGGCCCGGTCAAGCAGCTCACGGCCCAGAGACGGCCAGCACTGCAACAAGGCCCCTACCCGCGACAAAATCGCAGGTGGGGGCCTTGATCGTTCCGACTTACTTCTTCTTGCCCTGGTTCTTGACCGCCTCGATCGCCGCCGCGGCCGCCTCGGGGTCGAGGTACCTGCCGCCCGGGGTCACCGGCTTGAAGTCGGCGTCCAGCTCGTAGAAGAGGGGGATTCCCGTCGGGATGTTCAGGCCCGCGATGTCCGCGTCCGAGATGCCGTCCAGGTGCTTGACCAGGGCGCGGAGGCTGTTGCCGTGGGCCGCGACCAGGACGGTGTGGCCGTCGAGCAGGTCGGGGACGATGCCGTCGTACCAGTACGGGAGCATGCGGACGACGACGTCCTTCAGGCACTCCGTCTTCGGGCGCAGCTCCGGCGGGATGGAGGCGTAGCGCGCGTCGTTCGCCTGGGAGAACTCGGAGTCGTCCGAGAGCGCGGGCGGCGGGGTGTCGTACGAGCGGCGCCAGAGCATGAACTGCTCCTCGCCGAACTCGGCGAGCGTCTGCGCCTTGTCCTTGCCCTGCAGGGCGCCGTAGTGGCGCTCGTTCAGGCGCCAGGAGCGGTGGACCGGGATCCAGTGGCGGTCCGCGGACTCCAGCGCCAGCTGCGCGGTGCGGATCGCGCGCTTCTGGAGGGACGTGTGGACCACGTCGGGGAGCAGGCCGGCGTCCTTGAGCAGCTCACCGCCGCGGACCGCCTCCTTCTCGCCCTTCTCGTTGAGGTTGACGTCCACCCAGCCGGTGAACAGGTTCTTCGCGTTCCACTCGCTCTCGCCATGGCGGAGGAGGATCAGCTTGTACGGTGCGTCGGCCATGCCTCAGAGCGTAATCCACGCATTCGACCCGCCAGGGCCCGCGCCCAGCAGCCGGACAGTTGACGGCATCTGTTAATTGAGTGGCCGGGATCCAGCCACCCCTTGTAAGTTGCGCGATTGGTTGCAGCCACTTACAACACCGTGCATCGTGGGGGTTCCGTCATGTCAGTCGCCCGTCTGAGACGAGCCGCCCGGGAGACCGTCTCCGGGCTCCCCCGTGAGTTCTGGTGGCTGTGGACGAGCACCCTCGTCAACCGGCTGGGCGCCTTCGTCGCCACCTTCATGGCGCTCTACCTGACCCTCGACCGCGGGTACTCGGCCTCGTACGCCGGTCTCGTGGCCTCGTTGCACGGGCTCGGCGGGGTCGTCTCCTCGCTGGGCGGCGGGGTGATGGCCGACCGGCTCGGCCGACGGCCCACGCTGCTGATCGCACAGACCGCCACCGCCGGGTCCGTCGCGCTGCTCGGGTTCATGCGGGACCCCGTCGCCATCGCCGCCGTCGCCTTCCTCGTCGGCATGGCCTCCAACGCCTCCCGGCCCGCGGTGCAGGCGATGATGGCCGACATCGTGCGGCCCGAGGACCGGGTACGGGCCTTCTCGCTCAACTACTGGGCGATCAACCTCGGCTTCGCCGTCTCCTCCATGGGCGCGGGGTTCATCGCCGAGTTCAGCTATCTCGCCGGGTTCCTGATCGAGGCCGGGATGACGCTGGCGTGCGCGCTCGTCGTGTTCCTGAAGGTGCCCGAGTCCCGGCCCACCGCCACGGCCAGGCAGGCCGACGCCGACGTCAGCCTCATGACCGTGCTGCGCGACGGGCGGTACATGGCCGTCGTCGGGCTGTCCTTCCTCGTCGCCCTCGTCTTCCAGCAGGGCTCGGTCGGTCTGCCGGTGGCCATGGGGCGGGCCGGATTCTCGCCCGCCGACTACGGCCTGGCCATCGCCGTCAACGGCATCCTGATCGTCGCCCTGCAGATCCCGGTCACACGCTTCATCGAGTACCGGAATCCGCGCACACTGCTGGTCGTCTCCTCGGTCCTCGCCGGGTACGGCTTCGGGCTCACCGCCTTCGCCGGGTCGGTCGGGGTCTTCGCACTCACCGTGTGCGTGTGGACGCTCGCCGAGATCGTCAACGCGCCGACCCAGACCGGGCTCGTGGTCCGGCTGTCGCCCGTGCACGGACGCGGCCGCTACCAGGGCATGTACACGCTCTCGTGGTCCGTCGCCGCCCTGATCGCGCCGCTCATGTCCGGCGCCGTCATCGACCGGTTCGGCGCGGAGTGGCTGTGGGCCATGTGCGCGGCCGTCGGGACGGTGGCGGGGGTGGGGTACGGCGTGCTCATGCGACGGCTTCCCGCGGAGGGGGACGCGGCGACACCCGGGCGACAGCAGCGGCCGCAGGCGTCGGAGCAGGCGGCCTGACCCCGGCGATCGAGTGACGCAGGCCACATTCAGTTCTGTCACATCTCACCGAGTCGTTCCGTCAAGCAGGTGTAGCCAACAGCAACGACACAGGAGTCCACGATGGAAGCTCGCCTGAACCTCTTCGCCAACCCGGTCGCCGGCAAGTTCATGCGGTACATCAACTCAGCGGGCAAGGCGATCTCGGACTCGACCCTGCCGGCCGCGACCCAGGAGCTGGTGAAGATCCGCGCCAGCCAGATCAACGGCTGCGGCTTCTGCACCGACATGCACACCAAGGACGCCGCGCACGCCGGGGAGACCGCGCAGCGCCTCCACCTGGTCGCGGCCTGGCGGGAGGCCAAGGTCTTCACCGACGCCGAGCGCGCCGCACTGGAGCTGGTCGAGCAGGGCACCCGGATCGCCGACGCGGCCGGCGGCGTCACGGACGAGGCCTGGGCCGACGCCGCCAAGCACTACGACGAGGACCAGCTGGCCGCCCTGGTCTCCCTCATCGCCCTGATCAACGCCTACAACCGCCTGAACGTCGTCGTCCAGCAGCCCGCGGGCGACTACGAGCCCGGCATGTTCGGCTGAACGACCAGCGCCTCACGAACATCCACGCCCCCTTCGGCAACCCTGTCGGAGGGGGCGCGCGTAGGCCGCCCTCACGCCCCCGCCGGCACCGAGCATTTTAATTCCAGTACTCAGGGAATGTAATTGCCCGAGTATTCACATTTCCTTCAAGCATATATTGACCGACACTCAAAAACTCCCCTTTCGGGCGACGCGCGTCCCCCGAATGCCTCACAACCCCGCCTCCAGTGACCGTCGTTAGGTGGTCATGACGCGATTCAACTGGTACGCAGGCGAAGATCATCCGATGACCGTGCTCCACTGGGACGGCGACGCGGGCCTCAAGTCGTGCTCGGACCTGCTCGATGATTTCCTGAACAATATCAACAGAATGGAAACCGAATATCTGCGGGCGATGGCGGATCTGTACGGAGCTTCCTGAGGCGGGGGCCGGAGGATTATCGATGGACAGGATTCATGACGAAGCCGGTCTCTACGACGACGCCGGTCTCTACGACGGCGCCTGGAGCGTCCCGGAACCGGACATCGCACCGAACGACTGGGACCCGGTCGAAGAGCTGGCCCAGATGCTGTCCACGACGGTCGGTGTGCCCCCCGCTCCCACCACCCCGCTGAGCATCCCGTCCCCGCGCAGGAGCAGCCGTCGACGCCCCCGCCACGAATCCCATTTCCTCGACGGCGGTCGGCGCGTCACCCACATCTCGTTCCTGATCGCGACGGTCTCGCTGTGCGCGGTGGCCATGCTGGCCTGGTCCGTCTGCTATTCCTACGGCCAACTGCGCGGGATCGCCTCGTCGGTGCTGCCGACGGGACTGGCGCAATGCTGGCCGCTGACGGTGTACGGGCCGTGGTTCGTGGCAGCTCTTTCGGTGATTCGGGCCACCGCTCAACGGCGGAGTGCGCGGCGGTCCTGGTGCGTCGTGGTGGCCGCCTCCGCGATGGCCGTGGCGCTGTGTGTCAGTCACTCGTCACATGCGCTGCTGTCGTTAGTCATCTTCGGAATTCCGCCGCTCACCGCTCTGGTGTGCTTCTGGGAACTCGTCGGCCAGATCTCGTCCAGGAGCCGGCCCCGGCACGCCACACCCCCCGACCGGCCGACGTCCAAGTCGTGAAGGGGTGCGCGGCCGTCGCCCTCACGGGTGCATCCGCGCCCCCTTCAGCACCTTGTCCACCCCGTTCCGGGGGCCGTACACCGCCAGGCCGACCAGGTCCAGATCCGCCGTCCGCACGGCCCGTACCGCCGCGCGGTTGTCGCGGTCGTTGCCCGTCGTGAAGAGGTCGGCCGTGAACACCGCGCACGGCAGAGCGCGCGAGAGGGCCCGGGCGTGCGCCGCCTGCAGGGTCTCCTTAGTGCCCTCGAAGACCAGCACCGGCTGGCGGAACATCGGCAGGTACGACGCGCCGTCCGCGTCCTCGTACCGGTCCCCGATCACCTCGGGGACCCGGCTGCCCAGGCCGCTGACCAGGAACGCGGTGACGTTCAGGCGCTGCCAGGGCTCCAGGTCCGCGCGGAGCAGCACGGCGATCCTGGTGTCGAAGCGGATCGGCTCGGCGGGGGCGTCGGGATGCTGTTCGGTGTTCATGGGGTGAGACTGCCGACCGTCGTACGGCACCGTCTTGTACGTTTTTTGCGTGGCCGCCCCAGCCCAGCCCGAGGTCTCCGCCTGGCGCCCCCGCATCCCGGGTGTCGTGGAGGTCTTCCACGCCCACTTCACCGAGTACGCCTATCCGATGCACGTCCACGACGCGTGGACGCTGCTCATCGTGGACGACGGGGCGGTGCGGTACGACCTCGACCGGCACGAGCACGGGACCCCGCACGACAGCGTGTCGCTGCTGCCGCCGCACGTTCCGCACAACGGTTCCCCGGCCACCCCGCACGGCTTCCGCAAGCGGGTTCTCTATCTGGACGGCAGCCACCTCGGGGACGAGCTGATCGGTGCGGCCGTCGACGGGCCCGATCTCCGGGATCCCGTGCTGCGGCTGCGGGTCGGGCAGTTGCACGGTGCGCTCGGGCGGCCCGGTGACGAGCTGGAGGCGGAGAGCAGGCTGGCGCTCGTCGGCGAGCGGTTGCGGGACCACCTGCGGCGGCGGGAGAGCGGCGCCGACCGTCCCGACCCCGCCCTCGCCCGTTCGCTGCGGGAGCTGCTCGACGAGCACGTCGTCGAGGGGCTCGCCCTCACCGGGGCCGCACGGGTGCTGCACGCCCATCCCGCCCACCTCGTACGGGCGTTCAGCACCGCTTACGGCATCCCCCCGCACCAGTACCTGATCTCCCGCCGCGTCGGCCGCGCCCGCCGACTGCTGCTGGACGGGCTGGCGCCGGGCGAGGTGGCGGTGGCGACCGGATTCTGCGATCAGGCCCATCTCACCCGGCACTTCAAGAAGCTGGTGGGGGTCACCCCGGGGCGTTACCGGCTCAGTTCGCGCTGAGCCTCGTACAGGTTGCGCGGGCGCACCGCGTCCGTGGTGCCGTACAGCTCCAGGCGGGAGTGCAGGTCGCCGGTGAAGTCGGGGACGTCGATCTGGTCGAACTCCGTGACGGTGTCGAGGCCGACCGTCGCCGAGTACGGTGCCAGGCCGTCGATCTTCATCAGGCCCGCGCGGCCGTTGGTGACCCGGATGTTCCAGTGAGTGAAGCGGGCGCCGAAGAGCGGGCCGGCGCTGGCGTCCCCGCCGTGACGGCCGTTGTTGTTCACCGTGATGTCGGTGCGCACGTCGGCGAAGGGCAGGCCGCGGTGCGAGTCGAAGGTGCCCATCTGCATGTCGCCGCGCGACCAGACGTTGTGGGAGGACAGGCCCTCGACGTTGATGCCGTGGAGCTGGGTGCCGGCGGGCGCGGGCACGGTCCGCTGTTCGATGGTGAAGTCCTCGATCAGGTTGTCGTGGGAGCCCTCGCGGCAGAAGTACGGGTGGTGGGAGCCGCGGCCCGCGACCCGGGTACGGCGCAGGGTGCAGGCCGAGGCCGCGACCAGGCCGAAGCCGTTGTCCACGTGCCGGACCGTGACGTCGTCCACGAAGCAGTCGTAGGCGCACTGGAGGACGACCCCGTTGTAGCCCTTGTCGAGGAGGTGCGGGGACTGCGGGGTCTCGATCGCCTCCAGGGTCAGGCCCGCCACACCCGAGCCGGTCAACTCCTGGACGTGCGTGGTCAGTCGGGGGTCCCACTCCGGGCGCAGGTCGAGCGGGAGCGGGCGTTCGAGGGTGATGCGGCGGCCGTGGACGCGGGTGATGCGGACGGGCCATTCGTAGGGGACGTAGGAGGTCAGCTTGGTCTTGTCGTCCCAGGTGTAGGCGGCGGGGCCCGGGCCGCCGCCCGACATGTGCTGCAGGAGGGTGTGGGCCGGGTCGTCGGCCAGACGGAGCAGGACCAGCTGCCCCGGCGCCAGGCGGTCCGTGTCGGCCACGGTCACCGTCCACGAGCCCCGGAGGGACGGTTCGACCGTCGTGAGGGTCGTCCACTCGTCCCGCTTGTTGCCGGTCCAGCCCTCGAAGGGCCAGGCCCGGGCCCGGATCGCGGCCACCAGGGAGTTCCAACGGGCCCTCGGGGCCAGCCAGATCAGGCCTCCCGCCCAGGACCAGGACGACTTGTCGCCGCCGTAGCGGGAGCCGTAGACGCCGATCAGTTCGGTGAGGTTCTTCGTGGCGTACAGGGTGGTGCGGCCGCTGCCGGCGCCGCGCAGGACCACGTTCGGGTCGGCGACGCGGATCACGTCGTCGATGCGGAAGGTGCCGGGCGGGATGGTGACCGTGCCCCCGCCGGCCCTTCCGGCTGCGGCGAGGGCACGGTTGATCGCGGGGGCGCAGTCCGTGGTGCCGTCGGGTACGGCCCCGTAGTCGGTGACGTCGGCGAAGGTGCGGGGGCGGGGGAAGCGGCGCGATCCGGCGCGCCGGCCCGCCCGGCCGACGTACGGGATCTGCGGGTGGGTGAAGGGGGTGCGGGTGAACTCCCGCCAGAGGGCGGGGACCTCCGCCGGTGCGGCGGTCGCCGTGCCGGTTGCCGCGCCCAGGGCGACGGCGGTGGCGCCGGCGAGGAGTGTCCGTCTGCTGACGTGCCCGTGGTTCATGTCCGGCCGCCCCTTCGTATTCATGGATATGAACGACGTTCAGGAATGCGTTGGCGGTGAGCATGCCACGGAGCCCCGGTGCGGGGAAGGGGGCGCAACGGGCGAGCTTCTACCGAGAGCAGGTGAACTGCTACCGAGGGACGGTCAGTCGGCCGGGCGCTCGATCAGATGCTTGAACGCGTCCAGGTTCCGCGTCGACTCGCCGCGGGACACCCGCCACGCGTACTCCCGGCGGATCGCGGAGGCGAAGCCCAGCTCCAGCAGGGTGTTGAAGGCGCCGTCCGCCGCCTCCAGGACCTGGCCGAGGAGGCGGTCGATCTCCTCGGCGGTGACGGCGGTCAGGGGCAGGCGGGCGGTGACGTAGACGTCGCCGAGCCGGTCGACGGCGTAACTCACGCCGTACAGCTTGAGGTTGCGCTCCAGCAGCCAGCGGTGGACGCCCGCCTCGTTCTCGTCGGGGTGGCGGACCACGAAGGCGTTGAGGGAGAGGGTGTGGCGGCCCACCAGGAGGGAGACCGTGGTGGAGAGCTTGCGGGTGCCGGGGAGCTTGACGACGTAGGTGCCGGGCTCCGGGCTCTCCCACTCCAGTTCGGCGTCCTTCAGGACCTCCTCGATGACCTGCGCCGCCTTCTCCACATCACCCATGCTGGGAGCGTACGCGACGGCGGTGGGACTGGGTCGCGGCCATGTAGGCGTCGGCGGTGGCGGCCGCGGCGGTGTCCCAGCCGAAGGACTGCGCGTGCCGGGCGGCGGCCGCACCCATCTCGGCGGGCAGGGACGGCTCGTCGGCGAAACGGCGCAGCACGTGCGCGTACTCGGCCGGATGATGACCCGTGACCAGGAAGCCGGTGACGCCGTCGCGCACGGCCACCGGAAGGCCGCCGACCGCGGCCGCGAGCACCGGGGTGCCGGCGGCCTGCGCCTCTATCGCGACCAGGCCGAAGGACTCGCTGTAGGACGGCATGACGAGGACGGAGGCGGCACGGAACCAGTCCGCGAGCTGTTCCTGGCCGACCGGCGGGCGGAACCGTACGACGTCGGCGATGCCGAGCCGCGCGGCGAGCTTCTGCAGCCCCTCGGGCTTGGCCAGACCACTGCCGCTGGGGCCGCCCACGACGGGTACGAGGAGCCGGGAGCGCAGCTCCGGGCGCTCCTCCAGCAGAACGGCGACCGCCCGGAGCAGCACGTCGGGGGCCTTCAGGGGCTGTATGCGGCCCGCGAAGAGCGGGATCAGCGCGTCCTGGGGCAGGCCGAGGCGGGCGCGGGCGGCGGCTCTGCCGTCTGCGGGGCGGAAGCGGTCGAGGTTGACGCCGGGGTGCACGACGGCGACCTTCGCCGGGTCGGCGGCGTAGTGCCGCACCAGCTCGTCGGCCTCCTCGGCGGTGTTGGCGATGAGCCGGTCGGCGGCGGAGACGATCTGGGTTTCGCCGATGACCCGGGCGGCGGGCTCGGGGGTGTCGCCGTCGGCCAGGTTGGCGTTCTTGACCTTGGCCATGGTGTGCATGGCATGCACCAGGGGGACGCCCCAGCGCTGGGCGGCGAGCCAGCCGACATGGCCGGAGAGCCAGTAGTGGGAGTGGACGAGGTCGTAGTAGCCGGGGCGGTGGCCGGCCCAGGCCTGCATCACGCCGTGCGTGAAGGCGCACAGCTGGGCGGGCAGGTCCTCCTTGGCCAGGCCCTCGTAGGGGCCGGCGTCGACGTGCCGGACGAGGACGCCGGGCGCGAGCTGGACCGTGGGCTCGAGGCCGCCGGCCGTGGCCCGGGTGAAGATCTCGACCTCGACGTTGATCGCGGCGAGGCGCTGGGCCAGCTCCACGATGTAGACGTTCATGCCGCCGGCGTCACCGGTGCCGGGCTGGTGGAGCGGTGAGGTGTGCACGGAGAGCATGGCGACGCGGCGGGGCCTGCGGTGGAGCCTGAGCCGCGAGGGGGCCGCCGGGGAGCGACGCCCGAGCCTGCTGACGTACTGGCTCACGTGGCGTTTCCTCCTTGCTGCGGGCATGCCTGCCGGAGGACCGACCTCGCCCTCCACGGGGGTGCAACAGCGGCGGGGGCAGCTCGAATTCCCTTGCGGCAGCCTTTACCGAATCATTACCGCTACCCGCTCAACCGTTCGACAGGTGCCGCACGCCCCGAGGAAGACACGCGATGGCCACCCCGCCGCCGTCCAGCTCCGCCGTCCGCGGCGCTCCGCCGGCCCCGCCCCGGGCAGGCGCGGGCCGGCCACCTGCGCTTCGGCGCGGTGACCGAGGAGGCGGCCCGCCACCGCAGGCCGCCGGGGGGCTTCGGGCCCGTGGATCCGGGACTCCGCCCCGCCGACCTGGACCGCGACCCCCTCGGGCGGGAGTTCGGCGAGGGCCCGACGCCGGCCGACCCGACCGTGCCGCAGTACTGGCGCCCCACCTACCGGCGCCGGCATCCGGCCCCCTGGGGTCCGCCTACCCTCGTAGGTATGACAGCCCGCGCGACGCCCCTCCCCCACTCTCGGCTTCGCTCGACCGGGGGGACCCCCATCGTGGGAACGGTGACGCGCGGGACGACCAACCCCAACCGGTTGCGGCGCATGGACCGCTGGATAGCGGCCACGCACGGCGCCGAGCTGCGGCGTGCCGCGGACCCGGTGGCGGTCGACCTCGGGTACGGGGCGGCGCCGTGGACCGCGGTCGAGCTGCTCGGCCGGCTACGGACCGCCGCACCCCGGGCGCGTGTGGTCGGCGTCGAGATCGAGCCGGAGCGGGTCGCGGCGGCGAAGCCGTACGAGCGGGAGGGCCTGGTCTTCCGGCACGGCGGCTTCGAGGTCCCGGTGCCCGGACGGCCGGTGCTCGTGCGGGCCGCCAACGTGCTGCGCCAGTACGACGAGGACCAGGTCGCCACCGTGTGGGAGCGGCTGTGCGCACGGCTCGCGCCGGCGGGCGGGGGCTCGCGGGGCGGACTGCTGGTCGAGGGGACCTGCGACGAGATCGGGCGCCGGCACGTGTGGGTGGCGCTCGGCCCCGAGGGGCCCCGGACGGTGACCTTCGCGGCCCGGCTCGGCTCCCTGGAGCGCCCCTCGGACCTCGCCGAGCGGCTGCCGAAGGCCCTGATCCACCGCAATGTGCCGGGTGAGCCCGTGCACGCCTTCCTGCGCGACTTCGACCGCGCCTGGGCCGCCGCTGCCCCCTACGCCTCCTACGGCGCCCGCCAGCGCTGGATCCGTACGGTCCGGGACCTACGTACCGATTGGCCCATAACGGACTCACCGGCGCGCTGGCGCCAGGGGGAAGTGACGGTGGCCTGGAGGGCATTGGCGCCGCGAGGGTACTGAGCACCCTCGGGAACGATCTCCTCGCGTCGTTCGTCACATCGGCGCGCCGATCGTCGTGATCGGCGTGGACAGGGGGAAGTGCACCGGATGGGCGGGGCGAAAATCCGACTTCCCCTGACCTCTGTCGTTTTGCGCGTCGCCGTGGCACGATCCCTCGGGCGACCGTAAGTTACTGACGGTAAATCAGCTTGGGGGAACATATGGGTACGGGCAAGCGCGGTCTGCTCACGGCCGCCGTGACGGTGGTCTGCGCGGTGACCGTACTGGCGGTACCCGGCACGGCGTTCGCCGCCCCGACCCCCACACCGAGCACGAGCACGTCTCCGAGCGCGTCCCCGACTCCCCCGCCGAACAAGGACCTTGAGAAGGTCCGCGAGAAGCTCGACACGCTCTACCACGACGCCGCCGTCGCCACCGACGCCTACAACGCGGCCGAGGAGCGGACGAAGGAGCAGTCCGCCCGCATCGTCGAACTGGCGAAGAAGATCGTCGAGGGACAGCAGAAGCTGGAACGGCTCAAGAACCAGGCCGGCGCGTCGGCCCGGGCCCAGTACCGCACCGGCGGACTGCCGCCCACCGCCCAGTTCCTGCTCAGCGACGACCCGCAGGAGTTCATCGACGGGGCCGGCACGGTGCTGAACGGCCAGCGGGCGACCGACAAACTGATCGCGGAAATGACCCGCACCCAGAAGGACTTGCAGGGCTACGCCGACGACGCCTCCGCCCAGTGGCAGAAGCTGGAGGCCAACCGCAAGGCCAAGGCGGCCGCCAAGAAGAAGATCAAGCAGCAGATCTCGGAGGCGGAGCAGCTCGAGTCCCGGCTGGAGAAGAAGGAGAAGGAACGACTCGCCGAGCTGGAGCAGCAGGCCGCCTACCAGGCCCAGACCAAGTGGCTGGACACCGGCGTCCTCGACGAGATCAACGGCAAGGCCTCCGCGCAGGGCAAGAAGGCCGTCGAGTTCGCCACCGCCCAATTGGGCAAGCCGTACGTGTGGGGCGCCGAGGGCCCCAAGTCCTACGACTGCTCGGGCCTGACCTCCCAGGCCTGGCTGAACGCCGGCCGCCCCATCCCGCGCACCTCGCAGGAGCAGTGGAAACAGCTCAAGCACGTGGACGTCAAGGACATGCGCCCCGGCGACCTGATCATCTACTTCGACGACGCCAGCCATGTCGCGATGTACGTCGGCGACGGCGCGATCATCCACGCCCCGCGGCCCGGACGTACGGTGACGGTCGCGGGCGCCGGTTCGATGCCGATCCTGGGAGTCGTACGGCCGGACGCGTGAGCCAGGTCATGTGACGGCCCCCACGCACCCCCGCAGCTCTCCCGTGTGACCCACCGCACGCCCAACCCCCGCACAAACCCGGGCGATACGTGAGCTTCGTCATCCCAGCTCGCCGGCCGTCCTGTCCAACTGCGATACGGATCGCGGCATATGACAACGGACTGCGCCCGAGCGACGGGGCTCACACCATTCCATCGGGGCGGGCAGTACCGCTATGGTCACCCGACGGTGGGTCGAGGTCCCTCGCCCCGCCTGCCCTCGGGGGGAGGGAAGGAACCAAGACGATGCCCGTACCCGTACCGCGGCAGAGAGCGATCCCGGCCGCGGAGAGTGGTCAGGCGCAGGCCGCCCATGGCGGTCCCCTCAAGGAAGAGGCTCCGCGTAGCGCCACGGCCGGCGGCGCCACCGGCGCCCCTCTCACACTGCTGCTGATCGAGGACGATCCGGCAGGCTCGCCGATCGTGCCCGAACTGCTGGACGCCTCCGGCAAGCCGATCCGCGTCCGCACCGCCCGCAACCTCACCGAGGCCGGGCGGCTGCTCACCGACGACGTCCACTGCATCCTGCTGGACCTCGCGCTTCCGGCGCCCGGCCGGGCCGACGACGAGGACGCCGACGAGCTGGCCGTGCTCAAGCACGTGCTGGAGCTGGCGCCCCGGCACGCCGTGCTCGCGCTGACCGCCTCCGGCGACGCCGAGCGCGCCGCCGAGGCCGTGCGCGTCGGCGCCCAGGACTACCTGTTCCGGGACGAACTGGACGGCCGCCTGCTCAGCCGCGCCATCCGTTACGCGGTGGAGCGGAAACGATCCGACACCGCCGAGCGCCGCCTGGCGGAGGGACGGCTGCGCGCCCAGGAGAACCGTCGGCTCGAGCGCGGGCTGCTGCCGACGCCGCTGCTGGACGGCTCCTCGCTGCGGTTCGCCGCCCGCTACCGCCCAGGCCGCTCCCGGGCCCTGCTCGGCGGCGACTTCTACGACGCCGTCCGCACCCCGGACGGCACCGTGCACGCCATGATCGGCGACGTCTGCGGCCACGGCCCGGACGAGGCCGCGCTCGGCGTGGAGCTGCGCATCGCCTGGCGGGCGCTGACCCTGGCCGGGCTGTCCGGCGACGTCCTGCT
The DNA here is from genome assembly GCF_044541035.1 of Streptomyces sp. NPDC085866. NCBI lineage: Bacteria > Bacillati > Actinomycetota > Actinomycetes > Kitasatosporales > Streptomycetaceae > Streptomyces > Streptomyces sp. NPDC085866. Next base: position 591,009 of record NZ_JBITSQ010000006.1, read on the forward strand.
GGGCACGCTCCAGCAGGTGCTGGAGCACGAGCGCGCGGACGAGGAGATCTTCGCGACGGTGTGCACGGTAGACATCGCGCCGGACGGACGCTCGGCGGGCCTGTGCCTGGCCGGACACCCGGCCCCGCTGCTCGCCCGCCCCGGCCGCACCGCGAAGCTGCTGCCGTACGACAAGAACGGCCCCGCCCTCGGCCTTCTCCCCGGCGCCCGCTGGCCTCGGATGCAGGTGGAGCTGGGTGCCGAGTGGAGTCTGATGCTCTACACCGACGGTCTGATCGAGGGCCGGGTGGGCGTGGGCGGAGAACGCCTGGGCCAGGACGGGATGGTGGAGATGATCCGCCGCCAGCTCTCCGAGGGCTTGCGGGGCGAGGGTCTGCTGCGGGCCGCGGTGAGTGAGGTCCGCGACCTCAACGGCGGAGAGCTGACGGACGACGTGGCAGTGGTCCTGCTGGACCGCATGCCGTAAGCCCCCCGCCGGGGGGGGCTCAGCGGCCGCCGTTGTACGGCCCGTACGGGCCGTCGCTGCTGCTTCCGCCGCGGCGGCGGCCCGGGCCGCCGCCGCCGGAGACCTGCTTGACCGCGGGGCGTACGTCGACGATGTAGACGATGCTGGCCACCAAGCCGGCGATCGGCAGAATGCCGAGAATCGAGAACAGGTAGCTGACCACGAGCGCGATGCCGAGGATGATCAGCCAGAAGACCTTGTTCTGCTTGTCGGCCGCGCGGAATGCGTCCTCGCGCCGGAATGCGGCATCGACGAGACCGAACGCGGCGAGGGCCATCAGGATGATCTTCAAGATCCCCATGAACCCCGCGAAGCCCAACATCAGCATGCCGTCCACCGCCCGCCGTCTCCCGACCCGTACCTCGCCACCGTACCCATAGAACGGGCCGGACACCCCCATGGGGCCCGGCCCGTCCACGCCTCGTCGGTCACGCTCACTTCGTCGGCGGGGTCGTCTTCTTCGCGGTGGTGGCCTTGCGGGGAGCCGGGGCCTTGCGGGCCGCGGGCTTCTTCGCCGCAGCGGGCTCGGTCTTGGCCTCGGCCGGCTTCGGCTCCTCCTCGGCCGCGGCCGGCTCGGGCTTGCCCTCGACGACGATGGCCAGCTCCTCGATCTCCTCGGCGGCCTCGCCACGCCAGCTCTTCACGGCCTGCTCGCCGTGCTCGGCGACCCGCTCGTAGGTCTCGCGGGCCTTGACCGCGTACTCGGCGGCGACGCCGACACCGCGCAGGGCGAGGTCCTGGGCGCTCTCGCCGAACTTCTTGAGGTCGACGTCGAGGGTGCCGATGAAGTCGTTGACCTTGGTCTGCAGGGTCGCCTGCGCCTCCTTGGCCCGGGCGGCGGCCTTCTCCTGCACGGCCTTCGGGTCGGTGTTGCGCACGGCGTCGATCCGGGCCGGGGCCTCGGCACGCAGCTGCTCGACCAGGCCGGGCACCTTCTTGGCCTGCTGGAGAGCGAGGTCGGCGGTGCCGGCGGCGAAGTAGAGCGGGGTCGGGTCGCTGAGGGTCTTGCGCAGGTCGTCGGTGATGGCCATGGTGATGGTCCTCCCGGATTCGCGTTCGGCTGAGGGTTGGTGTGGTCCGCGGTGTGGCGCCCGGAGGCTGACTTGTCGGGGTCCGGCTCTATCCGGCCGTCCGCCGCGGACCGGCATCACTGCCGCCGGCCGTGCGGGTGCCGCGTACGGCGGTGTCGCTCGGGTCATCGGTGTCGCTGGGCGCTTCCTCCGCTGCCCCTTCACCGAGGTCCTCCACCGTTTCGCCGACCCCGAATCCGTTCTCCTTGCGGAAGGACTCGTAGATCTGGAGCAGCACCTGCTTCTGCCGCTCGTTGAGCGAGGGATCGGCGAGGATGACGGCGCGGGTCTCCACGTCGTCCCGATCCCGTTCGGCGTCGAGGATGCCGGCGCGGACGTACAGCGTCTCGGCGGAGATGCGCAGCGCCTTGGCGACCTGCTGGAGCACCTCCGCGCTGGGCTTGCGCAGCCCGCGCTCGATCTGGCTCAGGTACGGATTGGACACTCCGGCGGCGTCGGCGAGCTGCCGCAGCGAGAGCTGGGCGTTGCGCCGCTGCTCGCGCAGGTACTCACCGAGATTGCCGACGTTGAGCGATGCCATGCCCCCACCTTGCACCAGTCGCGCTAACTATTGCAAGCACCTGCTTGCAATAGTGCGCCACGCCACGCCCGGACTTCACCCGGTCGCCGCAAGAGCGCCACATCTCGCCCCGTGAAGTGATCTGGATCACAGCTTGTCACAGCGATCCGGTCCGCGGTGTCTTGAGGCCGAACTCCCGAAACGAAGGAGGACCTCATGAACCTCGCACCGTGGATCGCCGCCGCACTGCTCGCCGTCGTCGCCCTGGCCGGCGTCGCACCGGTGACGGTGCCGGTGACCGCCGTCTGCCGGGTCCTGCTGATGGTCGGCGCGATGATCACCCTTCTCCGCCACCACGACCTCAGGTGGCGCTGAACCTGATCTGTCTCGCCCTCGCCGCATTCATCGCATGGGGCCGCTTCGGCCCCGGGTCCTTCGCCGCCTGACCCACGAGCCCGCGTACCGAACCCCCGTACCGAACCCCCGTACCGAACCACCGAAGCGAAGGAAGAGGCCATGCCCGAGAACACCGAGGTGCTCGTGATCGGCGGCGGTTACGCCGGAGTCATGGCGGCCAACCGCCTGACGCAGCGCGCAGACGTGACCGTGACCCTGGTCAACCCACGCCCGTCGTTCGTCGAGCGGATCCGCCTGCACCAAGTGGTGGGCGGGTCCCACGACGCGCTCGTCGACTACCGGGAGATCCTGGCCGAGGGCGTCCGGCTGGTGGTCGACACTGTGGAACGGATTGACGCTTCCGCTCGCAGCGTGACGTTGGCGACCGGCGGCACGGTCGGTTACGACTACCTGATCTACGCGGTGGGCAGTGGCAGCGCCGACCCCGGCGTGCCCGGAGCGGCCGAATTCGCCTACCCGATTGCCGGCCTGGAGGAGGCGCAGAGGCTGCGGTCGGTCCTCGACGCCGCGCCCGCGACGGCCGCGGTGACGGTTGTCGGAGCCGGTCCGACCGGCATCGAGACCTCCGCCGAGCTGGCGGAGCAGGGCCGCACCGTGACCCTGGTCTGCGGCGGGGTGCTCGGCCCCTACCTGCACCCGCGGGGACGACGCTCGGTCGCCAAGCGGCTGGCCAAGCTCGGTGTGACCGTGATCGAGGGCCCGCACGCGAAGGTGACGGCGGTGACGCGCGATGCTGTGCAGCTCAGTGACGGCCGTGAGCTCCCGAGCAAGGTGACCATCTGGACCGCCGGATTCGGCGTGCCGGACCTGGCCGCCCGCAGCGGCCTGAGCACCGACGCCCTGGGGCGCCTGCTCACGGACGAGACATTGACCAGCGTGGACGACGTGCACATCGTCGCGGCCGGGGATTCGGCGGCGCCGTCGGACCTGCCGTTCCGGATGAGCTGCCAGGCCGCCACGAGGATCGGCGCACATGCCGCCGACACGGTGCTCAGCCGGATCGCTGGTGAGCAGCCTGTGTCCATCAATCTGGGGTTCTTCGGCCAGTGCATCAGCCTGGGCCGAAGCGCCGGCGTCTTCCAGTTCGCCTCCAAGGACGACACCGCGATCAAGCTCCATCTTGGTGGCCGACCTGGCGCGAACCTCAAGGAGCTCGTTTGCCGATTCACCGTCAAGCATCTGGCGGGCGAGGCACGCAAGCCCGGCTCACTCACCTGGGTCAAGGATGAAAAGCGCCGGCAGCTGCTGCGGGCCAGGCGCGGCGAGGCTCCGGCCGTCGCCGAGCAGAAGGCCTAGCCAGACATTGCTCGGCCGGTCCGGATCGACTGCCGAGGCAACGGCCTTGTCGTCGTGCACGCTTGGAGGCCGCCGGCGACCAGGTCCGGCCGCGAAGGAGGGGGATCAAGACATGAGCGACCACGCCACGGACCCGGCGACCGAGGCTTTCGCCGCCCACCGCAACCTGCTCTTCACCGTCGCCTACGAGATGCTCGGATCGGCGGCCGACGCGGAGGACGTCCTCCAGGAGACCTGGCTGCGCTGGGTCGAGGTCGACCTGGAGCAGGTGCGCGACCAGCGCGCCTACCTGGTCCGGATCACGACCCGGCAGTCGCTCAACCGGCTGCGCACCATGTCCCGCCGCAAGGAGGCGTACGTCGGCCCCTGGCTGCCCGAGCCGCTGCTCACCGCGCCGGACGTGGCCCAGGACGTCGAGCTGGCCGAGAGCGTGTCGATGGCGCTGATGCTCGTCCTCGAGACGCTGTCGCCGACGGAACGCGCCGTGTTCGTGCTGCGCGAGGTCTTCGACGTCGGCTACGACGAGATCGCGGCCGCCGTCGACAAGAGCCCCGCGGCCGTCCGCCAGATCGCGCACCGCGCCCGCCGGCACGTCGACGCCCGCCGCCCGCGCGAGGTCGTCTCCGCGAGCCGGACCCGGGCCGCTCTGGAGTCGTTCCGGCACGCACTCGACACCGGGGACCTGCAGGGCTTCCTCGACGTGCTCGCCCCCGAGGTCGTCCTGGTGAGCGACGGCGGCGGCATCAAGCAGGCCGCGGTGCGGCCGATCGTCGGCGCGGACAAGGTGGCCCGCCTCATCGTCGGCGGCACCGGCAGGGCCACGGCCACGATCACCAGCGAGCTCACGGTGGTCAACGGCAGCCCGGCACTCGTCCTCCGCCTGGACGGCGAGATCGACGGTGTCATGGCGATCCGCATGGAGGAGGCCCGTATCACCGGCCTCTACTACGTGCGCAATCCGCAGAAGCTGACCCGGGTCGAGTCCGAGACCCCGCTGACCCTGCGCTGACCGAGACGCCGTCGCCGCGCGAGGGGACGGACTTCCGCACGACGAGGGCGGCGGTCAGGCACACGGCTCCGGCGACCGCCGTTCCGGAGGCGGGGCCGAGAGCCGCCATCACCCCGTTGGCGGCCGCCAGGGTGAGGGTCTCCAGGCTCATCCGCGCCGTGCTGAACAGCGCGGCACCGGCCCCTCCGCGCCGGGCGGGCACGTACCTGAGTGCCTGCCCGTCCGGGACGCCCTCGGTCAACCCGAGGCACAGACCGACCACCGCGGCCGCGACGAGGAGGGCCGCGGGACGGTCGGTGACCTGGAGGACGAGCGCGATGACCGTGCAGGCGAACAGCGCGGTGGTCACCAGCGGCCGGGCCAGTCGGCGCGCGAGCCGTGCGGCGAGCAGCGGAAGGACCGTCGACGGCACGGTCAGCAGGCTGAGCATCACCGCTGCCTCGCCCCGGCCCATGCGCTGGGCGGAGCCGAGCTGAGGGAGCACGGTCAGTCCCACCACGAGCATCCCCATGAAGGCGCCCGTCGCCACGGCGTACGCGCGATAGGCGGGGATCCGCAGCAGGTCCACGGGTATCGCGGGATCGCAAGCGCGCCGTTCCACGCGGACGAGTGCGGTGGCGCAGGCCGCCGCGACGAGGACGAGCGCGGCCGGGCCCCACCACGGGACGCCGGACCCGAAGCCCAGCCCCAGCGCGGTCACCGCGGCGGCGACGGTCACCCCGAACAGGACGGCACCGGCCCGGTCGAAGCTCTCGGAAGGCTCGGGGTCGCGCAGGCCCGGCAGTCCGAGCGTGGCCAGGGCCGCTGCGGCGGCGACAGCGCCCGGCACGACGAAGACGAGTCGCCAGCCTCCGACGGCCATGAGGGCCTGGGCGACGACCGGCCCCAACGCCAGACTGCTGCCCAGCACGGCGCCCGCGTAGCCGTAGACCCTCCGCCGCTCCTCGGGCGGGTACACGGCCAGGACCATCGAGGATCCGCCGGCGGCACACATCGCCGCCCCGACACCGCCGAGCGCGCGCAGTGCCACCAGGGACGGCAGGTCGGGGGCGAGGGCGGAGAGGAGCCCGGTGGCCGCGACGAGGAGGTTGCCGACGGCGAAGAAGCGGGTGCGGGCGCTGCGATCCGCCGTCGCTCCCGCCAGCAACAGGGCCGCGGCGAAGAGCCCGTTGTAGGCGAGGACGAGCCACGGACCCAGGGCTGCCCCACCCGGCAGTTGGGCCGTCACATCGGGGACAGCGGCTGTCGCGCCGGTGATGGCGAGGGGGAACACGGCCGTGGAGACGAGGTCGGCCACGAGGACACGCCGACGCTGACGAACAGACAAGGGGAACATGGATGCGCTCCGGAACAGGGAGATCCGAGCGCCACGAAGGCGCTCCTGGCCAAGGGCTCAGGAGCGACGGCGAGAACTGGGGTTGTGCGCCGTCGCTCTCAGCGACGGCGCACCCTGTCTGATTCCGGCACGGGCCCACGCTAACAGCGGAGTTGGAGCACGGGACACCCATTTGCCCGGCACACGAACGGGGCGGCGCACTCCGACGGGATGTCGGTTGTACGCCGCCCTCGGACGGGACGCGTCGCGGGAGGTGGCCCGCGTTGTCATGGCGGTTACTTCGGGTCGGCGTTGAACTTCGACGTCGACCAGAAGTAGCCGAGCACGGCGAGGCCCAGGCACCAGGCGACGGCGAGCCATCCGTTGTTGCCGATCTCGGTGCCGAGCAGCAGGCCCCGCAGGGTCTCGATGGCCGGTGTGAACGGCTGGTACTCGGCGATCGGCTGGAACCAGCCCGGCATCGAGTGGAGGGGGACGAAGGCGCTGGACAGGAGCGGCAGCAGGATCAGGGGCATGGCGTTGTTGCTGGCGGCCTCGGCGTTCGGGCTGACCAGGCCCATGCCGACCGCGATCCAGGTGAGCGCCGTGGCGAACAGCACGAGCAGTCCGAACGCCGCGAGCCACTCCAGGGCGGTGGCATCGGTGGAGCGGAAGCCGATGGCCACGGCGACGGCGCCGACGAGGACCACGCTCATGATCGACTGCAGCACGCTGCCGATGACGTGTCCGACGAGCACCGAACCACGGTGGATCGCCATGGTGCGGAAGCGGGCGATGATGCCCTCGGTCATGTCGGTGGAGACGGAGACCGCGGTCCCGATCGTGGCGCTGCCGATGGTCATCAGCAGGAGGCCGGGGACGATGTAGGCGATGTACTTGGCGCGGTCCGGACCGCCGCTGCCGATGCCCGCACTCATGGTGTCGCCGAAGATGTAGACGAAGAGCAGCAACAGCATGATCGGGGTGAGCAGCAGGTTCAGGGTGAGCGACGGGTAGCGCCGGGCGTGCAGGAGGTTGCGGCGCAGCATGGTGGAGGAGTCGCGCAGGGCGAGGGAGATCCGGGCCGGGCGGGCGGGAGCCAGGGGAGAGCTCATCGGGGGGACTCCTTGGACTGGTCGGGGATGCCGGCGCCGCCGCCGGTGAGGGCGAAGAAGACGTCGTCGAGGTCGGGGGTGTGCACGGTCAGTTCGTCG
>NZ_JBITSQ010000007.1:0-140378 GCF_044541035.1 Streptomyces sp. NPDC085866
GAGCCTGCTCCAGGTCCAGCTCCCGGCCGACAGCGAGCACCGCCTCCAACAGACTGTGCACCCGGTCCCGGGTGCCACGGGCCGCGTCGATCCGGACCTGCAACTCCTCCAGCAGTTCATCGAGCTTCAGCTGCGGCAGTGACACGGGAGGCTCCTCCGGGCTTGCCACCACGCTCCGCCAGGTCCCTCAGCGGGAGCCGTCGGATTGTTTTGCTTCCACCGTATCCGTCCCCGGTGGAAGTCGGTACGTAAGCCGCTCCGCCGGCCGGGACTCCGCGCACCGCAGCTGCGCGTCGGTGCTTGGGGGCCGATCGGCCCACCCTTGGGGACCGAGAGCACCTCCCCCGGCGGCGCTTCCCCGTCCGACGCTGGAGACGTACGAGACCGCACTGCCGAACCGCACAGCCGAGGAGAGGCGTCATGGTCCGCTACGTCTACGACTTCCAGGACGGCGGCCGCGACCTGGCCGACCTGCTCGGCGGCAAGGGCGCGAACCTGGCCGAGATGGCCATGCTGGGTCTGCCGGTGCCGCCCGGGTTCATCGTCACCACCGAGACCTGCCGTGCCTTCCTGGCCACCGGCGAGGAGCCGGAGGGCATGTCGGCGGAGGTCTCCCGACACCTTTCGGCACTGGAGACGGCCACCGGGCGGCTGCTGGGGCAGGCGGACGACCCGCTGCTGGTGTCCGTCCGCTCCGGGGCCCGTTTCTCCATGCCCGGCATGATGGAGACGGTCCTCGACATCGGCCTGAACGACGCCTCTGTACTCGGCCTGGCCAAGGTGTCCGGCAACGAGCGCTTCGCCTGGGACTCCTACCGCCGGCTCGTCCAGATGTACGGCAGCACGGTGATGGGAGTCGATCCGGCCCTGTTCGACGAGGCCATGACCCTGCTGAAGGAGGCCCGTGAAGCCCCCGACGACCTCCATCTCGACGCGAGCGACCTCGCCTGGCTGGTGGAGACGTACAAGAGCCTGATCCGGGAGGAGACGGGCCACTACTTCCCGCAGTCCCCCGCCCAGCAGCTCCAGCAGGCGATCCTCGCTGTGTTCCGGTCCTGGAACGCCGAGCGTGCACGCCTGTACCGGCGGCGCGAGCACATCCCGGACGACCTGGGGACCGCGGTCACCGTGCAGCGCATGGTGTTCGGCAATCTCGGCCCCGACTCCGGCAGCGGCGTCGCCTTCACCCGCGATCCCGCTACCGGTCGCCCCGGCCTGTACGGCGACTACCTGCCGAACGCGCAGGGTGAGGACGTCGTCTCGGGCGTACGTGACGCCGTACCGCTTGCCGAGCTGCAACGGCTGGACCCGCGCTCGTACCGGCAACTGCGTGATCACGCCCAGACCTTGGAGCGCCACTACCGGGACCTGTGCGACATCGAGTTCACCATCGAGCGCGGCACCCTGTGGATGCTGCAGACCCGGGTGGGGAAGCGCACCGCAGAGGCCGCGTTCGCCATCGCCGCCGAGCTGGCCGAGGAGGGGCTGATCACCGCCGACGAGGCCCTGGCCCGGGTCAGCGGCGACGGGCTGGCGAGGCTGATGTTCCCCCGCTTCGACACCGCCGCGACGAGCGACGCTCTCGCTCACGGTGTACCGGCCTCGCCGGGTGCCGCGGTGGGCGCGGTCGTGTTCGACTCCGCGGAGGCCGTACGCAGGGCCGCAGCCGGAGAACGGGTCGTGCTCGTCCGCGAGGAGACCACCCCCGACGACCTGCCCGGCATGGTCGCCGCGCAGGCGGTACTGACCGGGCGGGGCGGCAAGACCAGCCATGCGGCGGTGGTCGCCCGCGGGATGGGCAAGGTCTGTGTGTGCGGTGCGCAGGACATCACCGTCAACGCCGCGGCGCGCCGCTTCACCGCCCGGGCCGGCACAGTCGTCGAGGAGGGCACTGTCATCTCGGTCGACGGCTCGACGGGGGACGTGTACGCGGGTGCGATTCCGTTGGTCGCCTCCGCGACGATGCGCTATCTGGAGACCGGCGAGCACCTGGACACCACAGTGGCCGCCGTCGCCCGCGCCCTGGACCACGCCGACTCGGTGCGGCGGTTGGAGGTGCGGGCCAACGCCGACACTCCCGAAGACGCCGCCCGCGCCCGACGGTTCGGGGCACAGGGCATCGGACTGTGCCGCACCGAGCACATGTTCCTCGGCGAGCGGCGCAAGTTGGTCGAACGGATGATCCTGGCCGGCACGGACGCGGAGCGCGACCATGCCCTGGCGGCTCTTCTTCCGCTCCAGCGGCAGGACTTCACGGCCATCCTGAAGGCGATGGACGGCCTGCCGGTCACCATCCGGCTCCTGGATCCGCCGCTGCACGAGTTCCTGCCCGACCGCACGGACCTCGCCGTGCGGATCGCCACCACCAGGGCCGCCGGCGGACAACCGGACGCACACGACGTGGAGTTGCTCGACGCCGTGAACCGGATGCACGAGGAGAACCCGATGCTCGGCCTGCGCGGCGTGCGGCTCGGGCTGGTGGTCCCGGGACTGGTGACGATGCAGGTGCGTGCGATCGCCGAGGCTGTCGTCGAGCGCACTCGTGCCGGCGGATCCCCGCGGGCGGAGATCATGGTGCCGCTCGTCGGCGCAGCAGAGGAACTCCGGCTCACCCGTGAGGACGTGCAGCGGGTACTGGCCGAGGTCAACGAGGAGACCGGCATGCCCGTCCACTGCCCCGTCGGCACGATGATCGAGCTGCCCCGGGCCGCGCTCACGGCCGGCCGGATCGCCGAGGAGGCCGAGTTCTTCTCCTTCGGCACCAACGACCTCACCCAGACCACCTGGGGCTTCTCCCGCGACGACGTGGAAGCCGCGTTCTTCTCGGCCTACCTCGACAAGGGCGTGTTCACCGCCTCCCCGTTCGAGAGGCTCGACCGTGAAGGTGTGGGCAGGCTGGTCCGGATCGCCGTCGAGGAAGGCCGTGCCGCCCGCCCGGACCTGCAGACGGGCGTCTGCGGAGAACACGGCGGCGACCCCGAGTCCATCCACTTCTTCCACACAGCCGGACTGGACTACGTCTCCTGCTCACCGTTCCGGGTCCCGGTCGCCCGTCTGGAGGCAGGCCGGGCGGCCCTGCAGAGCACGGACCCGAGCGACACCAGGTGACGAGGGCATCAAGGTCGACCGGCCCTTCCCTTGGCCCGAAACAGGGTGCCAAGTCCGGCGGGCAGGGTGCGACACACCCGCGAGGAAGCCAGCCATGAACCGTCATGACCGCCCCGCACACCGGCGCATCGACCTCGATCGCGCCGAGGCACTGCGGCTGCTCGGCACCGTGTCCATGGGCAGGATCGTCTTCACCCGCCAGGCCCTGCCCACGGCCCGTCCGGTCAACCACGTCCTGGACGGCGGCGACATCGTCATACGCACCCATGAGGGATCGGCCCTCACCAACCAGGCCCAACCGGCCGACGACAACGGCGTCGTCGTCGCCTACGAGGCCGACGCCATCGATCCGGACACACGTCTTGGCTGGAGCGTGGTGGTCACGGGCTATGCCCGGCTGGTGACAGACCCCGGCGAACTGGTGCGCATTCGGGCGCTGTTGGAGCCCTGGGCGGCCGAGCCGGGCATGGACCATGCGGTACGCATCCATCCCGACCTGATCACGGGGATCCTTCTCATCGCGCTGGGCGAGGCGCCGGAGGGCTGCTGATTCCGCCTCCGTGCGTAAGCACCACACTTCACACGGTGATCCGGCGGCCGGTCACGGTGAAGGGATCGATGCGCACCCACAGACTGCGGGAACCCCCCGCCCAGGGCGTGCTGTAGGCACGTTCCGTGAGCCGGCGCTGCTCCTGCGGGTCCGTGACCGCGCGTGCGGGGCCGCGGACCAGGACGCTCCAGCCCTGGCTGAACGCGTCGTCGATGCGGTCGACCTCGAACGCCACCTGACAGCCGTCGGCCAGGGAGGGCGTCGCGCCGCGCGCTGTCCGGAAGACGATCGCACCGTCCACGACGCTGTAGTTGACGGGCACGATCACCGGCCCGGCCGTCGTGGGCACCGCGAGCCGCCCCACCCCGTGCATGGCCAGCAGCGTGCGGCACTCGCCGGGACGCAGCCAGGTGAACTGCGGTGCGCGCCCGGCCCGTCCGGTTCCCGGTGGCAGGTCCACGGCGCCGCCGGTGAGTTCGGAGACGGTCGTCTCCAGTGCCTCGGACAGCTTCATCAGCGCACTGATGCCCGGCGCGGCGCCAGGATGTTCCTCCAGGTACCTGAGGTAAGTGACCGCCATCCCGGCCCGCGCCGCCGTCTCCCGCCGTGTCAGGCCGAGTTGCACCCGCCGGGCGGCGAGCCTGCGGCCCAGGTCGCCCAGCGATGCCTCCCTGACGGCCTCCACAGGAGCGTCCGCCGCCACGCTCGCCTTCGTCCGTTCGGCCATGATCTCTCACCCTCTCCTGGTCAGGTTGCGGGCACGGCTACTTCTGCGTGCTGCTCCCCGCCGAGTACCACCTTGAGCGCGCCTGTCTCGCCGGCCCTGGAGAAGACCTCGTACGCCTCCTCCATCTGCTCCAGCGGGAAGGTGTGGGTGACCAGCTGCCCGGTCGGCAGCCGACCCGCGGCGGCCATCCGGAGCAGCGTGGGAGTGGAGTAGGTGTCCACCAACCCGGTCGTGATCGTCACGTTCTTGATCCACAGGTCTTCGAGGTGCAGCGTGGCCGGCCTGCCGTGCACACCCACGTTGGCCACATGCCCGCCGGGGCGGACCATGCGGGTGCACAGCTCGAAGCTCTCCGGTACGCCGACCGCTTCGATCACCACGTCCGCGCCGAGCCCGTCGGTCAGGTCGGCGACCAGCTGGGCGGGAGCCTCGTGGACGTCGGCCACGGCGTCGGCGCCCAGCCGGTGGGCCGCCTCCAGCCGGGCCGGGGTCAGGTCCACGGCGATGATCCGCTGGGGCGAGAACAGCCTGGCCGTGGCGATCGCCGCGAGCCCGATGGGGCCGGCGCCGACGATGGCGACGGTGTCGCCGGGGCGTACGTGCCCGTTCAGGACGCCGACCTCGTAGGAGGTCGGGAAGATGTCCGCGAGCAGCACGGCGTCCTCGCTGCGGAGGGCACCGGGCAGCGGGTGGACGGACAGGTCGGCGAAGGGCACGCGTACGTACTCGGCCTGGGTGCCGTCGATCAGATGGCCGAGGATCCAGCCTCCGCCGCCCCGGCACTGGCCGTAGCTGCCGTCACGGCAGAAGCGGCACCGGCCGCAGGAGGTGATGCAGGACATCAGCACCCGGTCTCCGGGCCGGACGGTGCGTACGTCGCTGCCGACCTCGACGATCTCACCGACCGCCTCGTGGCCGAGCACCGTGCCGGGACGCACCTCGGGCACGTCGCCCTTGAGGATGTGCAGGTCCGTCCCGCAGATGGTCACGACGCCGACCTTCACTATCGCGTCGGTGGGTTCCTTGACGGCCGGGTCCGGGACGTCCTGCCAGGAAGCCTGGCCGGGACCGTGGAAGACGAAGCCTTTCATGACGCTCCTCACCCCTCGTCGGTCTGCCGCGGGACCCGGGTTCCGGCGCCTACGACGAACGGCACGGCCGGGTTCCGGCGCAGCCCCCGGGATTGCCCCGCACGTTCAGCTTGGGCAGCGCGCGTGGGGCCGCGCATGGGCCGTCCGGCCCTCGCCGTCGGCCGAACGGTGCCGATCCCGGCCGGAGACGGTGCGGCGGCGCCCGGGCCGGTCGTCGGCGCCCGGGGCCGGTCGTCCCTCGTGCGAGCCGATCGGACCCTCCCCACGACACGGCCACCGCCGGACGATGAAGGTGCCACGGACCTGCTCCCGGCAGGGAGATCGGCGCCGTCCGCCCGAACGACGCACGAGGCACCAGCCGGAGGGTGAGGAGAGATGTCATGAACGAGACGCTGTCCCTCGGCCGGATCGCCGGCGTGCGGGTCGGCCTGCACTGGAGTGTCCTGGTCATCGTCGCCCTGGTGGCGGTCGCGCTCGCGCGCGGCCGGTTTCCCGCCGCCCACCCGGGCCACTCCGCCGCCGTGTACTGGGGACTCGCCCTGCTGACCGCCCTCGTCTTCCTCGGTTCCCTGCTGGCGCACGAACTGGCGCATGCCGTGGTCGCCCGCCGCAACGGCGTCCAGGTGGACGGGATCACTCTGTGGATGCTGGGCGGCGCCGCCCGCCTGCACGACGAGGCGCCGACGCCGGCCGCGGAGCTGCGCATCGCCGGCGTGGGTCCGCTCACGAGCCTGCTCGCCGGTGGCCTGCTCGCGGGCGTCGCCGCAGGGCTGAAGGCACTTCACGCGTCCGGGCTGGTGATCGAGGCGTTCGCCTGGCTGGCCGCGATCAACATTCTGCTGGCCGTCTTCAACGCGCTGCCCGCCGCGCCGCTCGACGGAGGACGGCTGCTGCGCGCGTACCTGTGGCACCGCACCGGCGACCGGCTGCGGGCCACTCGAGGTGCCTCGTCGGCGGGCCGGGCACTGGGCTGGTTCATGGTGGTGACCAGTTTTCTGGCCGTGCTGTACGGACGTGACCTGTCTGGTCTGTGGCCCGCGCTGATCGGCTGGTTCCTCATAGCCGCGGCCACCGCCGAGGCCCGTCAGGCCGAGATGCGCAGCCTCCTGCGCGGTGTCCCGGTCAGCCGGGCCATGACACCGGACCCGGTCACCGTGCCGGCCACGGCGACCCTCACCGACTTCCTTGCCGAGGGGCCCTTCGGCCACTACCGCCACTCCGCGTTCCCGGTGCTGGCAGCCGATGGCTCGGTGAGTGGTGTGCTGACGCTTCGGCGCGTCGACGCGACCCCGCCCCAGGCCCGTGCGCGCACGCTGGTCCACGAAGTGATGCGTCCCCTCGACGAGGTCGTCACGGCCGCCCCCGAGGAGCCCCTGCTCGACCTGCTCCCCCGCCTCGAGGCGAGCCCCGTGCGCCGTGCGCTGATCCTCGACGAGGGCCGCCTCGTCGGCATCCTCACCATCGCCGACATCTCCCGTGCCCTGGCCTGGCCGGCCACATCCACCGCTCGTGGCACTGCAGGGCCGCGCCACGGGCGCCCCGAAGAACCGAAGGAGACATGATGACCAGCAGCAGCCCGCCCTCGACCTCGGTGCCTGCGCACCAGGTGCAGGTGAGTCACCTCAAGAGTCAGGCTTTCGCGGTCACGGTACGCGGGCACACCCTCATCACCGATCAGCCCGCCGATGCGGGCGGTGACGACCGTGGCCCCACGCCCGTCGAAGTGCTCGTCGTGTCACTCGCCTCGTGCGTCGCCTACTACGCGGGACGCTTCCTCGAACGCCACCACCTCGACCGCGAACAGCTCCGCGTTCTGGCGGACTTCACCATGGCCGACGACCGGCCTGCCCGTATCGCCTCGCTGCGTCTGCGGGTCCTGGTGCCGCACGAGCTGACCAGGGCCAGGCTCGACGCGCTGCGTGCGGTGGTCGATCACTGCACGGTACACAACACGTTGCGGCAACCGCCCGAGATACGGATCGAGTTCGGCTGACCCGTGGCCGTGCCCGCGGAGCGTGGGTCGACGTCAGTCGCGCTCCGGCACGACGGCCACCGGGCATGCGGCGTGGTGCAGCACCCCGTGTGCGACGCGGCCGAGCTGGAGGCCGAAGTGGCCGTGGCGGCGCCGGGCACCGACAACCAACAGGTCGGCCTCGTGGGAAGCGGCCAGCAGGGCGTCGCGGGCGCGCGCCTCGACCGTACGCCGCTGTACCTGCAGGTCGGCCGGCACATCGCGCAGTGCCTCCGCCAGCGCTTCCCCGGCCTCCTGCTCGTGCTGGTGCGCTGGTTCGCCGACGATCAGCGGATGGCCCGTGGTCGCGTGCGCGGGCCGGCGCCAGGCCCGTACCGCCTCCAACGGCACGCGGCGCAGCAGGGCCTCTTCGGCGGCGAACCGCGCAGCGGCCGAGCCCGCCGGCTTCTCGCCGACGCCCAGGACGATGCGACCGCGCGCCCCCGAGCGGGCCTGGTTGTCGTGGCTGCCGCGCAGCACGATGACCGGGCAGTGCGCGTGGCCCGCGACCATGACGCCGACGGAGCCCAGGAGTGCTTCGGCCACGCTGCTGCGGCCACGGCAGCCCATGACCACCGCAAGGGCTGTTCTGCTCTCCCGCACGAGCACGTACTCCGGCTCCTCCGGGAGCACGTCGGTGGTCACCTTGATGCCCGGTTGTCGGTGGCGGGCCCGTCGCTCGGCGGTGTCGACGATGTCTTCCGCCATCACCTCCTCCGACGGCTTGCCGAAGTCATGCGCGACAGAGGCGCCCTCGTAGCGCTCCCACAGCGATGCGTACACCAGCCTGAGAGACGTGCCGCGCAGGGCGGCTTCGTCCGCCGCCCAGTCCACGGCCCGCAGGCTCGGCTCGGAACCGTCGACGCCGACGACGATCGGAAGGTCCGTCCTGTTCACCGTCCTGCTGCCTTCATGGGTTCTCGTGCCTTCATGGGTTTCGGTCCGCGAAGTGCCGGATCAGCTGTGGGCCACGACGGCGACGGGCGCGGTGATGTGGTGCAGGGCGGCATGGGTGACGTGCCCGATGTGAGCGCCGAGGTGGCTGGTGCGGATCCGTCGGCCGACGACAGCCAGTGACGCGTCGCGCGAGGAGTTGACGAGGACCTGCGCGGCGTTGCCGCACCGGCTCGCCTCGATCACCTCGATGCCCGGGAACTTCTGCCGCCAGGGACGCAGGACCTCGGTCAGGGCGGTGGCCTGCCGGCGTTCGAGGGAGTCGTAGAGCTCGGCGTCGCCTGGGAAGCGGTAGAAGGAGGTGGGCGGCTCGGGCCAGCCGTGCACGACGCGCAGGGACGCTTCCCTGCGTGCGGCGGCGTCGAAGGCGAACTCCAGCACTGTGTCGTCCGCATCGTCGGTGTCGAGGGCGAGCACCACGGGTCGGAAGGGTGCCGCATCCGAGGGCACGCCCGTCCGGTCCGTCTTGTGTTCGTCCGCGGCCTGCTCACCCGCCCGCACAAGAACCACCGGGCGTTCGGCGCGTGCGACGACGGACAGACTCACCGAGCCGACCACGAACCCGCCGATCGCGCCGAAGCCCCGCGAGCCGAGCACCAACAGTTCGGCGGAGCCCGCCGCCTCGCACAGTGTGTCGACCACTCGCCCCGTCAGCTGCTCGCTGATCACCTCGAGACCGGGGTGGCTCAGCCGGATGCCCTCGGCGGCCTCGTGCGGAAGCCGCTCGATCCAGTGCTGGTCGGACTCCGGGCCGGGCAGCGGCTCCTGAGCCGCATGCGCGGGCACCTGCTCCCAGACATGGACGATCTTCAGCGGCAGGCCGCGGAGCATGGCTTCACGCGCCGCCCACTCGGCGGCGGCCCGGCTCTCGGGCGATCCGTCGAGGCCTACGGTGACGGTTCGCAGCATGGTCTCCACCTCCCGGGTGCGGGTCCCATTCCAGCGTGGTGGCCCGGTCGGGCTGAGGTCAGGGGCCAGAGGTCCCTGAGCTGGGCCACCCGACCCACCGGAGCGAAAATGGCTGGTACAGGAGGCCGAACGGACCGTCCGGGGGCCGAGGGGCCCCTTTTCCACCCTGCCCGTACCGGCACACCCTGGAAGCAGCACCACCCGCCGAGGACCTTAGGGGGTCACCATGTACGGCACCCCGCACATCGTCAGCGATGTCATGACCCACACGGTCGCCTCCGTCGGCCGGTGGGCCTCGTTCAAGGTGATCGTGGGGATGATGCAGGAATGGGGGGTCAGCGCCCTGCCCGTGCTCGAGGGCGAGGGCCGGGTCGTCGGCGTGGTCTCGGAAGCCGACCTGCTGCCCACGGAGGAACTCCGGGACAGCCCCGAGGAGGGCTACGCACTGCTGCGCCGAGCCGCCGACGTGGCGAAGGCCGGTGCGGTCACCGCGGGGGACCTGATGTCCTCGCCCGCGATCACCGTACGCGCGAACACGACCCTGGCCGAGGCCGCGCGGATCATGGTTCGCGAGAAGGTCAAGCGGCTGCCTGTGGTCAGCGAAGCCGGTCTGCTGGAGGGCATAGTCAGCCGCGCCGACCTGCTCAAGGTCTTCCTGCGCGACGACCAGGACATCGCCGAGGAGATCCGGCACGAGATCGTGTCGTACCTCTTCCCGCTGACGTCCTCGGCCATTCAGGTCGATGTGCACGACGGGGTCGCCACACTGACGGGCCAGGTCCGCGACACCGCCCTGGTCCCCGTGGCCGCGCGTCTGGTGCGCGCCGTCGAGGGAGTGGTGGACGTGGAGTTCGACCTCACCCGGGGGGCGGGTGTGCGCTAGGCGGTCCGTGCCGGCCTCGGGGGTGCTCGTCGCCGGGGGGAACGAGGCCGGTCGGCCCTGGTGCGTTCGGCACCAGGTGGTGACGACCGGCTGTGTAGACAACTCCCGCCGTGTAGACAACTCCCGTGTAGACAACTCTCAATCACACCTTCACGGTGGGTCCAGGCGGCGGTCCCCGCCCTCCCACCTCGGCCGGTGGGAGGGCGGGGAC
Source organism: Streptomyces sp. NPDC085866 (assembly GCF_044541035.1). NCBI lineage: Bacteria > Bacillati > Actinomycetota > Actinomycetes > Kitasatosporales > Streptomycetaceae > Streptomyces > Streptomyces sp. NPDC085866. The sequence goes on from NZ_JBITSQ010000007.1 coordinate 10,445, forward strand.
CGCTTCGGACATTGATCGCGATCGGGGAGCCCCGGGTCAGGCGGCGGTGAGAAGGTTCTTCACCTCGACGACGTCGGCGATGGCTTCCACCTCCGCCACCAGCCGGGCCATGGTGGCCGACGGCAGCCGTCCCGTCAGCTCCACGATGCCGTCCTGGACGGCCACTTCCACCGTGGTGCGGTCTTGCGGCGGGCAACACGCCTCTACCCTGGCCTCGACCTCTGCCCGTATCCCTGCGTCGTCCCTGATGAGGACCTGAAGCAGTGCGTTGCGGCGCACGACGCCGACCAGGCGGCCCGCGCCGTCGGCGACCGGGAGCCGCTTGAGCCGGGACAGGGTGGCCAGCCAGGCGGCCTCGGCGACGGTCGTGCCCGGGAGCACCGTGATCGCCGGGCTTGTCATCAGGTCGGCGGCCGTCTCACCGCGGGCCTTGCTGTGCATCCGACGCTCGCGCAGCCTTCCGACGCGTCCGGGCCGGTGGCCGGAGGCCTCGAAGGCCACTTTCGCCAGCAGGTCGGACTCCGACACGACACCGATCACATGGTCCTCGGCGTCCACGACCGGGACGGCGCCGACCTGCTCGCGCGCGAGCAGGCGGGCGATGTCGCGGTACGGCAGGTCGTCGCGCAGGGAGACGGCGGGTACGTCCATCACGTCCCGCACCAGCGGAACCCGGGCTTCGGGCGGCGAAGGCTGTTGCGAGGCCGAGCCGGCGGCCGGCGCCGGGCCGGCGGTGTCGTGGGCGGGCGCCTGCTCTGCGAATCGTGAGCGTTCGGCCGCGGCCGTGGCCACGGCTCCCAGGTAGCGAATCAGCCTGTCCTGCCGGTCCGTCTCGCCGGGGCTCCAGGGTCGGGAGGGCAGGCCCTGCCGAGCCTGGGCCTCCGCGGAAAGGTTCTCGTGCTTATTCACGGCGGCCTCCGGACTCCGTCGAGTTGCCTACCTCCCAGTCTCGCGCTCCGTCCGCCGTCGCCAAGAGCCGAACGGCCCTGGTCGGACGACGTGACGGCCCTATCCGGTGCGGGGCGGAGGGGGAACGGTGAGACTGAAAGAGCAGCCGACCGGCAGGAGGCCGCCGATGAGCCTGCGGGACTTCCTGGAGCGGTTCCGTCCGGTGGGGACGCCGGGAGCGTCCGCCACCGGCGTCCCCGCCGACCGTGCGGCGGAACGCGCCGCGGAACTGGAGCCCACACTCGCGCAGTTGACGGGCGTACAGCAGGAGGCGGCAGACATCCGGGCCGCTGCGGAAGTGGCGGCCGAGACCGTCAGGCGCGACACCGCGCGGCAGGCGGAACGCCTCGTGGCGGCTGCCAGGGAGCGGGCCCCCGAGACGCGCCGGCAGGCTGCGGAACCTCTCCTGCGGGAGGCGCGGCAGGAGGCTCGGACCGTTCGGGCCGCCGGAGACCGTGCCGCCTCGGCGGTCCGGGAGCGGGCCGCGGAGCGCATGCCGGATCTGGTGGAACGTGCGGTGGCCGACGCGCTGCGCCTGGCATTCAGGGTGGGCGAAGCACCATGAGCGCAGGCTGGGTGGCCGGGGCCGTGCGGGCCAAGGCTCTCGTGAACCGGTACCCGGGCGCCGACGGGGCGCGGGAGATCGCGGCCTGTGCCTCGCTCGACGACGCCCTGCAGCGTCTGGCGGCGACCCCGTACTCACGCTATGTGCGGACGGCGGTCGGCCTGTCCGAGGCACAGCGGGCGGTGACCGCCACGCTGCTGTGGCATCTGCGGGTGCTGGCCGGCTGGCTGCCCCGGGGCGGTGCCCGTCTGCTCGTTCCGCTCGCCGCGGGGTTCGAGATCGCCAACGTGGCCTCCCGGCTGCGCGCGCAGGACGGTCGCCCTGCCCAGGCCCCGGAGCCGTACCGGCTCGGGGCGCTCGAGACGGCTTGGCGGAGCTTGGCGCATGCCGGGACGCCCGCGGAGCTGCGGGCGGCGCTCGCCGCCTCGCCATGGGGCGATCCCGGTGGCGACACGCCCTGGGCACTGATCACCGGCATGAGGATGGCCGCCGCTCGGCGCACCGCCGTCGCCGTGCCACCCGCGCGCCGCTGGGCCGAGGGACGCGCGGTCCTGCTGATCGCCCGTGAACTGTTCGTGTACCAGCGCTCTCTGTCGAGGCCCGTACGGCGGGACGCGGCCCGGCTGCTCGGGGCGCGGGCGCCGTCCGCCGCCTCGTACCAGGAGTTCCGAGAGGGCCTTCCCGCGACGGCACGCTGGGTCGTGGCGGACGTGGCGGAGCCGGGAGGGCTGTGGCGGGCCGAGGCAGGCTGGTGGCGGACGGTGCAGCACGACGGCGCGGTGATGCTGCGGGGCGGCCGGGGCGGCCCGCGCGTGGTCGTGGGCGCGGTCGCGGTGCTGTCCGTGGACGCGTGGCGGGTGCGGGCAGCGCTGGAGTCGGCGGCGCGTGGCGGGCGGCCCGGGGAGGCATCCGATGCCCTGGCCTGAGGCGATGACGCCGGTACGGATGCGCCGCGTGGCGGTGATCGTGCCGCAGGTGGCTGTGCGGGACGCGTTGGTGCGGATCGCCGAGGAAGGATGCGTGGAGCTGGACCGCGCCGAGGAAGCGGCTCCGGGAGCGGCGGCGGTGCGGCTGCAGCGGCTGCGGGGACGTGCGACGACGGGCGGGCCCGAGGACGTCGTCTCCGCCGTCCTGGCTGCCGACGTGCCCGATCTCGACCTCCTCGAGGCTCGCCGCAGCGTGGAACTTCTGGCGGGCGAAGCCCAGTTGCAGGAGCGTGCGGAAGGCGCCGTACGACGCGGGGAGGTGGCCGCGCTGGCCGGATGGTGCCCTGTCGCCGAGGTGCCCCGGGTGGCGGACCGTCTGGCCGCCGCGGGCGGCGCCCTGGTGCTGCTGCCGTCCCCCCGTGGCACCGATCCACCGACACTGCTGCGACCGGGCAGGCGCGTTTCCTTCACGCCGCTGGTCACGACGTACGGGACTCCGGCCTATGCGGACCTCGACCCTTCATGGCCGGCGGGCCTCGCCTATGTCGCGATGTTCGGGATCATGTTCGGGGACGTGGGGCACGGGGCGCTGCTGTTGTGCGGCGCGCTCGCGCTGCGCGTCGGGAGGCCCCGTCGGCTCGCCCGGCTCAGCCGGCTGTGGCCGTTCCTGGCGGGCGCCGGAGTCGCCGCCATGCTCGCGGGCGCCGCGTACGGAGAGTTCTTCGGTCCGACCGGGCTGCTGCCGGTGCTGTGGCTGAGCCCGTTGGACAGTCCTGCCCGTCTGCTGGCCGCCGCGGTGCTCTTCGGGGCGGGACTGCTTGCCGCCGCGCATGCCGCCGGCGCGGTCAACCGCGTGCGTGAGAGCGGCTGGGGCATGGCACTGTACGCGGCGTCCGGCTGTGCAGGGCTGCTGTTCTACGCGGGGCTCGCGTTCGGCGCGGCGGGCCTGCTCCTGCACCGGCCGCCCGCGGCCGTCGCCGGGGCCACGCTCACCGTCATCGGGCTGGCGCTGGTGGCCCTCGGCCTGTTCCGGGCCACAGCGGGCGGCGGCGCCGGATGCGCCGAGACGGCTGTACGGCTGTTCGACGTCGTCGTGCGTACGGGCACCAACACCCTGTCGTTCGCCCGGCTCGCGGCCTTCGGCCTCACGCACGCCGCGCTCGCCGACCTGGTGTGGCGTGGCACCTCGGGCCTGGCCGGGCGCGGTGCCGCCGGAGTCGCGGCGGCCGTGTTGCTGTTCACCGTGGGCACGGTCCTCTCGTTCGGCCTGGAGGCCCTGGTGGCCGGTGTGCAGGCTCTGCGGCTGGAGTTCTACGAACTCTTCTCCCGGCTCTTCGAGGCGGAGGGCCGCCCCTTCCGTCCGTGGCACGTTCCCCCGGCGGAACCTGCCGACAGTGCTACGAAGGTGATCCCATGCTCACCTGGCTGATCGTCCTGCCGGTCCTGGCCGCGGTGCTCGGCGCCGTCCGGCTGCTGCGGCGACGCCGGGTCAGACACGCCTTCCGCTGGCTGCTGGCCACGAACCTCGCCCTGCTGGCCGGGGCGTGTGCCGTCCTCGGCACGGCGCTCTCGGGTCCCGCGCAGGCGTCGGCACAGGCCGCCACGTCCGGCGGCGTCAACGGATCTGCTCTGATCGGGGCAGCCATCGCGGTGGCCGGAGCCTCGATCGGGGCAGCGATCGCGGTCGCCTACACGGGAGCGGCGGCTCTGGCCGCGCTGAGCGAGCGACCGGAGATGTTCGGCCGGGCGATGGTGATCGTCGGTCTGGCGGAGGGCATCGCCGTGTACGGGCTGGTGGTCGCGATCCTGCTGATCGGAAAGGCATGACGATGGGCACCGTGGCCGCCATCGGCACCCGCACCAGCGTGTGCGGACTGGCCCTGGCAGGGGTCGACGTGCTGGTGGCGGAAGATCCGGACGCCGTCCGCCGTGCCTGGGAGACGCTCCCGAGCACGGTCGGTCTCGTGATCCTCACGGCCGAGGCCGCCGAAGGGCTGGGGGCCGACGTGATGGCACCCGCCCCTTCCCGGCCGTTGACCGTGGTGATGCCCTGATGACCGCGTCCGCGGACGCACTGGACCCAGTGCGCGCCGCATTGCTGCGGGCGGCACGGACCTCGGCCGACGCCGTCCGGGAACGAGCGGAGGCTGACGCAAGGGAAACCCTGCGCACGGCACGCCGGACGGCCGACGAGGTGCTCGCGCGGGCCCGGGAACTCGGCGAGGCCGACGGCGCCGCCGAGGCGGCTCGGGAGCGGGTGCGAGCGGCGCAGGACGCCTGGGCGGTGGAACTCGCGGCTCGCTCCGAGGTCTACGCCGAACTCAGGGAAGCGGTCCGCGCGGGCGTGCGCCGAGCGCTGGCGGAGGGTGCCGTACCACAGGCCCGGCTCGCCGAGGCGGCGCGGGCGGTGCTGGGAACGCAGGCGCGGGTCACAGCCGCCGCAGCGGGCGGAGTGACGGCCGAGGTGCCCGGCCGGCGGGTCGACCTGTCGGCGGACACGCTCGCCGACCGTGCCCTGGAACGGCTGGGTGCGCAGGCCGAGACGCTGTGGAGACCGCCGTGACCGCCGCTGCGGCGCCCCTGCCCGGAGACGACTCGTCCCGCCCGGTGATCCTCAGGGTCGCCGGCCCCCTGGTGGACATCACCTGCCCGCCCACGGTCGCCATGCACGACCTGGTCGTGCTCGGCTCCGCCGGGCTGCCGGGCGAGGTGGTCGCCATCCACGGAGACACGGCCACCGTCCAGGCGTACGAGTACACGGGGGGACTGGCCCCTGGGCATCCCGCGGAGCCTCAAGGCCGCCCGCTGTCGGTGCGCCTGGCCCCGGATCTGCTCGGTGGCGTGTACGACGGTCTGCTGCGCCCCCTGGCCGGTGCCGGTGACCTACTCATGACGGGCGGACCGAGCTCACCCCCGGAACTGCGCGGTTGGTCGTTCACACCACGGGTGGCCGAGGGAGCGCGGGTGGCTGCCGGGGACGTCCTCGGGGAGATCGGGGCGAGCGTGCCGCTGCGGCTCCTGACGCCTCCGGACTGCTCGGGCGAGGTGACCCGGGTCGCGGCGCCGGGTGAGCACTCCGCCGACGCGGTGCTCGCCGTGGTGGGCGGGCACGAAGTGCGGATGGCGCAGTCCTGGCCCGTGCGCAGGCCGCGGCCGGTCGCCCGACGACTGCCGGCGGACGTGCCGTTGAACACCGGGCAGCGGGCCGTCGATCTCCTCTTCCCGGTGGCCCGTGGCAGCACGGTCGCCGTGCCGGGCGGCTTCGGCACCGGCAAGACCATGCTGTTGCAGCAGATCGCCAAGTGGTGCGACGCCGACGTGATCGTCTACGTCGGCTGCGGTGAGCGCGGCAACGAGATGGCGGACGTCATCGAGGAACTGACCGAGCTGACCGATCCCCGTACCGGTGGCCGTCTGGCGGACCGGACCGTCACGGTCGCGAACACCTCGAACATGCCGATGATGGCCCGCGAGGCGAGCGTGCACACGGGTGCGACGGTCGCCGAGTACTTCCGCGACATGGGCCTGGACGTCGTGCTGATCGCCGACTCGACCTCCCGCTGGGCTGAAGCGCTGCGCGAGTTCGCCTCCCGCATGGGCGAACTTCCGGCCGAGGAAGGCTATCCGGCGGGGCTCGCCTCCCAACTGGCCGCGTTCTACGAACGGGCCGCCGCGGTGCACACCCTCGGCGGTGCGGCCGGCTCCGTCACGGTGATCGGCGCCGTGTCCCCGCCGGGCGGTGACCGCACCGAGCCGGTCACCGCGCACACCGAACGCTTCGTACGGTGCCTGTGGAGCCTGGACCGCGAACTCGCCTACGCACGGCACTATCCGGCCGTATCCTGGGCGGACTCCTTCTCACGGGACGCCGCCGCGCTGGCCACCGCCCACACCCGGGCCGGTGACGCCGAGTGGGCCGCGCGACGCGGACGGGTGGCACTGCTGCTCGCCGAGGCAGACAGGCTGGCCGACCTCGTCGACTTGGTAGGTGTCACGGCCCTGCCGCCCCGGGAGCGGATCAGCGTGCTCGCGGGACGGCTGCTGCGCGAGGCCCTGGTCCAGCAGAGCGCTCTGTCGCCGGCCGATGCCTACAGCGCCCCAGGGAAGACCGCCGCCCTCGTGGAGGCCGTGCTGGCGGTGATCGACCGCTGCCTGGAGCTGGTGGACTCCGGTGCCCAGGCGGACGCCGTCGAGGCGGTCGACTTCACCCCGCTGCTGCGAGCACGCGAAGCGGCCGGCCCGGCGGAGACCGCTCCCGTGGCAGCGGCCCGCGACACCGTACTGGCCCGGCTCGAGGAGGCGGCATGAGCGGCCTCGCCGACATCGAGTACACGGCTGTACGGGAACTGCGCGGCCCGCTCGTGGTCGTCGAGGGCGTCAGCGGGGTCGGCTGGGACGAGTTCGCCACGATCCTCCTCGACTCCGGTGAACGACGGCACGGCCTGGTCCTGGAGGTGGACCGGGATCTCGCGGTGGTCCAGGTCCTGGAGGACACGGCCGGCATGGACCGGACCGGCACCCGCGTCGCCTTCTCGGGCACGCCGCTGCGGATCCCGGTCGGCACCGGATGGCTGGGGCGGGTGTGCAACGGGCGGGGCGAACCGGCCGACGGGGGGCCGCCGGTGCTGGGCGGGTCGTACGCGGCGGTCGGCGGCGCACCGATCAACCCGGTGCGCCGGGAACCGCCGAACGAGCCGGTGCTCACCGGTGTGGGCGCCGTGGACGTGCTCACCACGCTGGTGCGGGGGCAGAAGCTGCCGGTGTTCTCGGCGGCCGGGCTGCCGCATCTGGAGCTGGCGGTGCAGATCGCGGCCCAGGCGACGTGCGGCGGCGAGGCGTTCGCGGTCGTGTTCGCCGGCATGGGACTCACGCACGCCGACGCGGGGTTCGTCCGTGACGGGCTGGCCGCCCGATCGGCCGCTCGGGAGCTGGTCCTCCTCGTCAACACGGCCGACGACCCGGTGATCGAACGGTTGCTCACCCCACGTCTCGCCCTGACGGTCGCCGAGCACCTGGCGTTCACCGAGGGCCGTCACGTCCTGGTGGTGATGACCGACATGACGGCCTATGCGGAGGCGCTGCGCGAAGTGTCCGCTGCGCGGGGCGAGATTCCGGCGCGCCGGGCGTACCCGGGCTACCTCTACAGCGACCTCGCGTCCCTTTACGAACGCTGCGGGAGGATCAGGGGGCGCCCGGGGTCGGTGACCGTGCTGCCGGTGCTCACCATGCCGGCGGGCGACATCACCCACCCCGTTCCGGACCTCACCGGGTACATCACGGAGGGGCAGATCGTGCTGTCCGCGGAGGTGCACGCGGCCGGCACGTATCCGCCCTTCGACCCGCTGGCCTCGCTGTCGCGTCTGATGCGCAAGGGAACGGGGGCAGGACGGACCCGGGCGGACCATCCGGCCGTCGCCGCGCAGTTGATCGCCGCGCTGGCCCGGTCCCGGCAGGTGCGGGAACTCGCCGATCTGATCGGGCGATCGGCACTCAGCCCGACCGACCTGCGCCACCTGGACCTGGACGACGCCTTCCGGAGCCGGTTCCTGACCCAGGGCACGGACGAGAACCGGTCATTGGAGGAGTCCCTGGACCGGGCCTGGGAAGTGCTGCTGACCCTGCCGCGCAGCCAGCTCGGCATGATCCCGGCCGACCTGCTCGACACCCACGCCCCGCCGCAGAACGAGGAGCCGACGTGAGCACGCACGGCCGCCGGGTGCCGCCGGGGCGGGCCGGGCGGCTGCGGCTTCGGCGTAACCTCGCCACCGCGCTGCGCGGAGCCGACCTGCTGGAACGCAAACTGCGGCTGCTGCTTGACCGGGAGCGCGCGGAACGCAGGGCGGCAGAGGATGCGAGGTCGGCGTGGCGGGAAGAGCTGGCCCAGGCCGACACCTGGCTGGTGCGCGGGGTGCTGCTCGGCGGCGAACAGGCGCTGGCCCAGGCGTTGCCCGTGGACCGGGCGCGCATCGACGTCGAGTGGGCCACGCTGATGGGCGTACGCCATCCCGCGGCCGTGGCCTGGACGGCCCCCGTCCGCTCCCGGGCGGAGCCGACACCGCCCAACACCGCGCTCGCGCAGGCCGAGACGGCCTACCGGGCCGCGGTGCGCGCCGCCGCGGAGTACGCCGCTCACCAGGCAGCCGCCGAACTGCTCGCCGCCGAAGCCGCACGGACCCGGCAGCGGGTGCGCGCCCTGCGCCGGCACTGGATCCCCCGGCTGCGGCGCGAACTGGCCTCTCTGGAGCTGGCGTTGGAGGAGACCGAACACGAGGAAGCGGTACGACGCCGCTGGGCCGCCTCCCACGGGGCCCGGTGAGGGCGGCGACGCGCGAAGCGCTCGACGGTGGCGGGCTCGCACCTGAGCCCGCCACGTGCCGTCAACCGTCGTCACTTATGGTGCTTGATCTCGACGTGCTTGGCCTCCGCCTTCTCGGCGCCCAGACCGACGCTGACGGTGAGCATGCCGTCGGTGTAGTCGGCCTCGACGTCGTCCTCGTCGGCGCTCGGCGGCAGCGTCACGCTGCGGCTCATCGCGCCGTACCGGATCTCGCTGCGGTCCTTCGTGACGTCCTTCTCCGTGCGTTCGGCCTGGACCGTCAGCACCCCGTCGCTGATGAAGACGTCGATGTTCTCGGGGGTCATGCCCGGAAGCTCCGCTCGCATGACGTAGCGGTCGTCCTCCGTGAAGTCCTCGATCCGGACCGTGTACAGGTCGCCCATGGTGGGCATCGCGAACCGGGCCGGAAGGTTCTCGAACCAGTCCGGCATCTCCGGGAACACCATCCTCTGCTTCCGTGCCAGTGTGCCCATCGCCGTACCTCCTCGGCTGTTGTCCGGCCTGCCGACACCTCCAGTCCAGCGCGCACGGGCCCGGACCGCTGAGGCCGAACAGCCCATGCCAGGGGTCCCTGAAGTCCCTTTCCTCCTGCGCGTGTGCGGTCAGACTGGTGGATGATGGGAAGACCCCACTCGGCGGCGATCATCATGTCCGACGTCACGACCACCGATCTCTACGAAGTGACCATGGCCATGTCCTACCTGCGGGAGGACATGCGGGCCCCGGCCACCTTCAGTCTCTTCGTCCGCGACCTCCCGCCCGGCCGGGGCTTCCTGGTGGCCGCAGGGCTGGAGTCCGCCCTGGACTTCCTGGCCGGCTACCGCGTGGAGCGGGAGGACGTCGAGGAGTTCGCGGACGCACTGCACCGCCCTGTCCGGGACCTCGAACCACTGCTCGGCCTGGCTTTCGAAGGCGAGGTGTGCGCCGTTCCGGAGGGTCGTGCGGTGTTCTCGGGAGAGCCACTGCTGGAGGTGACCGCGCCACTGCCGCAGGCCCAGCTCGTCGAGACGTACCTGCTGAACCAGGTCTGCCACCAGACGGTCGTCGCGTCCAAGGCCGCCCGCTGTGTCCTGGCCGCCGCCGGACGACCCGTGGTGGACTTCTCGCTGCGCCGTACCCACGGGCCCTGGGCCGGTTACCAGGCGGCCCGGCTGGGCGCCCTGGTCGGCTTCGCCGGCACCAGCAACGTCGCCGCCGCCACCGCCCTGGGCATCCCGGCTTCGGGCACCATGGCCCATTCGTACATCGAGGCGTTCCCTGGCGAGGAAGAAGCCTTCCGGGCCTTCGCGCGCGTTCATCCCGGCCCGATCACGTTCCTGGTCGACACCTACGACACCGAGGAGGGTGTGCGGATCGCGGCGCGGGTGCTGAGAGACCTGGGGCGCGGTCCGGGCTGCGCGATCCGGCTGGACAGCGGAGACCTCGACGCGCTCGCCCGCCGGGCACGCGCCCTGCTGGACGCCGCGGGGCTGCCCGACGTACGGATCGTGGCCAGCGGCGGACTGGACGAGTACGGCGTCGCCAGGCTGGTGCGCGCCGGTGCCCCGATCGACGTGTACGCCGTGGGAACGCGTGTCGGCGTCGCCGCGGACGCCCCGTATTTGGACACCGCGTACAAACTCGTCGAGTACGACGGCCGCCCGGTGATGAAGTTGTCCTCGGCGAAGGTCACGACCCCGGGCCGCAGGCAGGTCTTCCGCCGAGCCGGGCAGCCCGACGTCATCGCCCTGTGGCGGGAGGAACCCCCGGGCTCGGCACGGCCGCTGCTGCGCACGGTGATGCGCGACGGCCTTCGGACGGGCCCGCCGGACCGCTGGCAGGACGCCCGCGACCGGTTCCGCGAGGACCTTGCCGGCCTGCCCGGCCCGGCGCGGCGGATCTACGACCCCGAACCGGTCCGGCCCGTCACCTCCCGCGCCCTGGAAGAGCTGATGGCCACGGTACGCGCGGACATCGAGGCACGGTTCCGTCCGGACCACCTCACCGCCGCCTCGCGCCCCTGAACGCTGTCGGCCGGCGCACCGTGAACGGCCCGCGGTGGGGCCGACAGGGACGAGGCGAGGACCAATGGCCCCTGGATCCCGGACCGCGCCAGGTCTTTCATGAGATCGGCGGTGCTGCTCCGCGCCACCGCCTGGAGGAGGCGAGCGAGATGTCCGCTCCCGCAGCGACAAGAACGAACGAGGTGGCTGGAGGCCGTCATGGCACGGCCCGGTGATCGCCTCCCGATCGTGGTGGGCGTCGATCCCGATCCCGGTCGGCGGACGGCGCTGGCCTGGGCGGCGGACGAGGCCGCCCGCCGTCGCTTGCCGCTGCGGCCCGTCCACGTCGAGGGCGTGCCGACCAGGGGCTACCGGGGGCGGGAGGTCCCGCCGTCCTGGGAGGAATGGAACGAGGCGCTGCACGAGGCCGGGAAGCAGGTGCTCGAAGAAGCCGCGAACTTCGTCGGGGCGCGGCATCCGCAGGTCGAGGTGGACACCTTGCTCGCGGAGGGCGACCCCGTGTGGGTGCTGCGTGAGCAGAGCCGTGACGCCACGGCTGTCGTACTGGGTTCGCGGCATCTGAGCCGGTCCCAGGAGGTGTTCGGCTCCGCCTCGGTCGCCGTTCCGGTCATGGCCCACGCGCGCTGCCCCGTGGTGGTCGTGCCCGAGCCGGAACACATCACGCAGGAGCCCGCGTACTACGTCGTCGGAGTCGACGGCAGCGAACACTCGGCCGCCGCGGTCGACCTGGCATTCGAGGAGGCGGCTCTGCACGGCGCCCAGCTGCGGGCCCTCTATGTCTGGGAGCCGGGTCGGCTCCGGATCTTCGACGAGTACGCCCCGCAGCAGGAGGCCCGCCGACTGCTCTCCGAGACCGTGGCCGGCCGCCACGACCGCTACCCGGAGGTGGACCTGCACCACGAACTGGTCGTCGGGCATCCCGTGCAGGTGCTCACCGACGCCTCCGCCCATGCGCTGGGCCTGGTGGTGGGGACCCGGGGCCACGGCGGCTTCGCCGGCATGCTGCTCGGCTCGGTCAGCCAGGGAGTGCTGCACCACGCCCGCTGCCCCGTCATCGCCGTTCCGTCGAGGCCGACGTGAGGCCGAGGTCGGCACCCCCTGCACAGAAGGGAAGCCACCGTGTCTGCACAACCCATGGACGTGAACGTCGTCTCCGAGCTCGTGGCGGATGCCGCGGCGGCACCCTCCCTGCACAACGCGCAGCCGTGGAGGTTCCGCTTTCTGCGCAACAGTGCCGTCCTGCTCCTGCACGCCGACCTGGAGCGAGCCCTGCCGCGAACCGATCCGGACAAGCGAGGCCTGCATCTCGGCTGCGGTGCGGCGCTCTTCAACCTGCGCGTGGCCGCCGCCGCGAAGGGACTGGCGCCGGTCGTCCGGTTGCTGCCTGCCCCGGACGACACCGAGCTGCTCGCCGAGGTGGGTCTGCGCGGCTCCACGTCACCCGACGAGACGCTCGCCCGGCTGTACCCGGCGATCTCCCTCCGTCATTCCAGCCGTTTCCCCTTCCGCGACGAGCAGATCCCGGCCGCCGTGGTGGAGCGGCTGTGCGCCGCGGCTCATGCCGAGGGCGCCCAGTTGGTGTTCCCCGGCGCCTGGCACCTGCGGTCGATTCTGGAGCTGGTGCAGGATGCTGAAGGCCGGCAGGCCCTGGACCCGGGCATCCGCGGTGAAACGACGCAGTGGACGCGTACGGAACCGTCGGACGTCGTAGGCGCACCCGACGGCATTCCCGCGGAGGCGTTCGGCCCCCGCCAGCACGGCACCACAGCCCCCGTGCGCGACTTCGCCGTCGGCCGTCCGATGCCGGGGCGTGGCTGGGCGTCCTTCGAGAAGAACCCGAACATCGCTCTGCTGGGCACGGCTCGCGACGGGGTCGCCGACTGGCTGCTCGCGGGCCAGGCCCTGGAGCGTGTCCTGCTCCAGGCCACGGTGGACGGGCTGGTCGCCTCGATGACCTCCCAGCCCCTGGAATGGCCGGAACTGCGGTGGGTGGTCCGCGACCCCGTCTCGGCCATGGCCCACGTGCAGATGGTGCTCAGGCTCGGCTACGGCCCCGAGGGCCCCGCGAGCCCGCGCCGACCGGTGGCCGACGTGCTCGACATCGCCTGAGGCAGGTCTGGTCGCATGAAGGTCTCCGAGGTCATGACCGCGCCGCCGGTGTCCGTCGCGCCTCATGCGTCCCTGCTGGAGGTGACCCGGCGGATGGCCGAGTCCGCCGTCGGATCCGTCCTCGTCGTCGAGGACGAAGTGCTGCGCGGCATCGTCACCGACCGCGACCTCGCCGTACGCGGCCTGGGCGGTGGCCTGGACCGGGAGGCACGGGTGGACGCGGTGATGTCGGCCGAGGTGGTCACGGTCGACGCGGACGACGACCTCCAAGTGGCCTACCGAACGTTCCGCCGCACCGGCGTGCGCCGACTTCCGGTCCTCGACGGGGACGGGGTGGCGGGGGTGCTGACGATCGACGACCTGTTCCTGGACCTCTTCCGGCGGCTGGCCGACCTGCTCGGACCGGTCGCCTGGAGCGTGCTCCAGGAGCCGCCGGGGCCGCCCTCGGCGGTGGGAGACCCGTATGCCCGCTGAACCGGCCGAGCGGGGCGCGGTCCCGCATCGCGTGCCCGGGACGACGGCGCTGTGCGACGGCGGTCCACCGACGGACATCGTGGCCTCGGCCGACGGCCCGCCGTCCCGGTACGGGCAGGGGGCGCCCGGCCCGTCCGTCACGTCCCTGGCCGCCACGGACGTGTTCGCCGCCCTGGACACTGCCCCGCGCGGTCTCACACCGACCGAGGCCGCCGCACGGAGGGCCCGCTACGGCGCCAACGAGCTGCCCGGTGTGGGCCGCAGGCATGTGTGGAGGCGACTGCTCGCGCAGTTCACCGATCTCTTCGCGGTGGTGCTGCTCGTCTCCTCGGCGATCACCTTCCTCGCCTACGCGCTGGAGCAGCCCCGGGATCCGGCCACGCTTCAGCTGGCCCTCGCGATCCTCGGTGTGGTCCTCCTGAACGCGGGCATCGGATTCGCGCAGGAGTACTCCGCCGAGCGCACGGCGGAGTCCTTGCAGGCGATGGTGCCGCACACCTGCCGGGTGCTGCGGAACGGGGAACCACGGGAACTGCCCGCTCGGGATCTGGTCCCCGGCGATGTCGTGCTGCTGGAGGCCGGGGACGCCGTGCCGGCCGACTGCCGGCTGGTCGAGGCGCACGACGTCGCCGTCAACAACGCGGCGCTCACCGGGGAGAGTGACGCCGTCGCGCGGGTCGCCGGGCCGGTACCGGCGGGGCCGCCGCTGGAGGCGCGCAACTGCGTGTTCATGGGCACCGACGTGATCGCGGGCACGGGGAAGGCGGTCGTGTCCGCCACCGGGACCGGCACCGAGTTCGGGAGAATCTTCCGGCTCACCGCAGCGGCACCCCGGCAGCAGACCCCACTGCAGCGCCAGGTCGCGGCGATGGCCCGCCGGGTGGCGGCCCTCGCGCTGGCGACCGGGGCCGTTCTGTTCGCAGTGCGCGTGCCCAGCGGGCAGCCGTTCGTCGACACGTTCGTCTTCTCGCTCGGGGTGATGGTCGCCCTCGTTCCGGAGGGTCTGCCGGCGACGCTGTCGGTGTCGCTGGCGATCGGTGTGCGCCGCATGGCTCGCCGGCACGCCCTGGTCAAGCAGCTGCTGGCGGTGGAGGCGCTGGGCTCGACCAGCGTGGTGTGCACGGACAAGACGGGGACACTCACGCAGGCCGAGATGACCGTCGTACGGCTGTGGGCGAACGGCGTGTCGCACGCCGTGACGGGGGTGGGATACACGCCTGCCGGTGAGGTCGCCGAGGCGCGATCCGTGCGGGAACTGCTGCGGGCGGCGGCTCTGTGCGGCAACTCCCGGCTGGTGCCGCCGACGGACCGGGACGGGTGGCGGGTGCTCGGCGACACCACCGAGGGCGCACTCCTGGTGGCCGCCGAGAAGGCCGGCCTGGACCCGGCGGCCGAGGAGGCCCGTACGCCACGGGTGGCGGAGTACCCCTTCGACTCCGTCCGCAAGCTGATGAGCACCGTGCACCGTGATGGAGACGGCACGTATCTCGCGTGCGTCAAGGGTGCGCCGCTGGAGCTGCTCGCCCGCTGCGACGCCATCGACCGGGAGGGTACGCGGACACCGCTCACGGAAGCCTCCCGCGCCGAGGTGGTCGCGGCCGCGGACGACATGGCCGGGCAGGGCCTGCGCGTGCTGGCGGTCGCCCGACGGCGGGTGTCGGGTCCCCGCCCGGCGCTCGGAGACGTGGAATCGGGGCTGACCCTGCTGGGACTCGCCGGGATGTACGACCCGCCGCGCCCGGAGGTGCGGGACGCGGTGGACGCGTGCCGGCGGGCGGGGATCCGCATCGTCATGGTCACCGGCGACCATCCCCTGACCGCGGAGGCCGTGGCCCGTCGCGTCGGCATCGTGCGGGAACCGGCCCCCTCCGTGGTGACGGGTGCGCAACTGGACGCACTGGACGACGGTGGCCTTGACGCGCTGCTCGCGGGCTCCGCCGAACTGCTGCTGTGCCGGGTCAGTCCCGAGCACAAGATGCGCGTGGTCACCGCGTTGCAGCGGCGCGGCGAGGTCGTCGCCGTGACCGGGGACGGCGCCAATGACGCGCCCGCCCTGAAACACGCGGACATCGGTGTCGCCATGGGGGCCTCCGGCACGGACGTCGCCCGTGAGGCGGCAGTGATGGTGCTGCTCGACGACTCCTTCGCCTCCATCACCACCGCGGTGGGGCTGGGCCGTTCCGTCTACCGCAACATCCGCAAGTTCCTGATCTATCTGTTCAGCCACAACATCGCCGAACTGGTGCCGATCCTGGCGGCCACCTTCACCGGGTTCCCGCTGGTGCCGATCACGGCCGTGCAGATTCTCGCCATCGACCTGGGCTCCGACGTACTGCCCGCACTCGCGCTGGGCGCCGAGCCGATGGAGGCCGACGTCATGGACAGCCCGCCACGACCGCGCCGGGAGCGGCTCTTCTCGACCGCCGTCATGGGCCGGATCCTGTTCCTCGGTGGCATTCAGGCCCTCGGCGTGTGCGCCGTCTTCTTCTGGCACGTCCACGCCTCCGGCATCCCGTACGCGGACTTCACCAGGGACGATCCCGTCTACCGGGAGGCGATCACCCTGGTCCAGGCCGGCATCGTGGTCAGTCAGTTCTTCAACGCCCTCGCGGTGCGCACCGACCGGCAGAGCGTGTTCCGGGCAGGTGTGCTGTCCAACCCCTGGCTGATCGGCGCCGGTTGTGTCGGCATCGCCCTGATGGCCGCCATCAGTTACGCGCCGCCGCTGCAGGAGGTCTTCAACACCGCGCCGCTGGCCCCCGCCGACTGGGCGGTTCTCGCCGGGTTCGGAGCGTTGTTGCTGGCCGCCGAGGAAGCCCGTAAGTGGGTGCTGCGGCACCGGCGGAGGTCCCCGAAGGGAGGGACATCATGAGAGTGGTGATCGTGGGCTGCGGCCGGGTCGGTTCCACCCTCGCGGCGCAGCTTGTGGCCGAAGGCCACGACGTACGTCTCGTCGACCGGCAGCCCAAGGCGCGCAGGCGGCTGCCACCGGGCTTTCCCGGAACCTTCCACGTGGGCAACGGCTTCAGCCGCTCCGTGCTGGAAGCGGCCGGGATCGGACACGCGGACGCGTGCGTCGCGGTCACCTCGGGGGACAACAGCAACATCGTGAGCGCCCGTACCGCCAAGGAGACCTATCGGGTCCCCGTCGTCCTCGCCCGTATCCACGACCCGAGCCGCGCCGACATCTACCGGGACCTGGGCATCCCGACGATCTCCAGCGTCCGGTGGGCCGTCGGTCGCATCCACCAGATGCTGCTGCACCGCCACCTCACCCCGGAACTCTCCTTCGGCAACGGCGAGACCCTCCTGGTCCGCTCCCAGCTGCCGGCCTATGTCACCGGGCGGCAGCTGACCGAGTTCGACGTCGACGGGGAGATCCGCGTCGTGGAGATCACCCGGGCCGGACGCTCGCTGCTGCCCGCCCACGGTGTCCTCGTCGAACCCGGCGACCTGGTCACCTTCGCCGTGGCGGCGACCGCGCTGGGCCGGCTGCGCGGCTTCCTCGACAAGGAGCTGGGAACGTGAAGGTCCTGATCGCGGGCGCGGGCCGCCTCGGCACTCAGATCGCCCAGGTGCTCGGCGCCGCACGCAACGACGTCACCCTCATCGAGCACGACGAGGACCGCTGCGCGGAACTCGAAGGGATGCCGTCCGTGCTCCTGGTGGCCGGGGACGCCTGCGAGCCCGCGCTCCTGGCGCGTGCGGGCGCGCTGACCTGCGACCTCGTCGTGGCCGCCACAGGCCTGGACGAGGACAACCTCGTCATCAGCCTGCTCGCCAAGCGGCAGTTCGGCGTGGGACGAGTGGCGGCACGCGTCAACGACGCGGAGAACGCATGGCTCTTCGACGCACGGTGGGGTGTGGACGTGGCCGTGCCCGCGGCCACCCCGCTGATCTCGCTCATCGAGGAGGCCACCGGTGCCACGGACACGGTGGCGCTGCTGCGGCTGAGCAAGGCGGGCGTCGAAGTCATCGAGACAGCGATCACCGAGGAGTCCCGGGCCGCGGGCCACACGCTGGGCGAGATCGCGCTACCGGCCGGCACCGTGGTCGCCACGGTCGTCCGCGACGGACATCCCACGGTGCCGAACCCCGAGGTGCGGCTCCTGCCGGGGGACGAACTCCTGCTCGTCTCGCACGAGGCGACCGAGCAGGAGATCCATGCGGCCTTCCAGTGACCGGCCCGGGCGCTATCGGGCCCCGGCTCAGGTCACGACGTCTCGGGGCGCACGATCACGACCGGGCACTTCGCGTGCTGCGACACGTGCTGGCCGACGGAACCGAGCAGGGCGCGGGCGAACCCGCCCCTCCCCCGGCTGCCCACCACCAGGACCTCCGCTCCCTCGGCAGCCCGCAGCAGGACGTCGGCGGGGTTGCCGTGCACCACGTGGGTCCTGACCGCCCCGGCCGCGTCCGCGCCCAGCACATCGGTCAGTTCCTGGCGCATGCGCTGGCGGACGTCGTCCTCGTCGACATCCAGGTCCACAGCGGGCGCCGACCAGCCGTACAGGCCCGCCAGCTCCCATACGGCGACCGCGTCCACGGTGCCGCCCACCAGCCCTGCGTAGCGAACGGCCCACCGCAGGGCCGCGTACGAGGACGGCGACCCGTCGACGCCGACGACGACCCTCGGCTCGGAGACATCCGCGTCCATCTGTCCCACCTCTCCTACGGCCCTCACGCCGTCCGAACGGTCGTCCCTGTGCGGTGTCCGCATGGCACGGCGCTCCGCTCCGGAGGCCTCTTCCGATACCGTTCCAGGCTCCCGCGCCGCAGAGGGCCCGGGTATGGGCCCGACGGTCCACGTGAGTGCCGTTCGACCCCACTGCGCGGAACAGTTTTGACGCGATGCTGGGCGTAGCAGGGACCGCGCCCCAGCGGATGGAAGGGATCGATGAGCAAGCGCAAGCGAGCCGAGCGGTTGGCTGAACGCGCCCGCGGCAGCGCCCGGTTGCCGTCGCGGGACGCAGCCGCTCGGACCACGGACGGCTCGGGCCTCTGGAGTGCCCGAGGCACGGACGGCGATTGGCTGCTCCTCCCTGGCGGCACATGGCGGCGTGTCGAGACGATCCGGGTGCAGAGTCTGTTCGGCTGACTGCGGCGGACGCGCCCAACGACGCGGGCATGCGTATCGGCACGACCCTGGACCTCGCCGTACCGCGGAGGAACCGGCCGAGACCGCGATGGGCCGGGTGGCCGACGTCGTCAGCGTGGACGTGCTCCACTCCGTCCACCGGGGCGAGCCCCCGAGCCCGGACCGGTGAACCTCACCACCGTCACGGCCTCTGCGGCACGATCGCGACCGGGCACTGGGCCAGGTGAAGAAGTGCGTGGCCGACGCCGCCGAGCTGGAGCCCGACATGGCCCGTCCTGGGCCGGGACCCGACGACCACGAGGTCGGCGGCTGCCGACCGGTTCACGAGGATCTTGCCGGCCGGCCCCTCGAGCGTCGTACGGTGCACACGTACCTGCGGATGCTCGGCGCTCGCTTCGCCCAGCACCGCGTCGAGCAGGGCGGAGGCCTCCTGCTCGGGAGTGGCGGCCCCTTCCTCGGGACCGCGGGTCAGGCGGGCGGGGCTGCGCCAGGCCCGGACCACGTCCAGGACGCAACCGCGCACCTCGGCCTCACGAAAGGCGAACCGCACAGACTCGGCGGCCGTGTCGGCGTCGTCCCCCAGCCCGAACAGAATCCGCTCGTGCGTACCGGTGATTCCCGCCTGGTCGCCTCGGACGACGATCACTGGGCAACGGGCCCGACCCACCACGCCCAGCCCGACCGAACCGAGCAGCAGCCCTTTGAGCTCACCGCGACCGCGCGACCCCGTCACCAGCGCGGACGCACCGTCGCCCTCGCGCACGAGGGCGGCTACGGCGTCGTCCGGGATGACGTCGGTGGTGACCTTCACGTCCGGGTTGCGCCGCTCGGCGCGCTCCGCACCGGAAGCCACGATGTGCTCCGCCAGCACCTGCTCGGAGGGGCGCCCCAGGCCGGTGGAGGGCAGCGCACCCTCGTAACGCTCCCAGAGGGAGGCGTAGACCAGCCTGAGCGGAACGCCATGGCGGACTGCTTCGTCCACGGCCCAGTCGAGGGCAAGCAGACTCGAGTCCGATCCGTCGATGCCTGCGACCACAGGAAGTGTCATCGTCCCCACCGCCTTTCACGGAGCTTGCAGCGCATGGGACCGACTTCACCGTCGCACCCTCTCGCACCCGGGCACGAGGGGCCCTTCGGCCCCTTCCGGGGGCCATAGGCCCACGCTCGTCCATCCCCGCCGCAAGGCGGCGGCCGGTCACGGTGAAGCCGCACCGCCGGACGTCCGACCTCGGCGGTTGCCTTCGCGGGCCTGCCGGACCGAGACGCGGGTGCGCTCGATCAGTGCGGGCAGGGCCGACCGCACCGGCTCGCTCAGCCCCGTGCCGAGTTCGACGTCGGCCACCTCGACGGCATGCACGACGACCTTCCGCGGAAGCAGGTCGAGGGCTTCCGCCAGGGCGAGGCACTCCCCCAGGCCCAGGGCGTGCGTACTCGCCGTACCCCTTGCCCTGCCGGCCGCCTGTGTCGCTGTCAGGGTGTGCAGCGCACCCGGCCTGGACTCATGCAGACGCAGGGCCTCCACCACGACCGCGGTGTCCGCGCCGCGCCACAGTTCGAGCATCCGGCCGGGTTCGCCGTCGCTGACCGCGAGCACGGTGTCGTCGGGAACACTGCCTCGCAGGGCCTCGACCACCGCCGGCCCCGCTCCGTCGTCACCGCGGAGGGGGTTGCCCACGCCGATCACCACGATCCGGCCGGTCATGTGCGGTCCACGGTCAGGTCGAGGAAGTGGGCGGCGCAGGAGATGCAGGGGTCGTGATTGCGGATGGCCCGCTCGCACAAGCGGGTGAGTTCCTCGTCGTCGGGGGCGGGCCCGTGCCGGTCCAGGCGTGCCTGCACGGCTCGGCGTACGTCCTCCTCGATGGCCGTCTGGTTCTGGGCCGTGGGCGGAATGATGCGGGCCGCGGTGAGTGTGCCGTTCTCGGCGAGGGCGTAGCGGTGGTACAGCAGTCCGCGCGGTGCCTCGGTCGCTCCGGTGCCCACGGCCTCGCGCGGGGCGACGTCCAGTGCCGGCCGTGGCGGTCGTTCGTAGTCCCGGATGATGCTCAGCGCTTCCTCGACGGCCTGCACCACTTCCACGGCGCGGACGACGATGCTTCGGAACGGGTTGTCGCAGATGTCCCCGGCCACGGGATCGCCCAGCCCGGCGGCCCTCGCGGCCTCGGCCGCCACCGGGTGGAGCCACCGGCCGCTGACCGCGTAGCGGGCCAGTGGACCGGTCAGGTAGCGGCGGCCGTCGAGCGCGGCGGTCAGAGCGGTGCTGTGCGGCACCTGTTCCTCGTGGACGTGCTGTTCGAGGTCGGACACGGGGAACTCACGGGGCGCCGGCGTCGCGCCGGCGCCGGCGATGACCGTTGGTGTGCCGGAGTCGATGGCGTAGCGGCCCGGGTCTCGCAGCGCGAGCAGGTCATGGTCGCTCGCCGCGTCGGGGAGGTCGAACGCCGCCGCCCAGCGGACGGTCTCCAGTGCGTCGTCCCGGGCCTGTCGCAGCCGTTCGGCCAGTGGCCGCAGCTCTTCGGGCGCCGGTGTGCGGTAGAAGCCGCCGACGCGGACGTTGACCGGGTGGATGGGGCGTCCGCCGAGCTGTTCGAGGATGGCGTTGCCGGTCTGTTTGATCCGCAGACCGCGCTCGACGGCGGCTCGCTGGTCGCGGGCGAGTTCGACGGCGTCGGCCCGGCCGAGGAAGTCGGGGGCGTGCAGCAGGTAGATGTGCAGGGTGTGGCTCTCGATCCACTCACCGCAGTACAGCAGGCGGCGCAGCTCCGCGAGAGGCCCGTCCACGGTGACACCGCAGGCGTTCTCGATCGCCCGGCAGGCACTCATCTGGTAGGCCACCGGGCAGATGCCGCAGATGCGGGCGGTGATGTCCGGCGGCTCGGTGTGGGCGCGTCCGATCAGGAAGGCTTCGAAGAACCGGGGTGGTTCGTAGATGCGCAGCCGTGCCTCGGTGACCGTCTCCTCCTGCACGCGCAGGTGCAGGGCGGCTTCGCCTTCCACCCGGGCCAGGGCGTCCAGCCTGAGGATGCGGGTTCCGCGATGGCTCATGCGGGCCTTTCCGGGTCGTCTTCTGTTCCTGCCCGAGGGGCGTCCGGCTCCTCGGCCGCAAGATCGGCCACGGGGGCATACTCCGGCGCGGCTGCGTTGAAGGTGCGGAAGACACGCAGGATGTCCGCCTCGCTCATCCCGTCGCGGCGCAGCTGCGCGACCATGGACCGCAGGTTGGGCCGGACGGTCGGCCCGAAACAGCCGTAGCAGCCGCGGCCGTAGGCGGGGCAGATGGCACCGCACCCGGCGTGGGTGACGGGACCCAGGCAGGGGGTGCCGTGGGCCACCGTGACACAGGTGGTGCCACGCCTCTTGCACTCGAAGCAGACGCTGTGGGCAGAGACCTGGGGTTTGCGGCCGGCCAGGTGGGCGGTGACGACTTCCAGGAGCTGGCGGCGGTCGATGGGGCAGCCCCGGAGCTCGAAGTCGACCGGTACGTGTGCCGAGATCGGAGTCGAGGTCTCCAGGGTGGCGATGTAGTCCGGGCGGGCGTAGACCGCGGCTCGGAACTCCTCGACGTCCCCGAAGTTGCGCAGCGCCTGGATGCCGCCCGCGGTGGCGCAGGCGCCGATCGTCACCAGGTGCCGAGAGATGCGCCGGATGTGCTGGATGCGCTCGGCGTCCTCGGCCGTGGTGATCGAGCCCTCGACCAGGGAGAGGTCGTACGGACCCCGGCCGGCCAGCTCGGCCCGCCCTCCGCCGGGGCCCTCGGCGCCGGACATCTCCAGGAAGTGCTCGATCCGTACCTGCTCGGTGAGGCCGAGCAGTTCGTCCTCGCAGTCGAGGAGGGTCAGCTGGCAGCCGTCGCAGGAGGCGAACTTCCAGACGGCGAGCGTGGGCAGGGGGTGGGCGTCGGCCGGCCCTCGGTCGGTTTCCATCTCACAGCTCCCGTACGGCCAGCAGGCGTTCCACGCGGTCGTAGCGGACGACCGGTCCGTCCCGGCACAGCAGCAGCGGGCCGAGCTGGCAGTGACCGCAATGGCCGGTGGCACAGCGCATGTTGCGTTCCAGCGACACCTGGACGCGGGGCGCGGCGAGGCCTCGGCCCATGAGTGCGCGTGCGGTGTGGCGCATCATCACCTCGGGCCCGCACACCAGCGCATGGGTCCGGTCCGGCCGGAGGGCGAACGCGTCGAGGAGGGCGGTGACGACCCCGACCGAGCCGTGCCAGCCCGGCCCGGGGCGGTCGACGGTCACCCCCACCTCGGCTTCGCCGCGCCAGCGCTCGATGTCCTCTCGGTAGATCAGGTCACCAGGGGTACGGGTGCCCACCAGCACCCCGAGCCGGCCGTAGGCGGTCGGCTGGTCCAGGACCGCGTGGACCACCGGTCGCAGCGGCGCGAGCCCGATGCCCCCGGCGATCACCAGCACGTCCTGGCCGGCTGCCGCGTGCAGATTCCAGCCGGTGCCGAACGGCCCGCGCAGCCCGACGGTGTCTCCCGGGCGCAGCTCGTACAGGGCGGCGGAGACCGCGCCCACCGCACGGACGGTGTGCACGAGTCCCTGGTGGGGGCCGCGCAGGGCACTGACCGAGATCGGCACCTCACCGACCCCGAACGCGTAGATCATCGCGAACTGGCCGGGTGAGAAGGGCGGGAGTTCCCGGCCGACGGGAACCAGTTCCAGCGAGCGGACGTCGGCCGTCTCCGCCAGGATCTCGGCCACCCGGTAGGGCAGCGGCGGCGTCACGGTGCTCACGGCGGACCGCTTCCGTGGGGTGCGTAGAGGTCCAGCAGCCTGATGCGGGTGGCTTGCAGCCGCTCGGCGACCACCTCGGTGAAGCGGCGCATCAGGGCGTATCCGAGTTCCGGGTCGGCAGCGCAGAGAGCGAGGACGTCGGCGGCGGGGAACTCCGTGGCCTGCACGGCGGTCACCGTTCGTGCGCCGAGGTGCCAGCGGTACGGCGGGCAGATCCATGACCAGCCCAGCAGCTGACCCGCCCCGAGCGTCTCCACGAGGGCCTCCGGCTGTCTGCCGGGAACACAGATGTCGAGGGCGACCTCGCCACTGCGCAGCAGCCAGAAGCGGTCGGCATCCCCGCCCTCGTCGAACAGGCGCGTGCCGGCCGGGAACGTCACGTCGAACCCGACTGCCAGCAACCGCTCGCGCTGTGCGGGCGCAAGGAGTTCCGGAGTCGGTGGCAGCCCGGTCATGGGGCTTCTCCCGATGTTCCGGACCGCGTCCAGTCGTACAGGGCGGCGGCCTCCTCGGTGATGTCGATGCCGACCGGGCACCACACGATGCAGCGGCCGCAGCCCACACAGCCGGAGGAGCCGAACTGGTCGTACCAGGTGCCGAGCTTGTGGGTCATCCACTGCCGGTAACGACTGCGCGGGGAGGTACGGACGGAGCCTCCGTGCAGATGGGAGAAGTCCAGGTCGAAGCAGGAGTCCCACAGCCGCCACCGCTCCGCGTGGTCACCGGTGAGATCGGTGACGTCCTCGGTCGTGGTGCAGAAACAGGTGGGACACACCATGGTGCAGTTGCCGCACGTCAGGCAGCGCCCGGCGACGTCGTCCCAGCGGGGGGCGTCGAGTGTGCCTGCCATCAGCTCCCGCAGGTCGGCCTCGGGCATGGTCCGTCCCATCCGGTCCGCGGCGGCGGCGACGCCTGCGCGCGCCGCCTCACAGGTGGCGGGGTCGGCCGGGCGGACGGGCAGTTCGGCCAGGAGCTCGTCGCCTTCCGGGCTGCCGCCGCGGATCCAGAAGCGGTGGCCGTCGTCGTCGACCACCTCGGTGATCACCAGGTCGCAGCCGGGCGGGGCTGCGGGTCCCGTGCCCATCGAGACGCAGAAGCAGGTACCGCCGGGTTCCGTGCACTCGACCGCGATGAGCAGCGCTCCGGCACGCCGCCCCTGGTATTCGGGGTCGCGATGGGCACCACCGGTGAGCACCCGGTCCTGGACGGCGATGGCCCGCGCGTCACAGGGACGGACCCCGAGGAAGGCGTACCGCGGCGGCGAGGGCTCCTCGGCTGTGAACACCAAGTCCTCGCCCACCCGGTCGGCACGCCACTGCCGTACCTTCGCCGGATGCAGGAACTGCTTCCACGACTGCGGGCCCGCCGCGTTCGCGAAGGCGGCGCCGTCGGCCCGCTCCCGCAGCCGATACGTCCCGGCTTCGAGTTCCACGCCCCACCCGTACGGCAGCTCGTCGGCCGACTCCAGTTCCGCCAGCACGATCGCACCGTCCCGCACGGTGGGGCCGACCACGGTGAAGCCTCGCCGGGACAACACGTCCACCAGCGCGAGCATGCCGTCCTTGCCCATCTCCAGCCCGCCGGACGCGGGAGGAGACGCGGCGTTCACGTCAGGGTCCGCAGTCATGGCCGTTCTCCTTCGGCACCGCCTCGGACAGGTGGGACGTCTGCGGTGCCTCATGCAGTCCACGAACGCAGGATTTCCGGTCCGGCACCACACAGGTAGGGCCATGCGGGCCATAGGCTCGGGTTCTTTCGTCTCCGCTCACTCGGCCGGGTCGGCGCTCTCCCGCTCTCCGGGGCCGCCTCATAGGGCTCGACGGCCACACGCCGGGGCCGTTCGGCCCAGTGCGTGCGAAGCGGCCCCGACAGATGGTCGAAAAGGGCAGACAGGAAGGTGGCCGCGATGCGATGGGAAACGGTCCGGAAGGACGCTCCGCCTCGCGTCGAGCCGAATCTGGACGACTACGAGAAGGTGTGTGCGGGATTCGCCTGGCCTCAGGCGCGTGCCCACCTGCAGGGGCTGCCCGGCGGACGGGGACTGAACATCGCGCACGAGGCCGTGGACCGGCACGCCGCTTCGGACCACGCCACGGCCGTCGCGCTGCGCTGTGTCCGACGGGACGACTCCGTGACCTGTGTGACGTACGGGGAGCTGGCCCGATCGACCGCGAGGTTCGCCAACGTGCTCCGGACCCTCGGCATCGGTCACGGTGACCGGGTGGCGACGCTGCTCGGCCGATGCCCCGAGCTGTACACCGTGGTTCTCGGCACGCTGAAGAACACCAGCGTCCTGTGCCCACTGTTCTCCGCGTTCGGACCGGAACCGGTCGCCATGCGCCTGACGCTGAGCGACACGCAGGTACTGGTCACCACGGCGGAGCTGTACCGCAGGAAGGTCGCCGGACAGCGCGAGAGACTCGCCGCCCTGCGGCACGTACTGATCGTCGGCGAGGGCGCGGACGAGCTGCCAGGCACCGTGTCCCTCGGCGCGCTGATGAACGAGGCAGCCGACACCTTCACCATTCCGCCGACCTCGCCCCACGACATGGCCCTGCTGCACTTCACCAGCGGCACCACGGGCACCCCCAAAGGCGCCGTGCACGTGCACGAGGCTGCCGTGGCCCATTACACGACCGCGCTGTACGCGCTCGATCTCCACGAAGACGACGTGTACTGGTGCACCGCCGATCCCGGCTGGGTCACCGGCATGTCCTACGGGATCGTCGCGCCGCTCATGCACGGGGTCACGGTCGTGGTCGACGAGGGCGACTTCGACGCCCGCCGCTGGTACCGGATCCTCGCCGACCAACGCGTAAGTGTCTGGTACACGTCGCCGACGGCGCTGCGCATGCTGATGCGGACGACGCCGCGCTCAGGGCCGTACGATCTGCCCCGCTCGTTCGACCTGAGCGCGCTGCGGTTCATCGCGTCCGTCGGTGAGCCGCTCAATCCGGAGGCCGTGCTCTGGGGCAGGGACGTCCTCGGGCTGCCGGTGCACGACAACTGGTGGCAGACGGAGACCGGCGCCATCATGATCGCGAATTACGCCGCCTGCGAGATACGCCCGGGGTCGATGGGGCGTCCGCTGCCCGGCGTGGAGGCAGCGGTGGTGCGACGCGGGGAGGACGGCCGGGCGGAGCGGGTCGAGGGCCGTGTCACCGTCCTGGAGGAGCCCGGTGTGGAGGGCGAACTGGCGCTCCGGATCGGCTGGCCGTCCATGTTCCGCGGCTATCTGCACGACGAGCCTCGCACCGCGGCGGCTTTCGCGGACGACTGGTACCTCACCGGCGACCTGGTACGGCGCGACGCGGACGGCTGGTACTGGTTCGTCGGGCGCGCCGACGACATGATCAAGTCGGCGGGACACTTCATCGGGCCGTTCGAGGTCGAGAACGCCCTGATGGAGCACCCGGCGGTCGCCGAGGCCGGGGTGATCGGCCGGCCCGACCCCGTCGCAGGGAGCATCGTGAAGGCGTTCGTCACGTTGACGCCGGGCTTCGAGGCGACCACGCAGACCCGGCAGGAGCTGCTGGCCTTCGCCAGGCGCCGGCTCGGCCCGGCCGTGGCACCGCGTGAGATCGCCTTCGACCAGCACCTGCCCCACACCCGCAGTGGAAAGGTCATGCGCCGCCTGCTGCGAGCGCGTGAACTCGGCCTGCCCGAGGGCGACATCTCCACCCTGGAACGGGCCGGCTCCTCCCTGGACACATCGGAGGCGTCCGCATGAGCACCACCCGCGCCCCACGCAGACCCCGGCCCGGGGCCCGGCCGAACCATCAGGCGGCGCACCGCCTGGCCCTGCTGGAGTCGATGCTGCGCGTCCGCCGCTTCGAGGAACGCTGCGTGGAGCTGTACAGCGCGGCCCGCATCCGCGGTTTCATGCACCTCTACATCGGCGAGGAAGCCGTGGCCGTCGGTGTCAACGAGGCCCTCACGGACGAGGACGCGGTCGTGTCGACGTACCGCGAACACGGCCATGCGCTCGCACGCGGGGTGCCGGCCGAGGCGATCATGGCGGAGATGTTCGGCAAGGCCACCGGCTGCAGCCATGGCCGGGGTGGCTCCATGCACCTTTTCGACGTCGGCCGCCGCTTCTACGGCGGCAACGCGATCGTCGGCGGCGGACTGCCTCTCGCGGCCGGTCTCGCCCTCGCCGACCGCATGACCGGTCGCAACCGGGTCACCTGCTGTTTCTTCGGTGACGGCGCCTTCGCGGAGGGCGAGTTCCACGAGACGGCCAACCTCGCCGCGCTCTGGCAACTGCCCCTGCTGCTGATCTGCGAGAACAACCTGTACGCGATGGGCACGGCCCTGGCCCGCCATCAGGCCCAGACCGACCTCGCGCTGCGTGCCGCCGGCTACGGCATGGTCTCCTGGGCCGTCGACGGCATGGACGTCTTCGCCGTCGAGGACGCTGCCCGGCGGGCGGCCGAAGGGGTCCGTGCCGGTACCGGTCCGCACTTCCTGGAGATGCTCACCTACCGCTTCCGCGCCCACTCCATGTACGACTCCGACCGTTACCGGGACAAGGCAGAGATCGAACACTGGAAGGAGCGCGACCCGGTCGAAGGCCTCGCCCGGCGGATGCGGGAAGCGAAGGAGCTGTCCGACAAGGCCCGCGCCGCCCTGGAGGACCGTCTGTCCGCCGAGATCGACCAGGCCGTCGAGGCCGCCGAACGGGCTCCCGAAGAGGCTGTCGAGGATCTGCTGAAGTACGTCACCAGTCCGGTGGAGGCGAGCCGGCCATGACCACGACCCACGTCCGTACCGCCGGGCCCGCCCCACCCTCCGGCCGGAAGACGACCTACCGGGAGGCGATGCGCGAGGCCCTGCGCGAGGCCCTGCACGCCGACGCGCGGGTGTTCCTGATGGGTGAGGACGTGGGCCGCTACGGCGGTTGCTTCGGCGTCAGCCTCGGCCTGCTGGAGGAGTTCGGGCCGGAGCGGATCCGCGACGCCCCGCTGTCGGAGTCCGCCTTCGTCGGCGCCGGCATCGGCGCGGCCCTGGCGGGCATGCGGCCGATCGTCGAGATCATGACGGTCAACTTCAGCCTGCTGGCCCTGGACCAGATCCTCAACAACGCGGCGACCTTGCTGCACATGTCGGGCGGTCAGCTACCGGTCCCGATCGTCATCCGGATGACCACGGGTGCCGGACGGCAGTTGGCGGCCCAGCACTCGCACAGCCTGGAGGGCTGGTACGCACACATCCCGGGCCTGCGCGTGCTCGCCCCGGCGACCCTCACGGACGCCCGCCACATGCTCGCCCCGGCGCTGGCCGACCCCGATCCGGTGCTGATCTTCGAGCACGGCAGCCTGTACAACGCCTCGGGCGAACTGCCCACCGGGGCGGGCCCGGTCGACATCGACCATGCCGCCGTTCGCCGACCCGGGACGGACGTCTCGGTGATCACCTACGGCGGCTCCCTGCGCAAGGCGCTTGCTGCCGCCGACGACCTGGCGGGCATCGGCATCAGCGCGGAGGTCGTGGACCTGCGCACCCTGCGCCCCCTGGACGACACGACCATCGGCGACTCGGTCGCCCGCACGCACCGGGCCGTCGTCGTCGACGAGGGGTGGCGCACCGGCAGTCTCGCTGCGGAGATCTCCGCGCGCCTCACCGAACAGCACTTCTACGACCTCGACGCCCCCGTCGAACGGGTGTGCAGCGCCGAGGTCCCCATGCCCTACGCCCGCCGACTGGAGGAGGCCGCGCTGCCGCAGCCCGCCGGAATCGTCGCGGCCGCATGCCGTGCGGTCGGCGAGCCCGTGCCGACCGGCACGGACGAACCGGGTGCGGACGCCGGGAGGTCGAGCTGACATGGCCGAGTTCACCATGCCCTCGCTCGGCGCGGACATGGACGAGGGCCTCTTGCAGGAATGGCTCGTGGGTCCCGGGGACCGGGTGCACAAGGGCGACGTCGTCGCCGTAGTGGAAACCGACAAGGCAGCCATTGAGGTCGAGTGCTTCGAGTCCGGGACCGTGGGGCGACTGCTCGTCGAGCCGGGGACTCGGGTACCGGTCGGGGCACCGCTCGCGGTGATCGAGGGCGGGGGCGCGCCCGGCGTGCGGGCGGGCGCGCCGGTGGGCACGGGATCCAGGGACAAGCCTGCCAGGCAGCCCGTGGGCACTTCGGCCGGCCCCGAACACCTGCCTGCGAAGCTGCCTGCCGAGACCACGTCGGCCATCGGGGCGGGACCCCTGGTACGGCACCTCGCGTTGCAGCGGGGCATCGACCTGACCGCCGTGCACGGCACCGGACGGGGCGGACGGGTCACCCGTACCGACGTCGAGCGCGCGTCACCCACCCCACTGCCAAGAGTGCGAGCCACCCCGTACGCCCGGCGGCTCGCCCGGGATCTCGGCATCGACCTGACCACGGTCCGGGGCACCGGGGACGGCGGAGCCGTGCGCGCGGCGGACGTACACACGAACATGCGTGCACGACGGCACGAGCCGGAGCGGGAGACCACGCACGGACGGGACGCCGAGCAGCCTGGGCGCGGGGCTGTGCCGACCGACGGCGGAGCGGCACACCGTACGGACACCATGCGCCGTGTCATCGCCGACCTCATGAGCCGCTCCAAGCGGGAGATCCCGCACTACTACCTGTCCACCACGATCGACCTCACGGCGGCCGAGGACTGGCTGCACCGGTTCAATCGCGGCCGTCCGCCCACCGACCGGCTCGTTCCGGCGGCCCTCCTGTTGAAGGCCGCAGCCGTAGCAGCACGTGAGGTGCCGAAGCTCAACGGCTACTGGCAGGACGACGAGTTCGTCCCCGGGACCGCGGTCAACCTGGGGGTCGCGGTGTCGCTCCGGCAGGGCGGACTGCTCGCGCCGGTCGTCCACGGTGCCGACACGCTGTCACCCGACGCGCTCATGACCAGGCTCAAGGACCTCGTCCAGCGCGCTCGCCGGGGCCGGCTGCGCGGCAGTGAGATGTCCGGCGCCACCCTGACCGTCACCAACCTGGGTGACCAGGGCGTGGAGACCGTGTTCGGTGTCATCCATCCGCCCCAGGTGGCCCTGGTCGGCTTCGGCGCGGTCGTCGAGCGGCCCTGGGCAACGGGCGGCATGCTCGGTGTACGCCCGGTGGTGAGCGCGACCCTGGCCGGGGACCACCGGGCCACGGACGGTGCCGTGGGGGCGCGCTACCTGACGACGGTCGACCGACTGCTGCAGAAGCCGGAGGAGTTGTGAGTCAGATGAAGCCCCTGGACGAGACGGAAGCCATGTCGGTGGTCAAGGAGTCCATCACCCGGATCATCCCCGACGCGGACTTCACGCTGGTCGGACCGGACGACAAGTTCCGTGACGTGCTCGAACTCGATTCGCTCGACTTTCTCAGCCTGGTGGAAGTGCTCTGCGAACGCACGGGAATCCGTATCGACGACGAGGACTACCCCGAACTGACCACGCTGGCCGACGCTGCACGGTTCCTGGTCGACAGGTCGCGGGACAGGACCGGCCCGGCGTCGTGAACCCTCACCGAAGGAGTGAGTGACCGGGGCCCGTTCGGTGGCCCAGGAGGTCTGTTGCGGGCCGTGGCAGACGCGTGCACCTCAGTCCGGCTCCATGTAGGGGCGACGGAAGACCGGGGCCTGGCCGGCGCCCCATGGGCGTACGGCTGTGAGTGCCCGGGCGACCGCGGACTCCAGGGGGCCGCCGGTGTCGACCGCGACGGCCTCGGGCCAGGGTGGTTCTCTTGCCGCCATGGCGGCGGCGACGTCGGGGCCTGCATCGGACGGGCCGACGGCGCGCGTGGTCAGGCGGGCGGTAGACACGTCACCCGGCGCCTGGCAGTGCAGGGCCACCAGGTCGGCACTGGTGCGTTCCGCCACGCGCAGGGCCGCCTCGCGTTGTCCCGCATCGGACCAGGTGGCGTCCAGGACGACGGACTCGCCGGAGGACATCAGCGCGGCTGCGCGATCCAGGAGGGCGGCGTAGGTCTTTGCCGTCCACTCCGGCGTGTAGAGGCCCTCGCCGTAGTCGGCGGCAGCGGACTGCTCCGCGGGGATGCCGGCCAGCTCCTTGCGGAGGCGGTCGCTGCTGAGCAGGGTGACCCCCAGCCGGTCGGCCAGCGCTCCGGAGAGGGTGGACTTCCCACTGCCGGGCAGCCCGCCGACGAGGGTGAGCGACACGGCAGAGGTGCGCAGGTGGCGCAGTGCCGTCGAGGCCAGCCGCCGCGACGCCGCCGCCGCGCCGGGCGCGCCCTGCCGGGCCTGGATCAGGGAGACCTTGGCGCGGACGAACGCCCGGTAGGCGACGTAGTGGTGCCTCAGGGAAGAGGGCGCGGGATCGCCGGAGTACTCGCCGTACTGGGCGAGGAAGTACGCGGCTGCCTCCGGGGCGCCGAGCTGTTCCAGGTCCATGGCGAGGAAGGCGGCGTCGTCCAGGCCGTCGACGTAGCGGAGACGGTCGTCGAACTCCAGGCAGTCCAGCACGCGTGGGCCGTCGTCGAGGCAGAAGATGTCCTCGGCGAGGAGGTCGCCGTGGCCGTCGACCACTCGCCCCTGCTCAATTCGGGAGTCGAAGAGCCGCTTGCGGCCGGCGAGGTAACGGCGGACCAGCCGCTCAACCTCGGTCACCTGGTCCAGGACGAAACCCTCGGCAGCCAGTGCGCGGACCTGCGCGAAACCGGCCTCCCAGCGGGACGAGAGCGCATCCCGCGTGCCCTGCTCGTTCACTTCGCGGCCACGGGGCGCCTCCGCGTGCCAGGCGGCGAGATGCCGGGCGACCGCGCGGAGGACGTCGTCGACTGCGGCTCCCTCACGTACCAGGTGGGAGAGGCGGCGGTCCGCCGGCATGCGGCGCATCACCACCAGGGGTTCGGGCCCCTCCGCGTCCGGGCTGCGGAACTCGCCCAGACCCAGGTAGACGTCGGGGGCGAAGCGGCGGTTGAGAGCGACTTCGCGCTCGCACGCGGCCCGGCGGGCCGCCAACGTGGTGTAGTCCAAGAACTCCAGATCGACCGGCTTCTTGACCTTGTAGGCGCGGTCGCAGGCGAAGAACACGATCGCGGTGTGAGTCTCGAACACCTCAGCGCGTGGCAGCGGCTCACCAGCGTGCCCGGCGCCGGACCGGAGCGCGGACGCATCGATGGCCCGAGGCACCGGCCGCGCCGATGTCCCGCTGGGGCCGGGCTCAGTCATGAGGGACGACGGCGACGGGGCAGCGCCCGTGATGAACGGCCGCCTGCGCCACGGGACCCAGGTGGGGCGCGAGACCATGACGGTGCCGGCGACGGCCCACGACCAGCAGCACGGCGCCCTCGGCAGCCTGTACGACTGCCTTGGCCGGGCTTGCCAGACGGACGCTGTCGGCCACGTCCACCCGCGGGTACTTCTCCCGCCACAGGTGGAGCGCCTCGCTCAGCTGCCTGTACGCATCCCGGGTGATCTCCTCGGTGACCTCGTGGTCCACGCCCCAGGGAACCCGCGCATGGAGCGGCACGCTGCGGCCGTGGACGGCCAGGAGAGGAACGCCCCTGGCCGCGGCGGTGTGGAAGGCGAAGTCGAGCAGGGCGTCGGAGGATCCGTGCAGTTTCAGGGCCACGACCACACGGCTCGCGGGCGCCGGAGGCGGTCCTTGCTCCCGGGGTTCGGCGCGGACCAGCACCACCGGCCGCTCCGCCCGTGCCACGACGGGCATGCTGATGTCACCCAGGAAGTAGCTCTCGAAGGGCTCCAGACCACGCGAGCCCAGCACCGCCATCTCCGACTCCGACGCGGCTTGGAGCAGGGCGTTCTGAGCGTCGTCGGCAACCAGGTTCCCGACGATGGACAGCCCTGGGTGGCGCGCCTGGAGCTCCGCTCGCGCCGTGTGGACGAGACGCTTCGCCCAGTAGTTCTGATCGACTTCCGCGGGGACGCGGGCCGGTTCGGGCGCCAGCAGCGGCCACGCGTGCAGCAGGCGCAGGGTGAGCCTGCGCTTCTCGGCCTCGTCCGCGGCCCAGCGGGCAGCGGCGAGGCTCTCGGGTGAACCGTCGAGGCCCACGGTGACGGCTTGTTGCATGGCGGCGGCCTCCGTCTCGTAAGAAGCTGGAAATGACGGGTGGACGTCCGATCCGGTGACCGGCCCGGACACCACCTGGATGCCGATCGCGGTGCTTCTCTCATTCGAGGATCACCCCGATCCCCTCCGAGACGCATGTGGACCTGTGGAGGCGTGGAATTCCGCACAAGAGGAATCAGGGCGGTGATGATTCCGGCGGGCTCGGAGATCTCGCCGACATGCTTCTGGGCGCTCCTGCATCACGCGCTGTGTCCCGCTGCGGTCGTACCCCACAGATGACGGCCACCGGCTGAGACGCCCGTGCCGACCACCGCCCTCTTGGGGCCGGACGCCGGTCGGCAGGGACTTTCGGCCCTGTGACCGAAGCCGGCCGCCGTCCGATGGTGGACGAGGCGGGGGAACCGGACCAGCAACGTGCTGGAGGCCGCATCATGAGCGCACACGCTTCGCCGTCCGCATCCGGTCCGCCCCGGCCGCGCAAGGGGGACGTGCCATACGAGGCGAACCCGCTCAGGCGTACGTCCGACAGGTGTGAATCCTGGTTCCACCGCCTGCTGATGCTCGTCCTCGTCCTCGGACTGCCGGTCGCCGCGCTCGGCGCGGGGCATACGGCGTACGAGTCATCCATGCGCACCGTGCATGCCCAGGCCGTGGAGCGACACGAGGTCACCGCCCGGCTGACGTCCGACGTGCTGGGCGACAGCCGAGTGTCCAAACGACAGGCGCCGATCCGCTGGACCCAGCGGAACGGCATCGTGCGGACGGGAACCGCCCTCGTGGAACCGGGCACACCCGAAGGCGCGATCGTGCGGGTGTGGGTGGACCGGGACGGGACCGTCACCAGTCCGCCGATGAACGTGGCCGGCGCACAGGCGAACGGCTGGTTCGTGGCCGGTATGGCGGCGCTCGGTGTGGCCCTTGGTGTGCGCGCCGCACGGGCAGCCATGCGCCTGGCGCTGGACCGGCGAAGGTACGCGCGGTGGGAGGCCGAGTGGGACCTGGTGGAACCGCAGTGGTCCGGGCGCTTCCGCCGCTGACCGACAGACCGGAGTGAGGAGGAAGGCAATGTCGCACACGACTGAGTGGAAGGTTCGCCTCCATCTCTTCGAAGACGACGACGGAACGACCAAGGCGCATGTGGTGCTGGACACCGGTACCACGGCGCTCACCGGCAACGGAACCGCGCACCGTCATCCGGCGGACACGAACGTGCCGGAGATCGGCGACGAGCTGGCGGCGGGCAGGGCCATGGTCGACCTCGCCCACCAGCTGCTGGAAGTCGCCGGACGCGACATCCAAGCCATGGGTGCGCCCCGGCTGAGCACCCGTGACCCCGCTGGACGGCTCGTCTGAGACCCTGCGGACTCAGGAAGTAGTGGGGAAACGCCCGGCATCGTCCGTCCGGTACGCGATGTGGCCGGCGACCGAGACAACGCCGTCGACACCGCGGCACAGCTGCTCGATGACCGGGATCAGGCTCCGGAACTCCACTGAACCGCCGAGGTCGACACGCCCGTCGTGGACCTCGACCGTCACCTCCGAGGGATCGAGCCCCATCGTGCGCCGCAGCAACTCCTGAGTGATCTCCTCGCGGATGGCGTCGTCACGGCGCAGGAAGATTCGCAGCAGATCGCCACGGCTGACGATGCCCAGGAGCCGGTCCGCCTCGTCCACCACGGGCAGCCGCTTGACGTGCTGCGCCTCCATGAGCCGCGCGGCCTCGACCACGCTCCACTCCGGACGTGCGCACACCGCGGGAGCCGACATCAGTTCCTCGGCGCGGGACCCCTCGGCCTTGGCCCGCTCCGAGGCTTCCAGCTTCGGGACCGGAACCCTGCCTGACGGATCGACCTGGTCAGCGCTCTTGCGGAGCAGGTCGGCCTCGGACACCACACCGATGGGGCGCTCCAGGTCGTCCACCACGGGCACTGCGGTGACGTCGTTGTCCGCCAGCAGCCTGACGAGCTCCTTGAACGGCGTGTCACGCCGTGCCCGGACGACGTCCCGGGTCATGAGCTCCTCGACCGTTCGGTGGTGCATGTCGCCTCCCTGATACGGGCAGCCCGCCTCGCGGATACGGGGTCTCGTCCCGTGCGGCGGTGCCTTCCGCGTGGCAGGTTGGAATACAGCACCATTCTGAGCAGAGGGCGGCGATCATGCGAGCTCACCTCGGTGACCAACTCGTCATCGAAAGTCCGACGACCGGCGGCGCCAGGCGCGACGGCGAGATCGTCGGCCTCCACCACTCGGACGGAACCCCTCCGTACGACGTGCACTGGTCGGACACGGGCGAGGTGACGCTCGTCTTCCCCGGGCCCGACGCGCACATCCGCCATCTCGAGCACGAACAGCCCGGGACCACGCACGAGGCACCGCCGGGCACGACCGGGGCGGAGCCCGTGTCCACGGTCGCCGCTCCGGCCGGGACACCCAACCCCGGCGACATCGGCCGGCGCGTGGGCACCGAACGCCGCAGACAGGGTCTCAGCCTGGAGGAAGCGGCCCGCCGCGCGCGCATGTCGCCCAGCTACCTGTCATATCTGGAGGAACAGCCCGCCGATCCCACGATGCCGGCTCTCATCAGGCTGGCCGACGCGCTGGGCACTTCGGCCACGGCGCTGCTCGGCGGCGGCGTGGATCTCCCGCCAGGCCAAGGCCACGCACTCCTGCACCCTCAACTGCGGGACCTCAGCCCCGATGAATGCCGCGCCCTGCTCTCCACGCACGGCATCGGGCGCGTCGCGGTGTCGACGTCCGACGGCCACCCGGCGGTCGTCCCGGTCAACTACGACGTCGTCGATGAAGCCATCGTCTTCCGTACGGCGCCCGACTCCGTGGCCGCAGCGGCCGTGGGAACGGAGGTCGCCTTCGAGGTCGACCACGTGGACGAGGCTCTGAGCCAGGGCTGGAGCGTGCTCGCCGTCGGCCCTGCGAGCGTCGTGACCGAGCCGGAGGTCGTGCGCGGGCTCGCCCAACGCGCCCACACCACGCCATGGGCCGGCGGTGAGCGCGAGATGTGGGTGTCGATCCGCCCCACGAGCCTCACGGGCCGTCGCATCACTCCGGCCGACGAGTAGACACGGGGCGCGGCGCACCTGCCGCTACTTACCGGTGATCTCTGGTCTGTCCTGGCGGAACCCTTCGCCGACGAGCCGTGCCTCGACGCCCACCACGCCCTCCAGGGCACGGACGAGGCGCTCGGCGACCCAGTTGAGCGAGGTGTCGGGGACGCGCCCGCGGAGCGTGACGACCCCGTCCCGCACGGACACGTGGATGGCGTGACCCACTGCGGGGAACAGGTACGACACCACGGTGCGGCGGACTTCCTCCTCGATGTCCTCGTCCGACCGCAGGAAGACCTTCAACAGGTCGCCTCGGCTGACGACGCCGGAGAGCCTGTCCTCGTCATCGACCACGGGAAGCCGCTTGACGTGCTCCTTCGCCATGATCCGGGCCGCCTGGGCCAAGGTGACGTCGGGGCGGACCGTGACCGCGGGCGCGCTCATGAGCTCCTCAGCGGTCAGCGCCTCGGCCTTGGCCAGTGCTGACCGGTGACGGGTCCGATCACTCCGGGTGGGACCGTCATCCCGGAACTCCTCCTTGGGCAGCAGGTCGGCCTCCGACACGACACCGACCACACGCCCCTGGCCTGCGACGACCGGCACGGCACTGACCTGCCGCTGCTCCATGACCCGCACGATCTCCTTGAACCGCGCATCGCGCCCGACGGCCACCGCGGGACGGGTCATCACATCGCTCACGATGTGCGGAGGGTCAGGCATGGCAGGGTCCTTCAGAGGCGCACCGGAGGAACTGGTTCGGCCGCATGCCTCCAGCATCACCGCGCCGCAGCATCGCGCAATCCGGCCGAAGGCCGCCCGGTCCGGGGCCGGACGCACAGGTCGCGGCTGCGCAATCGCGGGGCTGCTGTTGGGGTCGATCAGCCTCTCGTCGGCCGGGTCGTGGTGGGGGTCCGGGAGCCGAGCACCGGTGCGGGCGCCGTGCGGTTCGCCGTCCGCGAGGAGCGGGCCTCGACCGGTCTCGACGAGGCACTGCGCGAAGCCATTCGGGGCGCTCTACCGCAGCCGACCTTCAGCCGGCGACTCGGCCCCCCAGGTGGCTGCAGAGGCGAGAAACGGCTTGTACGACCACTTGAAACGGGCCACGGCTACTGATGGGATGCGCGGCACCCCGAACTCGACGGCCGGAGGTTCCCCGTGGTGCTGCGAACGACTCTGACAGTGAGCGCAGTTGTCGCCGCACTGCTCGCCCCCACAAGCGCCCACCCCCGACAGGCCACGGTTGGCATACCCGCACTCACCGACCGGCAGGGACGTGTCCTCACCCTGCGCGGCTGGAACGTCGAGGACAAGACGAACCGGGGCGAAAAAGCCCTGACGGCCATCACCGAAAACCACTTCCGCGACATGCGCGCCAAGGGCTTCGACTTCGCCCGACTGCTGGTCTTCTGGGACGACCTGGAACCGCGGCGCGGCCACTACAGCGAGACGTACCTGCGGAAGATCGAACGCATCCTGGACTGGGCGGCCCGACATGACATGAAGGTCGTGATCGACGCCCACCAGGACGTCTTCGGCCCCGCTTTCGGCCACCGCGGCATTCCCGAGTGGGCGACCAGGACCGACGGACTTCCCTTCACCGCCCACCCGGACGACTGGTTCGCCGAGTACTTCGAGCCCGCCGTCCAGCGCGCCTTCACCCACCTCTACCAGGACCAGGACCTCCAACGCGCCCAGGCCCGGGCGTGGCAGGTCCTCGCGGAACGCTTCGCCCACCACCCGGCGCTCCTCGGCTACGACCTCATCAACGAACCCATGGGCGAGCTGCGCCAGGGGGAAGACCTGCCGACGGCCGCCCGCCGGATCGAGCACGATCAGCTCACCCCCATGTACAACCGCCTGGCCGACTCGGTCCGTTCGGTCGATCCGGACTCCTGGGTCTTCGTCGAACCCACCCCGATCGTGGGCGAGGGCGTACCGACCGGCCTCGGCCGCATCGACGATCCCAAGGTGGTGTACGCGCCGCACTTCT
The DNA here is from genome assembly GCF_044541035.1 of Streptomyces sp. NPDC085866. Lineage (NCBI taxonomy): Bacteria > Bacillati > Actinomycetota > Actinomycetes > Kitasatosporales > Streptomycetaceae > Streptomyces > Streptomyces sp. NPDC085866. The sequence goes on from NZ_JBITSQ010000007.1 coordinate 48,720, forward strand.
ACAACGCCGCCATGGAGGCGGGCGCCGACTACGATCCCGGCGCCGGGTGGATCGCGGCCTACGAGCAGGCCGTCACCGAGTACCCCAAGCAGTACAAGGTCCCGATCGTGGTCGGGGAATGGGGTCCACTCAACAGCTCCCTGCCGAACATGAAGCGCTTCTACCACGACGCGATGGACTCGCTCCGCCGCTACGGTTCCGGCTGGGCGGGCTATGTCTGGTGCTACGGCGGCGGGTACTGCGCCGTCGACGACGCCGGCGCCTTCCGCACCAACAAGGAGCTGACCGCCGAACCGTACGCGGAGGCAGTGGCAGGCACGATCCGCTCCGCCTCGTACAGCCCCGCCGATGCCGTATACCGGCTGACCTACACCGCGGCGCGCCAAGGCTCGCGGCTTACAGAACTGTCCCTGCCCCCCGGCCCATGGCGCATCGCCACCCACGGCAATGCGGTGATCCTACGCAGGACCACGGGCAAGGCTTGGGTCCTGGCAGCCCCAGGCAGCGAAGTGACGATCACCGTCGAGCACGGCTGACAGGCCGACGGGTCTCAGACCTGTGGATCGATGAGGTGAACAATACGGAGTGCAGTAGCCCGGGTCCGGCTACCCGGTGAGTTGGCAGGACGATCCCCTTACGCTCGATCGTGTGGACTCCTGGGGACGCCGGACGCCCACCGCGAAGCGGACCGTGGGCTTCGCAGAGCGCAGAGGCGCCGTTCCCGGGCCGTGTTCACGCCCGTAGGCCCGACCGTCGGGCGCGACGCCGGGGAGCGTCATGTCCCTAGACTCCCCGCACATGTTGCTCTGGCTGCTCAATCATTTCAGCACCTTCACCCTGGCCGTGGTCACCGTCGGCGGGACCGTCGTCCTTGCCGTCGCCGGCAGTGTGCTGCTCCGCCGCAGATACCCGTCGCTGGCCAAGGGCGAGCACAACGACATGGTCGGAGTGACACTCGGGATGTTCGGCGCGATCTACGGGATCATCCTGGCCTTCGTCATCGTCACCCTCTGGACGCAGCTGGAGAGTACGGAGACCATCGTCGCCACCGAGGCCACCGATGTCTCGCTCATCGCCCGCGATGCCGCTGCTTTCCCGACCCCGGTCCGCGCCCGCCTCGACGCCGCGCTCGGCGACTACGTTCACGCGGTCGTGGAGCAGCAGTGGCCTCGGATGCGCGCGGGACACCCGAGCTACGGGGCCACCGCCGGCAAGCTCCAGTCCGTCTACGACGTGCTGCAGACGTACGAACCGAAAGCCACTCGCGAAGAGGTCTTCTACGAGCAGGCCGTGGACCACGTCAACGACGTCGCCTCCCAGCGCCGGGCCCGGCTGACCATGGCCGAACAGCAACTCCCCCCGCTGCTGCAGATCCTGGCCTTCGGCGGCGCCGTCGTCCTGATCCCGCTCACCTTCCTGTACGGCATGCGAAAGCTGCGGATCCAGATCCTCTTCGTCGCCTCCGTCGCCGCTCTCATCGGGTTCAGTCTGCTCCTGGTCTTCGTCCTCGACCGCCCCTTCGCCGGCGAACTCAGCGTGAGCCCGGCGCCGTTCCGCCAGGGAGCGCTCGCGCCGTACTGGACCAAGTGAGTCCGGAGTAACCCGTTTTCGCAGCGCAAGCCGCCAGGGACGCCCCAGCCCTCAACACCCCACCCATACAGCGAAAATGCTCGCTCACGGACTTCTCGAACAGGCTTTAGTGCCCATCGGCCGCCCGTACCGCGGCCTCGACCAAGCGATGGTTCTCCAGGCCCGCACCGAATCCTGACGGCATGCCGAAGCGGCGGCGCGTGTACGCGTAGGCCACACCGCTGGCCGGGTCGGCGAGGGCGAGTGAGCCTGTCGCCCCGCTGTGTCCGAACGCGTCCGGGCCCAGGACGCGATAGCGGCTGCTCAATTCCTCGAAGCCCAGGCCGAAGACGTCCTCGTTCCCGGTGACCAGATCGGTTCCGCGATAGTGGACCCGGGCGAACTCGGTGATGGTCTCCGGCTTCAGCAGCGGCACCCGGCCGTCCACCTCGGTGATTGCCGCGGCGTACATCCCCGCCACGCCCCGTGCGGTGCCGACCCCGCCGGATGAGGTGGGCCCGAGCGCCCGCACGGCTCGGGTGTTCGCGAAGGCCACCAGGTCGGTCGGCGGGGTCGCGTTCTGGTTGAACGCGATGCCCGTGACGCTGTCCGGGGCCGCGGCGTTGGCCGCGAGTTGCTCGGCCTCCTCCCTCGTCGGCAGCAGCGGCAGCACCTCGGCATAGCGCGGTTCGAGCGCCTCCGGCAGGCCCAGGTGGAAGTCGAGCCCGTACGGCGCCCGGATCCGCTTCGCGTAGATCTCCTGAATCGAGCGGCCGGTCACCCGCCGCACCACCTCGCCGGTCAGGGCGCCGATCACGAAGGCGTGGTAGCCGTACGCCGTTCCCGGCTCCCAGAAGGGCCGTTGGCCGGCGAGTCGCGCGGCCATCAGTCGATCGTCGGCCAACTCGCCGGGGGTGAAACCACCATCGACGCCGACGACGCCGGAACGGTGTGCGAGCAGCTCGCGCAAGGTGAGCCGTTCCTTGCCCTTCGCCCCGAACTCCGGCCAGTACGCGGCCACTTCACGGTCGAGGTCGAGGACGCCTTCCTGGACCAGAAGCGCGACCACGAGGTGGGCGGCACCCTTGGTGATGGAGTAGAGGCCGGTCAGCGTGTCCGCCGTCGTACCGGGACCGGCCCACAGGTCGGCCACCCGGCGGCCGTCTACGTGCACCACGAGCTGCGCCTCGGGCGCGTCGCACATCTCGCCGAGCACCGCGGCGAACTCCTGCCGCACGCCCTCGAACCCCGCCGCCACGGTCCCGTGCACCCTGCCATCGTCGTGCGCCACGGCCTGCCCCTCCTTGATCAACTGCCGGTCGGGAGACACAACAGCCGTACGCGGACGGCCATTCCCGCGGTGACAGGAGCTCGACGACAGGACCACGGCGCTCTCGATCTCCTGCTCGGCGTCGACGTCGAGGGGTACAGCTCCTGCAAGGTCCGGCCGAGAGCCTCAGGAGCAGAAGTCGGCGACGGTGGCGGTGAGGATGTCGGTGAGGCGGTCCACGACACAGGCGAGGACGACATCGCCGCGCAGGGGGCCGCGGGCGGCGGCGACGAGCGAGGGGCGGCCCGGGTGCTTCTCCAGGCGATGGACGTCGAAGGCGCGAGCAGCGAGCCACTCGCTGCAGAAGTCGGCGATGGCGGTCTCACCGGTCCCGCCGGGAACGAGGTCCGGGTTGACGGAGTCGATGGAGACCAGCCGGGCCAGCAGGCTGCCGGGGTCCGGGTCGAGGGGTTCGGGAGCCGCGGGGGTCTAGGAGGTCTCGGGGAGCATGAAGGCCTTCCGGAGTTCTGCCCACGCCCCGGGTCCAGGGCGGGGTGGTGAGCACCGCACGTAGGTGGGGGTTTCTGCCGAACGGTCGCTGCTGTGGGACGCCGTCGGCGGTCACTCCAGGCCGGCCAGGCGCAGGAGGGTGGTCGCCAGGACGTCGACGCCGTGGGCGCACGCCTCGGGGGTGGAGTACTCGCGGGGGTTGTGGCTGATGCCGTCGTACTCTCCGCGTACGAAGATCATGGCCGTGGGGCAGAGCGCCGCGATCTCCTGGGCGTCGTGGCCGGCGCCGGAGAGCAGGGAGATGTGCTCCAGGCCGTGGTCGTCGGCAGCCTGCGCGATGAGCTTCTGCACGCCTTCGTCGAACGGGACGTAGGCGGTCGTGGCCGTCCGCCGGGTGGTCAGCGACAGGCCCGGCCGGCTGTTCTCGAGGTCGCACAGGAATGCGGCCAGGGCCTCCTCGGCCCGGGCCATCTGGGCGTCGTCGGGGTTGCGCAGGTCTACGGTCAGTTCGGCGCGGGCCGGGACGATGTTGGTCAGGTCGGGGTGGACGACCAGGTGGCCGACCGTGGCCCGCAGGTCGCCGTAGGAACCGGAGTCGACCAGGGACCGCAGGTGGACGATGATCTGGGCTGCGGCCAGGCCGGCGTCGGCGCGCAGGTGGGTGGGGGTGGTGCCGGCGTGGGCGGCGCGGCCGTGGATGGTGATCTCCTGCCAGGAGATGCCCTGCACGCCGGTGACGACGCCGATCTCGACATCGTTCTCGGCGAGGACGGGGCCCTGTTCGATGTGGCACTCGACGTAGGCGTGCGGCGGGGCGAGTCGTACGTCGGTGGGACCGTCGAAGCCGGTGCGGGCGAGTTCTCCGCCGAGGGTACGGCCGTCCCGGTCGGTCAGGGCATGGGCGTACTCCAGGGTGAGGCGGCCGGCGGCGACCGCGCTGCCGAGCATGTCGGTGCCGAAGCGGACGCCTTCCTCCTCGGTGAAGACGCCTACCTCGATCGGGCGGCGGGTGGTGATGCCACGTTCGTTCAGGGTGCGGACGACCTCGATGCCGCCCAGGACGCCGAGGCAGCCGTCGAAGGCGCCGGCGGTGGCGACGCTGTCGATGTGCGAGCCCGTCAGGACCGGGGCCGCGGTGGGATCGGTGCCCTCGCGGCGGCCGTAGATGTTGCCCATCCGGTCGACACGGACGGCCAGTCCGGCCTGTTCCATCCAGGCGATGACCTGGCGGCGGCCGGCCGTGTCCGCATCGGTGAGGGCCAAGCGGTTGACGCCGCGCAGGCCGGTGCGCTCGTCGTCATAGGCGCCGATCTCGGCGAGGTCCATCAGGGACCGCCACAGCCGGTCTGCGTTGACGGTGATCGTGTGGGGGGCGGGGTTCATCATGACCTGGCTCCCGGAGGTTGTCGGTTTCAGTGGGGTGGGGCGACGGCACGGCAGCCGTGTGCGGGCAGGCACGGGTCGGCCGGGAGCGGTGGCAACCGCGAGGCCGAAGCCGATCAGCGTGACGCCTGCGGTCCGCCCGAGCGCGCGGTGGACCCGGGGGTCTTGCAGGTGTTGCGGGCTCAGTGACCGGCGCTGGAGTGCGGGTTGGCAGCAGTGCCCTCGGTGCTCAGCAGTACGACCACCGAGGACGGCCCGAGCCCCAGTGCCGTTCGGCGTTGCTCGGCGTCCACGCCGGTGAGCGCCGCACGCAGACCGGCGAGCGACGCGGCCCCGCAGGGACCCGAGGAGATGCCGAGAGCCGCGAGATCACCGGCCGCGCGGGCGCTGTCGGCGTCGGCGACGGCGACAGCCGCGTCCAGCCCACCGTGCAGGTAGGGCCAGGCGATGCTGGACGGAGTGCCGCAGTTCAGCCCGGCCATGGTGGTGTCCCCCGTCGTCACGCTGACGGGTACGCCGAGGGTGAGGCTCTCCAGGACGCAGGCCGCGGACTCCGGCTCCACCGACAGCAGCGCCGAAGCGTGCCCGGACGGGCGGCTGCGGTAGTGCGTGACCACAGCCTGGGCCAAAGACCCCACACCCACCGGTATGGAGACGAGGTCGGGGCCCGCCCTGACCCCTTCGGCGGCCAGCTGCTCGTCGATCTCGGCGCAGAGAGTGGAGTAGCCCTCTACGATCCACCCGGGGATCTGCTCATATCCCGGCCAGGCGGTGTCCTGGACCAGGACCGCGTCCGGCGCGGCAGCCTCCTCGGCCGCCAGGCGTACGGCCTCGTCGTACGGCCCCGGGACCTCGGTGACCTTCGCCTGCTCGGCGACGATGGCCGCCACAGCCTGCGGATGCACACCCTGCGGTACGAAAACGTGCGCGTGCTGCCCGAGACGGTGTGCCATACGGGCCACGGCGCGGCCGTGATTGCCGTCGGTGGCGGTCACCAGGGTGACCGGGCCCGGGTCCCTTCCGTTCGCGGCCCGCTCGGCAAGGGCGCGGTGGATCGCCCAGGACGCGCCCAGCGCTTTGAACGCGGGCAGCCCCAGACGGGACGACTCGTCCTTGACGAAGACACGACCGACTTCCAACTCCGCGGCCAGCGAAGGAACTTCGGACAACCGGGTGGGCGCGTAGTCGGGCAGGGAGAAGTGGAAGCCGCGGACCTCGGCGGGCGCGGGTGCACACCGCCAGGCGCGGGCACCGAGCCGAGCAGACCACGGCAACGTACGGGAGGGGGGATCGTTCTCACACACACGACCAGGGTCCGACGCCCTCCTACGATCGGTCCAGCGAATGTTTTCGACCTATACTCGTCGAAGAAACCGACCATTCAGCCGTCGGGCCCGCGACGGCGAGGAGAGCGGCTGCTCATGTTCGACCTGCACCGGCTGCGCCTGCTGCGCGAACTCAAGCACCGCGGCACCCTGGCGGCCGTCGCCCAGGCCCTCTCCTACGCCCCCTCCTCCGTCTCCCAGCAGCTCTCGCAGCTGGAGGCCGAAGTCGGCGTGCCGCTGCTGGAACCGGTCGGGCGGCGGGTACGGCTGACCGAGCAGGCCGAGATCCTCGTCGCCCACACCGAAGCGCTGCTCCAGCGCCTCGAGCGAGCGGAGGCCGACATCGCCGCCTCCCTGACCGATCTGAACGGCACCCTGCGCATCGCCTCGTTCCAGACCGCGGCACTCACTCTGGTCCCGACCGCACTCGGCCTGCTGCGCGAGCTCCACCCCCACCTACGCGTCCACGTCACCCACATGGAGCCGGAAAAGGCCCTGCCCGCCCTGCAGGCCCGCGACTTCGACCTGATCATCGCCGAGGAATACCCCGGCAACCCCAACGCGCGGCCGGCCGAACTCCAACAGGAAGACCTGCTCGACGACACCCTGCACCTCGCCCTGCCGAAGCCGGCCGACAGCACGGAGACCGACGGCCCGATGGCGGCGCTGCGCCCACTGGCGGACCACCCCTGGGTGATGGAACCCGAAGGCACAGCCGCGCGGCACTGGGCCATGTCCCTGTGCCGCAGCGCCGGCTTCGAACCCGACGTACGGTTCGAGACCACCGACCTCCTGCTCCACGTCCGCCTCGTCGAGCAGCACCACGCCGCGGCCTTCCTCCCCGATCTGGTCTGGAGCGGCCGACCTCCGACCGTCCCGCTCCGGCACCTTCCCCGCGGCCAGCGCGCACGCCGCGTCTTCACCGTCGTACGCCGCGGCCGAACCCGACATCCCGCCATCCAGGCATGCCGGGATGCCCTCCGCCGAGCCGCCGCTCTCCACTCCCACATCTCTACTTGACGGTTTGTGCCAACTGCGTGGCGCTGTGGAGAAGCTGTTCCAGGGGACCGCGCCGAAACAGCCGGGTCCACACAGTCGCCAGGAGCATGGCGCCAGCGATGAAGGCCAGCAGCACGGGCAGGGCGGACAGGGTGTCCCCGTCGACCGCCGGCACGTACCAGACGTCGCTGAAGAACCACAGCGCGACGATGTGCAGCACATACATGGTCAGCGCAGTCATGCCGACCGCGGCAACGGGTGCGGCCAGGCGTGTGAGGCGCGGCATCCGTTCGGCGACGGTCAGGCACGCGGCGACCACGGCGAGGGCGACTCCGGTGTTGCCGACGATGGAGAAGGTCGTCTGGCTGTGCGGTGCGGCCACCAGCAGCCAGGCGAGCGGGGTGTGCCCCTCGGGCTCGCCGACGGTGTCGGACCACCAGGCGGACGCTGCCGAGCCGCCGTCCGTGGCGGAGGCGACGGCGGACAGGGCACCGGGGACCAGGCGCAGGGCGAGCCAGGAGCCGCCGTAACCCAGCAGAGCCAGTGCCCCGCCCACGAGTGCGAGCCGGCATCTGATGCCCGGGCGAGTGAGGTCCAGCCGGGCTGCTGCCATGCCCGCGACCAGGAACGGGATCCAGGTGAGCGCCGGATACGCGCCCGTGAACAGGAGTTCGATGATGCCGTCCGTGCCGGTGATCCGGGCCAAGGGGTCATGGGCGGTGACAGTGTCCGCCCAGTTCCCGGCCTCGATGGACGTTCTGATCACGTACAGCACCTGGGGAAGGACCAGCGCACTCGCGGCAGCGATGAGGGCGAGCGTCCCTGCCCGCAGTCGGTGCAGCGGGAGCACGGTCAGGAAGAGCAGCCCGTAGACGTTGAGGATCACGTCGACGTCGGTGTCCAGGGCCGCCAGCGCGTAGCCGAGCGCCAGCAGGACGACGGCGCGGATCACGATCCTGGCCACTGCCTGACGGCCCGCATGCCCGGTTCGGGGGTGCGGGCGGCCCGTGATGATGACGAGCGAGAAACCGGCGAGCAGCGCGAAGAGGGCGGAGGAACGGCCACGCGCTGTCTCCAGCAGGAATCCCACCGGGCCGCCGACCGCCACATCGGGCCCGACGTGCACGGAGTACATGCCGAAGACCGCGAGTCCCCGAGCCAGGTCGATACCGATCAGCCGCCCCGTCGAGGGCCTGTCGGCGAGGACTCGGAATCGGTCGAGCCCCAGCGGCGGTGCCACGTCCGCCGGCTCGGCCGAGAGTGCTTTCGGCGCCATGCCTGATGGGTTCCCGGTGAGCCGCCCGAACCACCCCGGCGGCCTTCCGAAGCCACCCCGTCGCCCGGCCGAAACCACCCGGCCGGTCGGCCTGGGCGCCCCCGTCCGACCGGCTGGGACCATGCCGCCAACCGGCGGGTATTCCGTGCCGGTCGCTGGAGGTGGCCACCCGCGGGGGTACGCATCGAACGGGGACATGCGACGAGCGGAGCGCAGGTGATCCGGGTACTGGTGGTCGATGACGAAGCCTTGATCCGTACGGGTTTCACCCACATTCTCAACACCACGAACGACATCGAGGTCGTCGCGGCGGTACCCGGTGGCGAGGCCGTCCGCACGGTGCGGGAGCTGCAGCCCGACGTCGTTCTGCTCGACATCCGGATGCCGGACGTGGACGGGCTCACCATTCTGGCCGAGCTGGGCCGCATGCCGCAGGCTCCGGTGGTCGCCATGCTCACCACGTTCGACGCCGACGAGTACGTGGCGACGGCGCTGCGCTCGGGCGCCGCCGGATTCCTGCTCAAGGACACCGACCCCGAGGAGCTGCCCCGCCTTGTGCGCACGCTGGCGGAGGGCGGGACCGTCCTGTCGTCCCAGGTCACCCGCAGGATCGTGGACGGCTACCTCGACCACGGCGGGCGCGAGCCCGCCGCCGTCCGCCTCGCCGGCCGGCTGACCGAGCGCGAGCGTGCCGTGCTCGTCCTCATGGCCGAAGGACTGGCCAACACCGACATCGGCGAGAGGTTGCATCTGAGCACCGGCACGGTCAAAGGCCATGTCACCAACGTGCTCGGCAAACTGGAGGTCAGCAGCCGCGTCCAGGCGGTCCTGATCGCCGAGCGCGCGGGCCTGCTCACCGCAGAGCGGGACGGGGGCGCTCGGTGAGGCCCCGACGGCCGCCGGATCTGCTGCTCGACATCGCCCTCGTCGGGTTCGCGCTGGCCGACACATGGGTCAACGTCGGTGTCGGGGATCCACCGGCAACTGCCTGCGCGCTGGTCGGCGCTCTCGCCCTCGCTCTGCGTCGCCGCCTGCCCTTGACGACCTTCGTCCTCGCGCTCCCCACCGCCCTGGTCACCGACGCGGTGGTCGCCCCCATGGCCGCGCTGTACTCACTGTCCTCGCTCAGCCGCCGCCGTCTCCTGCTGGCCGGCTGTGCGCTGACGTACGCGGTCATCGACTTCCTGCCCTGGCCGTGGTCGTCCATGGACGCCGCGGAGCTGGGCCAGACGAACAACCTGTTCCACCTCAGCTACACACTGGCCACCGCCGCGGCTCCCGTCTTCCTCGGCCAACTCGTCCAGGCCCGACGCGAACTCTCCCTGCGGCTCACCGACATCTCCGAGGCCCGCGAGCAGGAACGGCTGCTGACCGCCCAGAGCGTTCTGGCGAAAGAACGCGCCCAGCTCGCCAGGGAGATGCACGACGTGGTCTCCCACCAGGTCAGCCTCATCGCCGTACAGGCCGGAGCGCTCCAGGTGGGCAGCCAGGACGCCGAAACGAGAGAGGCCGCTGCCACGATCCGCCGTCTCAGCGTGCAGACCCTGGACGAGCTGCGGCACATGGTCAGTGTCCTGAGGGCCTCCGGCAGCCGTCCCACGGAGCTCACCCCCCAGCCCTCCCTCGCCGATCTGCAGCGCCTGGTCGACGCCAGCGGCATCGAAGCGAAGCTGGAAACCGACCTTCCCGAGGAGCTTCCGCCCCCGGTGCAGCGCGCCGTCTACCGCACCGTCCAGGAAGCATTGACCAACGTCCGCAAACACGCCCCCGGCGCGACGGCAACCGTCCGTGTCCGCCACAGGGACGGCGCCCTCCACACCACCGTCACCAACACCGCCCCCACCCGACGCGCGTTCGCCCTGCCGAGCGCCCACCACGGCCTGGTCGGCCTGGCCCAACGAGCCGAGCTCCTCGGCGGCACCGTCACATCCGGCCCCACGGCCCAAGGCGGCTATGAGCTCTGCCTCGAACTTCCCGTCGAGTGGAACGGGTGAACGCTCCTGCCCACACGGAAGTCCCTGGCGGCGGGGCGTGACGACGACGGCTGTGCTCTTGAGTCACCCGAGAAGGATCCGTCCCCGATGCGTCGGGCCAGCGCGCCGGTGCGACGGGGGGCTGCGCAGCGCGTACAGAAGACGGGGTCCCCGCGCCGGAACATCGTCCGGACGATCTTCGAGACCACGTCGAGCGACATGCCACGGGTGACCGATGCCGGGTTCGGCCGGGTGGCGGGGCCGCGTCAGCCGGTCGGCGGGGTGCTTCCGGACACCTGACGGATGGTGCAGCTGGGGGGCTTTCGCCGACGCTGGAGCACACGAGGCAGGCCGTGGGGTCGGCAGTGTCATCCGCTGCCGGGCCGGCTGCTCCGCCTCGTGCTCGCCTTCGGAAGGGCGGCTGAACGGTGTCGATCTGGCAGCGCTCCGGCAGCCCTGGTCATGCCGAAGGCCCCGTCGGTCCCGAGTCACCGGTGGGTGCCCCTAGGGGCTGGGTGACGGAGGTGGCTCGGGGCCGCTTCACTGCCCTGTTCGCTCTGCCGGCAGGGCTGTCACCCAACTGATCAAGCAACCGTCGCCTGGTCTCACACCATCGGAGTCGTGCCGGGCCAGAAGGAGGTCGGTCATATGACGATCCACCTGACGTTTCTGTGCGTGCCCGGTGGTGACGCCACCCGGGATCCACTCCTCGGCGACACTCCCCTGAGTGAGCGCAGCCTGCGCATGGCAGCCGCAGCGGGACCAGCTCTCCCGCCCCACCGGCTGGCCGTCCGGGCGCCCTCGATCCGTTGCTCGCAGATCGCTGACGCCCTCGGCCTGGTCGCAGTCTCCGAGCCTGCGCTGCGCGATCTCGACCTCGGCAGGTGGTGCGGTCGCACCGTCGACGACATTGCCGCAGCCGAGCCCGACGGGTTCACCTCCTGGCTCACGGACCCGGATGCCGCGCCACACGGTGGGGAGTCCGTACGCCAGCTCTGCCGCCGGACGGCGGACTGGCTGAGCACCGTGGCGCCCGAGACCGGCCACACAGTGGCCATCACCGAAGCAGCCGTGATCCGGGCCGCGCTCATTCATGCTCTGGCCGCACCGGCAAGGGCCTTCTGGCATCTCGCTGTGCCACCCCTGTCCGCGGTCTCTCTCACCCGGCAAGGCGGCTGCTGGGACATCCGGCTCGCCTCCGGCACTCCCCGGGAGGGCCAGCGATGGCTCCTCTCGCGATCCAGCGGCGCAGGCACGTCCGCGGCGGCCCACCTGGGCGGCTGGAAGCGATCGAACTCCTCCCGGGAAACGATCTTCGCAGCGGCGAGAAGGCTCTGACCAGCGCATTCCCATCGACTCCCGTGATCAAGAGCCGGTCGGCCGCTCAGTGAGCCGCCACGCGAGAGGCCCGCGGCCGGTGGGTCGACGCTCACGCCGGAGGCGGGGGCCGTCCGTTCCGGGGCTCAGGGCGTCATGGGAGCGCGGCGCAAGGCGGGCGTCGGTCTCGCCGCCGACGGCGGGCAGGACGGAGCCGATCCGCAGGCACACCGTGTCGATCAGCAGGAGCGGGGCGCTGGGGAGGCGTCGCCGGGACAGGGGTCGGGGAGTTCGGTTCGGGGCTCACGGTCTATGGCCGTCGGGGCGAGACGTCCCCGGCGGCCACGGCCAGGCACGTCGACCGCCGGGCAGTCGCAGTCGTCTACGACAGCGCAGTCACAGTCGTCTACGGCAGCCGCGCCGCCGAGGGCACGACGCAGTTCAGCCAGGCTCGGAGCCCCTTCGACGTGGCCGTCCGGCCTGCGGTAGAGGCGGCAGGACAGAGACGCGGTAGTACCCGGCACGGCGAAGGGGTCCACCCCGTCGACCAGCACAGTCGGTGATCCGGTCATCCCCAGGCGCGAAGCCTGCTCCTGATCGTCGACCTCGATCCGTTCCACCTCCGCGTCGCGGCCGTCGAGCGCCTGGTTGAGCCGTTCGGCGACCAGCGGCGCATGGGGGCAGTCCGGCACGGTCAGCACGGTGATCCGCATGGAATGTCCTCCCAGCTCATGGCCTTCCGGCGGGCAGACGGCCATGACCGTCCGCTGCTACGCGCAGAGCGGACTCCTGCCCGAGCAGCCGCGCGCCCGGTCGGCCAGTTGGTCCACTGTTCGGAATATCCCCGGCCGCGGCGCTCAGCCTCGATGCGTAACGCTGGGGGCGGGAACATCGCGCATGTGGCGGAGCGGGGAGAAGAACACGAACCAGCCGGCCGCCCACGCACCGACGAGGGCCAGCCAGAGTGCGGGCCGTACCCCGATCAACGTGCCAAGTACCCCGCCGAGGATGCCGCCGAGCGGCAGCGTGCCCCACACGACCCAGCGTACGGCCGCGTTCATCCGACCCATCAGCTCCGGTGGCGTCACCGATTGCCGGTAGCTGAGCTGCGCGACGTTGTACACCATCGCGGAGAAGTCCGCGATGCCCCAGCCCAGCGCAAACAGCAGCACCCCCCAGCCTCGCCAGGCAGCCGCCGCGATGACCTGCGGCGCGCTGAACACCAGCATCGACACCCAGATGATCCGCCCCGAGCCGATCTTCTTGGCGAGCCGGCCGGCGAACACTCCCCCGGCGATCCCGCCGACGGCCGAGCCCGCCATGATCAGGCCGGTCAGCGCGGGACGCACATGCAGCACCCGGACGAGGAAGACCATCGCCAGCGCCGAAGTCATGCCGGAGAACAGATTCGCGGTGCCCGTGCACGCCACGACCCTCCGCAATATCTTGTGCCCGACGACGAATCTCAATCCCTCGGCGATCCGGCTCCGCAGCGTCTCGCCCTCGCGCCGCGCGGGCGGCGGCTCCTCGCGCGTCCTGATCGCGGATATCGAGAAGACCGAGACCGCGTAGGAGATCGCGTCGGCCGTCATCGCCCCCGCGGCGCCGAACGCGGCGACCAGTCCGCCGCCCAGGCCGGGCCCCCCGAGCTGCGCGAACGCCTGGGTGGTCCCCAGCTTGCCGTTGGCGTCCAGCTGGAGATCGGCGCGGATCAGCGACGGCACATAGCTCTGGTACGAGACGTCGAAGAACACCGTGCACACGCCGGCTGCGACAGCGACGACGTAGAGCTGCGCCATCGTCACGGTGCCGAGGGCGGCCGCGAGCGGTACCGAGCCGATGATCAGAAGGCGGAGGATGTTGCAGGCGATCATGATGGAACGTTTGGAGCCGCGGTCCACGAGCACGCCCGCGGGCAGCGCGATCAGCGCGAACGCTGCCGTGGTGGCGGCGGTCAGCAGTCCGACCTGGAACGTGCTCGCCTTCAGCGCGACGACCGCGAGCAGCGGCAGAGCGACCTGGGTGACCGCCGAACCCATCTCGCTCACCGACTGGCCGCTCCACAGCAGCATGAAGTCCCGCTGCCGCCACAGACTCGGACCGTCGACCACCGGCTCGACATCCTGCAGATCCTTCGTCACTTCTGTCACAGCGTCAACTTAGAGGCGATCTCGTGACTGCGGCCAGGGGGCTGGGCGAGAGTCGCGGACCGGCGGCCACGAGACAACCTTCAACGCTCTTTCGCGTAAGAACACTCGGTCGGGGAGGCGAGGATTACGCGGAGTGTCCCGGCCCGGTGATCACCGGCCAACAGCTTTGCTCCACTGCGCACGACAGACGCGGCGGCGAGGCGCCCCGCCGCCGTGGCAGCATGGTCTGCTTCAGCCGAGCACCCCGGGAGGCATGTCCCATGTCCGACCTCGACAGCCAGGTTCCCTACTGGGATGCCGCAGCGGCCACGAAGACGTTCACTCACCCTCTGCATCTGCCCTGGCTCGACGGGATCAGCAGAAACGCCGCGATCCTCGACTACGGATGCGGATACGGCCGCATCATGAAGGAGCTCGAACTCGGCGGCTTCGGCAACCTCACGGGCGTCGACGCCTCACCAGGAATGATCGACCGGGCACGCCGCCTGCACCCCGCCCTGCGTTTTGCCGCCCTGGATGCACCACCGGCCTCGCCCTACCCGGACGCAGGCTTCGACGTCGTTCTGCTCTTCGCCGTGCTGACCTGTATCCCCGGCGATGAAGCCCAACACCGGTTGATCGCCGAGTTGAACCGCGTCCTCAAGCCCGGCGGGATCCTCTACGTCAGCGACCTTCTGCTGCAGGACGACGAACGCAACCGCAACCGCTACAGCCGCCACGCTGATCGCTACGCCGGCTACGGCGTGTTCGAGACCGGTGACGGTGCGGTCTGCCGCCACCATCCCCGCGAGTGGTTCTCCACCCTGCTTGCCGGATTCCAGCCCATCGACACCCGGACCATCACGGTGTCCACCATGAACGGTCACGAGTCCACCGGGATCCAGATCCTCGCGCGCAAACCCACGTCGCCATGAGCCAGTCCGTCAGCGCGGGAGTCCACGGGCGGCCCCGTGAGCACACCTGTGCCGTGATCGGTCGAGGTCTGCCGCATCGTCAGAAGTGAACGGTACCGCCCGGTGTCGGCGGACGGACTCAGGCTGCGGCATTCCCGTGCGGGCTGGACGCGAAGGCCAGAATGTGCGGGACTGCCTCGCGGAGACTGACGAAGTGGCGATGCACGCCTTCCACCGCAACATCGGCGTTCACACCCCACACCGTCATCCCTGCGCGCAACCCGGACCGCACTCCGGACGGGGCGTCCTCGATGACCAGGCAGTCTCCCGGCTCGGCGCCGAGCTGTGCTGCGGCCTGCAGATACGGGACAGGAGAGGGCTTGCCCTCCTCGACACCGGCCGCGTCCACGATCAGGCCCGGCACCGGCAAGCCCGTCCGCAGGAAACGGCCGCGCACCCGGTGCTCGTAGTTCGAGGTCACCAGCGCCCAGGACCCCGGTGGCAGGCCGTGCAGCAACTCCGACGCGCCGTCGAAAGCCGTGTAGATGCCGGACCGGACGTCCTCGTCCTCCAGCTCGTGCAGCGTGGCCAGGCACTCGCGCGGATCTCGGTCCGCTGCGACCTGGGCGAACGTCTCCAATGGCCGCGTCCGGAGAGCCACTTGGTAGACCTCGTCCGCATCCAGTCCGTACCGCTCTGCCCAAGTTCCCCAGACCCGGCGCTGGTTGCTCACCGCGTCGATCAACGTGCCGTCGACGTCGAACAGGACGTACTTCGTGCGGGCGGGCTGCACAAGTTCACTGATCACCCGTAGATCATGCCAGGCACCGAAACAGCCGACAGCGGGACCGAACGTGTCCAGGCTGGTGGGCTGCGGCATGCACACAAGGGCGGGGTGCGACACTGCCGCCGTCAGTCGACTCTGTGGCGAGATGGACACCGGAAGTCGCGCCGGCCGGTGGGCCGACGCACTGGCTGCCGATGCGCCGTGGGGCGATGTACGGACTCTGTCGCGCAGGATCCTCGTCGCCCGGCTGGGCGCATGGCGTCAGCCACTGCCACGCCGAGTGTTGTCTCAGCATGTCTCTGACTGAGCAGGTCCATCGATACCTCACCGAGCACGACCAAGCGCGGATCCGAGGGATTGTCACCTGATCGGTCACCTCGCCAAAACGCGAGTGCCCGGGGCGCAGCTCTCCCTCAGCTCGTCGAGTGCGGCGGCCGACAGCTTTCGGGCGGAGCCGCGTCGGCTGTGGTCGAGTAGCGCGGATGCGGTGAGCAGCCACTGCGGGAGGGGGGCGACACCGACGAACTCGGCAATGCGGGTCAGCTCCGCGGCGGGGTCGTCGAGGAGGTCCTCGTAGGCAAGGGTGGTGCGCTGGTCGGCGGGAAGGCGGCTGAGGAACTCCGTTCCTTCGGTGACGAGTTCGGACCACAGGGTGCCGAACGTCCGCAGGGGGATGTCCCGGTCGCTTACGAGAGCTGGATCGAAGCGCTCGCCGAGCAGCGGCGACAGGTCTGCCGGAAGCGAGCGCACGTGCTCGTCCTTCAGATCGGCGAGACTTTCGACGCCTGCTCGTGTCTTGATCTCACGGAGCAGGGAGATCGTGCGGAATCCGGGATGACGGCTCATGGACAGGGCGCAGTCCGGTCCGTCTCTGAACATGTGCACGAACCTCGCGTCCGGGAACGTGGCCCGTAGCCCTGCTGCCCAGCCCGTCGAGTAACCGGAGCGCTCCACGACGGCGGTTCGTCCGAACCGTGCGCAGAGCAGTCCGAACAGAGCCCGATGGTGCTCGGCTGCGGTGCCCTCGGGCCACTGGACCACCGCTGCGTCGAGTTCGTCGAGGAGCCCGTCCGGGTCGTCGGTGAGGTGAGGCAGCACCATCAGGGAGATCGCAGGAATACCTGTGGTCTCTGCCGCGTACTTCCCTGGGCGGCGTGTGTAGAGGAATTCCGGGAGCGGCAGCCCGCTGCGGATCATCCGGTCGAAGTGCGGGGCGGGCCGGAAGAGCGACTGCCAGAACTCCTCACCGGTCAGCCTCCCTTCGGGGAAGGCGGCATCGCCGACAGAGGCCATGAACTCGTTGAGGCTCAGTACGTCCGGGTGGCTGTTGAGGATGCGTGACAGTGCGGTCGAGCCGCTGCGCCCCGTACCGATGACGAAGGTCAAGGAATGCATAGTCAGCCTCCGCGGCCTCGCGACACTCAGGACCAAGCCCCAGCTACCGCACGACTATCCCATGGGGCGAGGCGCAGGCCCTGTACGGTCCTGCACATCGGCCGCGTTCCAGTAAGCAGGGCGCACAAAAGATCTGGCATCTTCGACCACGACGACCGGCCGGCCCTCGTACACCCCAACGCCAGGGGCCACCGCGACGCCGCGGACCACGTCGTATCGGCGATCCTGAACGCCGTGACCTCGCACTGACCCGCGCGGTCGCCAGGAAACCCGAGAATCCGAGCTGAGCGCGCGAGTCCGATTCTCGCCACCTGCATGGCCGTCGCCAAAGCCGGTTGAGATGCTGCCCTGGGTTGGGCAAGGGTCTGTGGTCATGGAGTTCTTCTGCTACCACCGTGACCGGGCCGGTTCCGTGACGTTGCGCGACGAGTTGCTGGAAGAGCACTGGTCCTACATGGACCGGTACGCGGAAGGGATGATCGCTCGCGGCCCGACCTTCGCCGACGACGACACGCCCACCGGTAGCGTGCACATCGTCGACCTGCCCGACCCCGCCGCTGCCCGTGCGTTCGCCTTCGACGAGCCCAACTACCAGGCGGGCGTGTACCGGGACGTGCTCCTGCGTCGGTGGCGCAACATGCTGGGGCGCACCATGTGGGATTTCCCCGGCGGCCGGACCGGTGACCATCGGTACCTGGTGCTCGGTCTCGGCACGGGGCAGACCGTTGACCTCGCCGTGCCGCCCAACCGGGACGAGCTGATCGCGTTCGGGCCGCTGCTGTCCGACGACGCCACCACCTGGCTGGGTACGGCGGCGCTGGTCCGGTCCCCAGACCCCGAAACGGCACGTGCCGTCCTGGCTGCGGACCGGTACGCGGACATAGAGGTCCACGACTGGGAGTTCGGCGGACGACGGTGACGAAGCAGCACGCCTGCCGTTGCCGCGAGGCTTCCCCGTCGGCAGCACGTCGTGCAGCTGGTATCGACCTGTCGACTCACTGTGAGGCGACCGCTCTGGCTGGGGGGGGGGGCAGGCCGCGCCGAGTGGTGCGGGAATTCCGGGCGCGGCCTGTCAGTGTCACCGGTGGGAGTTGAGCCGGGCCGCCTGGCGCGTCAGGTGGTCGCGTTCGGCGAGGTTGGGTGCCTTCTGGGCCGCCTCGGCGTACAGGCGTGCCGCCGTCGCCAGGTCGCCGTCGCGCTCGTGGAGGTAGGCCGCCACCGCCGCGTAGCGGGGCAGTGAGGCGTCCAGCGCCGCGAGCGCTGCCAGGCCGGCTCGCGGTCCGTCGGCCTCGCCGACGGCGACGGCGCGGTTGAGCCGGACGACCGGGCTGTCGGTCAGGCGGGTGAGTTCGTCGTACCACTCGACGATCTGCACCCAGTCCGTCTCCCCGGCGGTGGGCGCGTCGGCGTGGAGGGCGGCGATGGCGGCCTGGGCCTGGTACTCGCCCAGCCGGTCGCGGGCGAGGGCCGCCTGCAGGATCTCGATGCCTTCGGCGATCGTGGCGGTGTCCCAGCGGGTGCGGTCCTGCTCGGCCAGCGGTACCAGGCTGCCGTCGGGCGCGGTCCGGGCGGCGCGTCGGGCGTGGTGAAGCAACATGAGGGCCAGCAGCCCGGCCACCTCGGGGTGGTCGATCGCGGCTGCGAGCTGCCGGGTGAGCCGGATGGCCTCGGCGGCGAGGTCGACGTCGCCGGAGTAGCCCTCGTTGAAGACCAGGTAGAGGACGCGCAGCACGGTGGCGACGTCGCCGGGCTGGTCGAACCGTACGCCGGAGACGGTGCGTTTGGCCCGGCTGATGCGCTGCGCCATGGTCGCCTCGGGCACCAGGTAGGCCTGGGCGATCTGGCGGGTGGTGAGCCCGCCGACGGCGCGCAGCGTGAGCGCGACCGCGGACGCCGGAGTCAGCGACGGGTGTGCGCACAGGAAGTAGAGCCGGAGCGTGTCGTCCACCGCGGGCCCGGGCTCGGGTGCCGGCTCCTCGTCGACGAGGTCCTCACGCCGGCGACGGGCGGCGTCCGACCGGGTCGCGTCGAGAAACTTGCGCCAGGCAACGGTGACCAGCCAGCCCTTCGGGTCCCTCGGCGGGGCGGCCGGCCAGACGCGGAGCGCCTCGACCAGCGCGTCCTGTACGGCGTCCTCGGCCGCCGCGAAGTCGGCTCCGCGGCGGACGAGGATTCCGAGCACGCTCGGCGTGAGGCTCCTCAGCAGGGCCTCGTTCATCGATGAGGTCACTCCGTGATGGTGGGCGGCGCGGCCAGGAACGGGCGCACCTCGAGCCACTCGTGGATCGGCTTCCCGCCCGCCCCGGGGGCGGCCGACAGCTCCCCGGCCAGCTCGACGGCGCGCTCGTAGCTGTCGACGTCGATCACCATCCAGCCGGCGATCAGGTCCTTGGTCTCGGCGAACGGGCCGTCGGTGACCGGCGGGCGCCCCTCACCGTCGTACCGGACCCATGTGCCCTCAGGGGCGAGCGCCTGACCGTCGACGAACTCGCCGGTCTTCTCGAGCCGGGCCGCGAAGTCCTGCATGTACTGCACGTGCGCCGAGATCTCCTCCGGCGTCCACCGGTCCATGGGTACGTCGTTGACCGCAGTCGGGGCGCCTCGGTAGTGCTTGAGCAGCAAGTACTTGGCCATCGTGTTTCTCCTCGGTGCGCGTGCGACCCATTGTGGTCGCGTTCACCACGGGGACGGAGCCGGTCACGGGTTCTCGACATCGCCGTCCGGATTCTTTTTGGGATCTCGTGGATGAGCCTCGGTGAGCCGTCTCGCGTTGTCCGTCCGGGTCGGCTTCGTCCGCTTTCAGGGGCAGCGTCTGCCTGCCGGTTCGAGCAGCAGTTGCGGATCTCGAGGTCCGTGAGTGTTCACGAGAAACAGCAGCGCGGGCGGGGCTCAGCATGCCGCAGGGTTGCCCTGGTGGGTGAAGGCGGCCCACAGGTGGATCTCCTGCAGGTCGACGCGGGCGGCCTCGCGGTGCAGTGGGTCGCCCAGGCCGGGCGGGGGCCGGCGGTCCGGGTCGAGCATCCACAGCTGGGCGGCGCGCAGCGCGTCGACGGGAGCGAGGTCCTGGCCGGTCAGGAAGTGGTGGAAGGCTGCCATCATCAGGGCGGTCGCGCTGTCGTCGACGGCCCAGCGGGAGCCGACCACGTCGGCCGCACCCTGGGCGACCAGGGCGGTGGAGAGGGTCAGTGCCTCGTCGTGGTCTCCCGTGCTCAGGTCGGTCTCGCAGGCGCTGAGCACGACCAGCGGGCCGTCCGGGCCGGGCGCCGCAGCCGCGGCGTGGTCCAGGATCCGGGCGACGGTCAGCTCGCCGTCGGCCAGCGACAGCGCCGATCGCGTAGGACTCGGACCGGCCACGCCGTGGCAGGACACGTGCACGACCGCAGCCGGCTGACCGCCGCCCGGCAGCACGGCCAGCAGGTCCTCGCAGCTCCCCGGCGCATCCGGCACGCCCTCGGCCGCCACGAACTCGCCGTAGCGCCGGGCGTCCGGGTAGCAGGCCGAGCGCAGCGCCTCCGTCTCGATCTCGGCCCACACCAGGCTGAGCCGCGGGTCGGTGACCAGCACCCGGCGCCCGGTGGCGGGCAGCCGGTCGCGGGCGGCGGCCCGCAGGAACTGCGCCCCGGACGGGGCGTAGCTGAACACCGCGTCCTGGCAGGCGTACCGGTAACCCCCCAGCGGTACGTGCTTGCGCGCCGCATGCCAGGGGACGACGCCGAGGGGGCCGCAGGCGATCAGCACGATCCGCGGCGGCCGGCCGAGGGGTTCCAGGGAATCGAGGACCGGCCCTACGGCAGCGGGCCAGGCCCAGTCGCACAGCTCGCTCAGCGCCGCCTGCCATTCCGTCTCGGCGGCATCCCGCGACCCACGCGACGCGTCCGGGTCGGCCGCCTTGCGGGATCGGTCGGCGGCTGCGGCGAGGTAGCGCTCCAGCTGGTGGCTGCCGGGTGAGAGCAGCAGCGGCAGGTCGAGCACGGCGGGCTCGGCGCCGCCGGGGCGCAGGATCAACGCGTGTCCCGGGATGTGGGGGCGGAAACCCTCGCCGGGGACCAGGTAGACCAGCGCGTCGGCTCCTGAGGCGGCCAGCGCGGCGGTCAGTGCGGCGGCGTCCGGAGTGCCGAGCAACTCCCGCGCGCCGGTGCCGTTTCCCGCCCCCAGTGCGGCGAGCGCCTTGCGCCGCAGGCTGCTCGGCAGCTCAGCGCCGGCGGCCGGAGCCGCCACCGCGGCCGCTCTCCTCGGCCGGAGCGGATCCCCTTCAGCCGGACGCCCCTCGCCCGCGTCCCCCTCCACCCGATCCCCCTCGCGCGGACCCGGCTGGAGTGGATGCCGCGGTGCCTGCGCCCGCCACCGCTCGGCCAGGTCGGAGTGGCCCCGGTCCGCCAGCAGCCGGGGCACGCCGTGTGCGGCCGCGGCCGTCTGGAGCACGAGGGCCCGACCCAGCTCCAACGCCTCGACGGCCTCGGCGGGGCGGCGGTCCTCGGCGCACCGCAGGGCCAGCCACAGCACGTGGCCGGTCGCGGCCCGGGCCACCGACAGGGCGTGCTCGGCCCCGAGTTGAAGGAGGACATCGGCGGCCATCAGCTCCAGCGCCTCGCGGCGGGTGTCCAGGCTCGCCTTCCGGTCCTCGCTCGCGCGCGGGCCGCCGGTCACCGCGCTCATCCAGTGAGCCCTGGAAAGCTCCGTCAGAACCTCTACGTTCAGCGGCGGGCCGTGGCCTTCGGCGGCCAGGGCACGGACCCGGCTCAGCTCGGCGATGCACGGGTCGAGCAGGCTGAGGTCACTGCGGTGGGTGGTCGCGCGGAGCATGGCCTGGCCGAGGGCGAGCCGCATCTGGGCCTCGTCCCAGGGCGAGGTCCGCGATTCCTCGATCACCCGGTGGACCTCCGCGATGGCGCGGTCGATGACCTCGGGGCGGGGTTCGACCCTGGCCAGCTCGGTCATCAGCTGGGCCCGCGTAGTGGGGAAGTACGGTGCGAACAGCGGTGGGACCGTGGCCGGATCGGTCTCCACCGCCTCCCGCAGATACCGGGCGGCGGCGCGGAGGTCGGCCTGGTCTCCGGTGCGGGCGGCACGTTCGCCGTGGGCCAGGCCCAGCGTGCCGGTGATGACGAAGCGTGTGCCCGCGTCGGGCGCAGGGGATGCGTACCGGTCGCTCAGCGTATGGATCAGGTCCTCTGTCGCACGGGCCAGCGCTGCCTGGTCCCGGCTGCGGCGGGCCAGTTGGAAGCCGGCGAGGAGGCTGAACAGGGCCTGGACCTCGTCGTGTTCATCGGTGGCGGACAGCCCCCTGGACATCGACAGGGCGGCGGCGCCGTCCTGGAGGCTGCCTCCGAGCCTGGCGGCGGTGGCGACGCGATGGGCCAGGAGGGCGGACAGGTACCGCCGGGCGGCCGCGGCGTTCGCCCCGTCCGCCGCAAGGGCGTCGATCCACTCCCGTAGCCATGCCACGCTCCGCTCCACGCGCGCGATCTCGCCGTTCGACACCCACAGGTTGTCGATCGAGGTGGACAGGATCATTTCCAGGCTCAGCTCTCGCCGCCAGGCCGAACGCGCCGCGGGGTCGGGGTCCGGCCGCATCGCGGCCGCGTCCACCTCGCCGAAGTCCAGCGCCTCGGGCTTCCGGAGGTTTCCCGCCACCAGCAGGGCCGCGTGGAACTTGGCAACGCGGATCCGCTCGGGTGCGTCCGCCGGCAAGGCGAGCAACACCTCCCTGGCCGCCTGCGCGGCGCCGTGGACGCGTTCGACGAGCGACCGGGGATCCTGCCCGCCCGATCTGAGCGCGACGAGCAGCTCGCGCAGCGGCGTGAACTCGGGCTGGTCGAGGCCCAGATCCGCCAGTTCCCGGCCGGCGTCCGCCATGGAGACCCGGGGATTGTTCACGGTGACGCACAGCCACTCCAGCAGGTGCGCGAAACGCACCGCGTCCCGGCGGGCCCAGTCCACCACCCCCTGGAGAGCGTCGGCCAGCGCCTCCTCCACGGGCTCCCCGCGGTGCACCGCACCGGTCGGCTCCGCCGCTGCCTCATCATCGTTGCCCTCCTGGGGCGGGGACGGCGCACTCCCCCCGGGCGGGCCGGGGAGCAAGGACAGCATCGTCGCGACGCTCTCCATGACGGCCAGCATGCTCTCCCGCGTCGTCAGGTCCCCGGCGACGATGCGGGCGAGAACGTTCAGGGCCTCGGTCAACTGCTCTCGCAGGGATTCGGCCAGGGCGGGCGGCCCCGAGCCGTCGCGCGCCTCCGGCGGAATGCCCGGCGGGATGAGCAGCTCAGCCAGGTTGCCCCGGGCCATCATGGCGAGCCGGTCGTTCAGCGGCCTGGCACGGTCGGTCCACCGGAGATGACTCAGGGCGGCCGCCCGCTCCCGCGGATCGACGTGCGGCCGGCCCTTGAGCCGCGCCTTCATCAGCAGTCCGAGCCAGGGCACAACGCCCGCACGGGCCGGGTCCTCCGTCGGTAACAGCCTCTCGACGGTGGCCAGATGCTCGGTGACGAGCCGCAACACGGCCAGCTGCGGATTCTTCCGCGCGTGGGGCCACACCTCGTGCGCCTGGCGAACGGCGACGGCGGCCCAGGCCCGGAGCCCCGCGACGTCTCCCTCACCGTGGTCCCGCTGCTTCTCGTCGGCCATGCATCCCCCCGGTGACCGATGGTCCCAGCCCACTCCCCCGCGACGGTCCGCGGCCGGCAGGGTGGTAGCTGATCGAGGACAGGTTAGTGCCCCGGTGGCCTGCCTGGTGTCGGGAAACGGTCACGCGCCGTACGGGAAGGTGGGCGGGCCTGGCAGGGTGTCCTTCATGAACTCCCGGCCCGTGCGTCCCGAACAGGTCCGCCACCACGACAACGGCACGTGGCTGGTCCAGTTCACCAGCCGGGTGCTCGTGGTCTGCCCGAGGTGCGGTGGCCGGGCGCTCGTCGTGCCCCTGCCCGGTCTCGCATCGCCGAAGTACTTCAGTGAACTGCTCTTCCAGCCCCGCCGTCTGAGCTGCGCCGGCTGCGGCGCGGTGGCGGAATGGACTGCCGAGCAGCGGGGTGCCGGCCTGGTCGGCGCAGTGGTCGGCGGCACCGAGGACCCTTTCTTCCGGCGGCCGCTCTGGCTTCAGACCCACTGCGCGGGACGGATCCTGTGGGCCTACGACGTGGAGCACGTCGACGCCCTCGCCGCCTATGTGGGTGCCCTGCTGCGCGAGCGTCGCGCCTCCCCCACCATGGCGATGTTCGCCCGGCTGCCTGTCTGGATGAAGTCCGCTCGCCACCGTGACCAGGTGCTGGCCGGCCTGTCGGCTCTCCGGGCCCTCGCCGAGCGCTCGGCCCCGGCCGACCGCTCCGACGCGGCCCACGAACACGGCGACCGCCCGCGCCACCACGGCAGCATCCTCTTCCGCGGCGGCGCCTACTAGGAACGTAGCGTCGATCATGCGTCGACTCGGATGAGTGTCGCTGCGGGCGCGAGATCAAGGGGAGCAGCGGCCGAGCCCGTCCACGGCAGGAGGCGTGTGTGAAGGTGAGCCGGTCAGCGCGGTGAGCACGTGGCGGTCCGGCCTCTTGGAACCGGGGCCGCCACCCGATCGGGCGGTCTTCACCAGGCTGGGTCGTGGGTGATCGGGTCGATGACGCAGCCCTCGTCGGACGGTTTCATCGGTGAGGAGCGGGAGCGGCTCCTCTGGATTTCCTGGATCGCTCGTCCGAGCCGGGCCGCGTGCGGATCGTCACTGTGCAGCAGATGGGTGACCATTTCCGCGCGCACGTTGCGTGCGGAGGACACCAGCTCGGCGACTACGGGATCGGTTTCGTCCATGGCACCTCCGGGGCTGTTCGGCTGGGCGGTTTCGGCGCGTCGATGTGCCGGAGGGGCAACCTCGTCTCGTCCGGCCCTCAGGCGGGGCGTTTACCCGACGGGCGGTTTCCGACAGAAGGTAACACTATGTGTTGTTGATCACACACCCTGCGTCACCATCCAGGAGGAGTGATGGGCAACACCCCGTACGCCACGCATCGCCGGACCGACCGCCCTGCCGGCCCGCACCCGGCACCCAGCGGCGGCCGTGTGCTGGTCACCGACCTCGACGGAACCCTCTTGGGAGGTGATGACGGCGCGCGCCGAAGACTGCGTCACCTCCTGTGCCTGCACCCGTGCATCACCGTGGTCTTCGCCACCGGCCGCTCGCTCCACTCCGTACGCTCGAAGCTGGAGAGCGATCCGCTCATCCCGGCGCCACGATGGATCGTCGCCGATGTCGGGGCCAGCGTCATCGACGCCGCCGACCTGAGCCACGTACACGCTCTGGAGGCTCGGCTGCGTGCCGGATGGCCCGGCGCCGACCGTGTGCTGTCTGCCTTGGGGAGATTCGACGGACTGGTCCACCAGGACGGAGTCGTCCAGGAGGGACGATGCTCCTTCTACCTGGCGCCCGAGCACCTGACCGCAGACCTCGAGGCGGCGGTGGCAGAGCTGGGCTGTTCGTGGACGTACTCCGCAGGGCGCTACTTCGATGTCCTGCCCGCCAACGCGAGCAAAGGAGCAGCCGTACGGGAACTCGCCCGCATGCTCGGCCGGCCCGTCTCCACGCTGCTGGTCGCGGGCGACTCGCTGAACGACCTCTCGCTGTTCGGCCTCGGTGCCCACGGCGTGATCACGGGGAACGCCGAACCCGGGCTGGGCACCCGCGTGCCACTCGACGCACGCGTGCAGCGCCCGGCACTCGACGGTGCGGCGGCCATCCTGTCGGCCATGGAACGCCTCGGCTGGATCGACCGGCCCGCGCGGGTGGTGGTCGGCTACCACCGGCCGCCCATGCAATGGTGCGACGGCAGATGGCAGGCCCCGGCCAGCCCCAACGGCATCCTTCCCACGCTCACCTCCGCCCTGGACCCCCGCTGCTGCGGCCAGGACGCCGTGTGGGCGGCCGCCCTCGTCACGGACCAGGACACCGCCCCGGCCCCCAGCCCGAACACCCGCTACACACACTGCGCGTGTCCGGCACCGCCGACCCCGCTCCCACTGGCTCTGCTTCCCGTGAGGTCCGACACCTGGGCGGGCTACTTCCACGGCGCATGCAAGGAGACGCTGTGGCCGGCCCTGGTTTCCGAACCCCAGCTGATCCGTCACGACGCACGTCACTGGGCTGACTTCGAGGAGGTCAACGCCGCCTTCACCGAGCACATCGACGCCCACGCCGCGCACGGGGCAACCGTCTGGCTGCACGACTACAACCTGTGGCTCGTCCCCGGCCTGCTCAAACCGCGCCGCCCCGACGTGAACATCGGCATCTTCCACCACACCCCGTTCCCCGCCCCGGACATCTTCGGCCGACTGCCCACGGCCGATCAATTGCGCGCCTCGCTGGCGCATCTGGACTGGGCCGGCTTCCACACCGCCGCCTGTGCCGACAACTTCGAACGGCTGCTTGAGGACTCCCCGTGCCCGCCACGTACCGGGGTGCATCCGCTCGGCATCGACCGCCAGGCTGTGGAAGCCCACGCCCGCACACGATCGGCGCGGTGTCCTCCGCGAAGCGGTGGGCAACTGGTGCTCTCCGTCGAGCGACTGGACTACGCCAAGGCGCCCGTGCTCAAGATTCGCGCCTTGGCGGCTCTGCTGGATCAGGTGCCGGCGCTTCACGGTCACGTGCGCTTCCGGCTGATCTGTCCACCTCCCGAGCCGGGCATCCAGGCCTACGAGAGGACCCGGATCGAACTGGAGGAGGCGATCAGCGGTCTCAACTCCCGTTGGGGCTCTCCTGCCTGGCAACCAGTCGAATACGTGCCCCGGTCACTGCCCTTTCCGCAGATCGTGGACAACTATCTTGCGGCGGACGTGTTCTGGGTGACGTCCCTGGCCGACGGAATGAACCTCACGGCGCAGGAATACGTCGCATGCCAGGCAGCGGCCGGGCGCAACGGCGTCCTCGTGCTGTCCCGACGGGCCGGCGCCGCCGAACATCTGGGCAGGGCCGCCCTTCTCACCGACCCGGGCACACTGCAGAACCTGGTCGACACCCTGCGCCAGGCCCTCACGATGAGCCCCGCGCAGCGTCGCCTCCATACCGACCGCCTCGCCGCCTGCCTGACCACCCCGACCCCTGCCGACTGGACACGCACCATCCTGAGAGCAATCCCCGGAAACGGATGAGTACTGCACGTGAACTCGTGCGACGCCGCTGATGTGCTTCGAGCGGTCCGAAGTGTCCGGCGGGGTCCGCGTGGATCGCGGCCGGTGCCCGTTCTAGCCTTGCCCGATGATGTACGCGGGGGACTTCCGGGTCGGTGACGTGCTGTCGGTCGCCTGTCCCTTCACGCCGGCCAGAGTCGAGCAAGGCGTCACGTGGGATCACGTCTCGGTGCGGTGGCCATGGTGGTGCATCGACACCGACAGCGATTTCCTTCACTGGAACGGGCTCGTCGCCCTGGGCGTGGACAAGGGCGGGCGCGTCGCGCCTGAGGTGGAGGCGGAGCTGTTTCGGACCGACCCGCCACCCGAGCGCCTGAAGGCGGGAGACGTCTGCCGCGTCGGAGTGCCGCCGACCGTTGTGCACGTGACGGCCGTCGACCACCACGACCCCCCACTGGAGACAGGCCGGCTGCCACGCCCCCGACTGACCGTCACTGTGCTGCGCCGCGGCCTGTCCTATCGGGAGTTTCCGGACGAGAGCCATCTCAACGGCTCGGGTTACACCCTTCACCCGGGGGACGGGATCCCGTTCTCCTTCGAGCTGTTGATGCGGCCGTACGCATTTCTCCGGCCGGGCGACGAGGTCGCCGACGCCGCAGGACGGGCATGGCGATTCGACGGGCCCTGGGACTGGACCGCCTTCGACGGAGCCGGGACCGGCACGGGTCCCGAGTGGCCGCTCATCCTGCTGACCCGCGCGGGGGCGCCGTGCTCCGTCCCGGACGCGGAGGCAGTGGCCGCAGGCACGACGACCGGTTCCCACCAGGAGACCGTCCGGCACTGGATGTCTCTCACCGAGGCTTCGCCCACGCCCTAGCCGGACGGCCTGGACCGGACGGGCCCAGGCTCGGTACGGCGAATCTTGTGACCGGTCGCATGATCGGTCCGCCGTTCTCGTCGGGGACGGGGTGATCCGACGAATCACGAGTGGGCTCGGCTGAGGCCGCACCCGCGGATCAGGGTCCCACGGCCGGCGGACGGCCGTCCGAGCCCGCAGCCGACGGCGGTACCTCGACGACGAAGAACAGGAAGGTGGTCTTGGTCGACAGGTCACGGAAGCCGTCGGGGAACAGCTCACGGGCGGCCGGGTCGGGCTGCGGCTCGCTGATGGCGGCGATGCGGAAACCGGCGGTGGTGAAGGCATCGGTCATCGCGTGCAACGGCTTGCGCCAGAACCTCATCGGGAAGGACTGCCCGTTGAAGCTCCAGTCGAAGGTATAGCTGGTGGTCGCAAAGTAGTCGGGCCGAGGTTCCTGGATCGTGTAGGCCACGAAAGGGTGGTCCACCGAAGCGATGAGTCGACCGCCGGGCCTGAGCACGCGCCGCAACTCGGCCAGCGTCGGCCCCCAGTCCTCCAGGTAGTGCAGCACCAGCGACGCGACCACGTCGTCGAACGCACCGTCGGCAAACGGCAGCGGGTCGCTCAGGTCGACCATGTGCAGGTCCGCGTCGTCACCGAGCCGCTGCCTCGCCAACGCCAGCATCCCGGCGCTGGCGTCGATGCCGGTGACGACCGCACCGCGGTCGCGCAGTGCGGCGGACAGGGGGCCTGAGCCGCAGCCCGCGTCCAGGATCCGACGGCCGGCCACGTCTCCGGCGAGGGCCAACATCGCGGGCCGCGCGTAGTACGCGTTCACGAGGTTGTTCTCGGTGCCCGCCGCGTACGCCTCGGCGAAGCTGTCGTAGTCGTTCGCCTGGGCCGGATCTGCGGGCTGGGTGAGACTTTCGGGCACGTCGGTCATCCGTTCCATCGTCCGAGCCTAGTGGGCACATGGATCCGCCGGTCATCCCTCCCACCACGGATCCATGCCGTCCTCGGCGACGAACTCATGGAAGTCCATGTTGCCGATCTCCAGGTTGCATGCCATCGATCCGACCATGCTGCATGGCAGCACGGCGGTCTGCCCCGGGGTGTCGTACAGGTCGACGACGGTCAGCGGTCGGCCGGGCTCGGCGAAGGTCCTGGCGTCGGCGAGCGCGACCAGTGTTGTGTGCTCCTCGGGTGGGATCAGCGCCGGGACCTGTGCCGGCAGAAGGTCCTCGAAGACCCGGTCGTCGACGACCAGCGCCTCGAACGGGTAGTTCTCCACGTCGATCTCGTCCGGGTCCAGATCCGCGCCGACCCAGCCGTCCTCGTCGGCCCCGCCCAACTCGTCGAGCAGGGCGCGCCAGCCGTCCTCGTCGTCGAAGGAGGTTCGGACCAACAGCGCTGCGGCGGTGGAGGGCAGCGCCGGGAAGGAGCGGCGCGGCGGTGCCGTCGGCGCGGGGAAGGCCGGCCGGCCACCGTCACCTTGGTACATGCCGTACTTGTCCACGTCGCGCACCAGGTCGTCGAACGCGAGCGTGCCGCCCAGCAGAGCGGCCAGGATCTCGCCGAGCCGGGCCGACGGGGCCCGGACACCGCGCCCGGGTATCGCTGCCAGGTCCACCAGCAACGGCCCATCCCCGCCGTACACCACCGGGACGTCCGCCAGGACGACGACCGGCGGCACGAGGCCGCCGCTCGGGACGAGCGCCGGTACGTTGCCGCCGTGCAGGTGGTCCCATCCGCGGTCTTCGACCAGCCGGAGCCGCACCCCACCGCCCCCGAGGGCGAGCACGCCGCCTTCTCGGTGGCCCCCTGTCTCGTTGAGCAATCCGCCCCACAGGGCCCTGTCATCCTCGTAGCACGTGCAGACCAACAGCGCTTCACCAGGCGCGGGCTCGGGAAGCCCGGGAAAGGACATGACTCTCCTTCGGAGGACCGGCGGGGACCAGGACACTAGCCCACAAGTCCCGGGCTGGAGGGCTTCATTCGACGGACAGTGCCGACTCAGGCCAGTGCTTCTGCCCGGCCGGTCGAGTGTTGCAAATGGCCCGTGGAGGGACCCTGTCTCCGAGCGTTGATCACTCCGCTGACACGCATGGTGGCATGCGGCAGGATACGGACGCATGAGTCTCTCCTCGCGGATCACCGCGCCGGGCCAGGTCTGGTCCGTGGCCGCGTCCGATCCGTCCGGTCCGCTGTACGTGACCAGCTACGGATCGAGTCCTCTGGAGACGGTCGTGACCATGCTCGACATGTCGGGCGTGGTGGCGTGGCGACGGACGTACGCCGGGGCGGGTAGTCCGCAATCGCGTATGTCCGCGGACGGCGTGCTCTGGGTCGCGTACCCGGAGCAGGAGGGCTGGCTCCTGGAGGGCGTCCTGCCGGACGGATCCGCTGGTCCGACCGTCCGCCCGGACTGCGGCCCCGATGAGGCGGTCGGCGCGTTCGTCCTGCTCGATGACGGGTTCTGTGTCGCCTGGGCCGGCGCCTCCCCTCTGCTTCGGGGGGCACGAAGCCGGCAGGCCTCGGTACCGCAGCCTCGGGTGGCCCGGTACACGCGGGACGGAACGTGCCTGTGGTCGACGCCGATGCTGCTCGGCGCGGTGTCGCATCCGGGCGTGGTGGAGGCGGGTCGGGACACCGGGTGGACGATACGTCCGCATCGCCCCTGGGCACCGAAGGAAGTCGGTGTCGATCACTGCGAGCCGCTGCTTGTGGCGGGCGACCGGGTCGCGGCCGGCTTCAACGACACACGGAGTGGGATCGGAAGGACGTTCTTCCTCGACCTGGACAGCGGCCGGATCGTCTCGGCCACGTCTCCCGCTCCCACGGGCCGCAAGGCGATCGCGGGTCCGGGAGAGTTCTTGATCGGGTCCCAGGGGTACGGGGCGTTCACGACGGGCCGCTACGACCGAGATGGTGGCGAAACAGCTCGGTGGGCGAGCCATGGGGCGATGCTCGTCAACGCGCAGGGCACCGTCTGTGGCCCCGAGCTGGAGAACGTCCTGCCGTCGAGATCACGGTTCCGGCGGCTCGCACCGGACAACACCCTCGTGGACGGGCCTCCGCTGACGGGCTGCTACACGTCGTATCCCGCGATGGACAGCGAGGGCACCACGGTGTTCTGGCGGGATGGCAAGCTCCTCGCCGTGGACGTGGACCTGACCGCGCACGAACTGTTCGCGATGGGTGACGACAACAAAGTCATCGGCCGCGCACTGCTGGTGGGCGAAGGCCGCGTCGTCGTGTCCCTGGGCAGTGAGGTGCTCACCTTCCACACCCCGCTGGGCCCCCCGGACAAGGGTCCCTGGCCATGCGGGGACGCGAATCCTCGGGGCAACCCTGTTCTGGTCTGACACCGACGGGTGTTGTGTCCGGGACGGTTCACCGGGTGGGTGGCGATCGAACCCCCACTCAGGTCCTCCCCCAGCGGGTGGGCCCTCCGCCGCACGGGGGAGACGGTCTGCCACAGCGGACGAAGCGCGGCTGCCATGTCCGCGGCCAGCATGTGCGTCATGACGACGAAATCCGCCCCTCTCCCCGCCCCCGCACCCGTCTGGGCCCGTCGTGCCGCGCATGCCATCGCCCTGTGCGCCGTCCCGTCAGGCCTGTGGCGCATCGCCATGGCATCCGGCATCCATGTCGGCTACAGCGACCAAGTCCTGCGGGACGTCTTCGACATCCCGGGTTGGGGTATCGCCTACGTCGTCGGCCTCTCCGTGCTCACCGAGCTGGCCGCCCTGTTTCCGCTGCTCCTCGTGAGCGACCGGTGGCGGCGGCTGCGGCCCCGGGTCCTCGCCACGCTGGCCTGGACCGCCTCGGTCGTCCTGGTCCTGGTGGCACTGTGGCAACTCGTCGTCGCCTTCACGGTCGAGAGCCGGACGTACATGTCGAGCGGTGCGGCACAGACCGTCTGGGGCTTCGGCTACGCCCCGCTGTTCGCCGTCCCGGCCCTCATGACCGCGGTGACCTGGTCATACACGCGTCGACACCGGGGACTTCGGCACGTCACGCGCGCCTGATCCGCGCAGAGTTGACCATGTGTCACCTCGGCGGTGGGTGCGGACCGGACGGGGCCCGACGGGAGGATCTGCCAGTCGGTTGCCGCGCTCCCCGCATCCAGGTCTGTGACCCTTGTCATGTACTGGCACGGAACGCCGTACCGCATCGGCCGCGTCTCCTCGCATGCATTTACTGAACACTTATTCAGGAAGGATCTCCATGCGAGTTCGTACCGCGATCGCCGCCGCCGGCATGCTCGTCGCCGGGCTGGCCCTCACGGCCTGTCAGGGAGACGACAGCAAGGCCGCCGACAGCCCGTCCAACGCCAGCACCACCACGGCCAAGAGCACGCCGGGCAAGTCCCAGGGCGACACCGCCAACTCCAGCACCGGCGGCAAGGACACGTCCGGCAGCGCGGGCGGCTCCGGCACCTCGGGCGGCAAGGGCACGTCGGGCAGCACGGGCGGCAAGGGCGGCACGATCGTCGCCTGCACCGCGAAGACGACCAGCGTGACCTTCGTGGCGGCCGCCAAGCACGCGACCGAGTCCGAGCCCGCGGCAGCCACGGTGAAGATCACCAACACGTCGGGCAAGGCGTGCACGATCGTCGGCGCCACGAGCCTGGTCGCCAAGGACGACCAGGGCAAGAGCGACCCGATCGAGACCGACAACTCCGCGGCCGGAACCGACGCCGTCGACCTGGCGCCGGGTGCCACGGCCACCGCCGACGTGCTCTACGCAGACCT
Source organism: Streptomyces sp. NPDC085866 (assembly GCF_044541035.1). NCBI lineage: Bacteria > Bacillati > Actinomycetota > Actinomycetes > Kitasatosporales > Streptomycetaceae > Streptomyces > Streptomyces sp. NPDC085866. The sequence goes on from NZ_JBITSQ010000007.1 coordinate 81,290, forward strand.
GAACTTCGAGGGCAGCCAGTCGGCCCGCGAGGTGTGCGGGGTCCAGGCCTCGAAGGTGGAGATCGCTCTGCCCAAGGACGTCGGCCGCACGGTCAAGGTCGTCAGCGGCAGCGGCTCGGCAGCCACGTTCAACGTCTGCGGTCCCGACGTGAAGTTCGAGGCGTTCCACTCCTGATCGGGCAGGCCACGCGGGGGGGGCTCGGAAAGCCGAGCGGTCAAGGGAGTCGATCAGGCCATGGCTCAAGGACCGTACCGCGTCCCTTGACCGACTCCGCCGCCCATACCGCGATCGAACTGCTCACCACCCGCCACCAGGCCGACGGACCGACCGTGTCAACGGGGCGGGCCCGCGCCCGAGCCGCCGGACACTCTCGCCCCTCTCGGCACGGCCGTGGCGCCTACCCGACCGACGCGCGAGGAGCGGCTCCGGATCCCGGGCGCACAAGACCGCTTTCCGAGCCGTGAGCGCGAGAGCGTCGCTGCCGCGGAGGACAGCTGTCCGGCCGGAGGCCGGTGTTCTCTGCGATGGCGAGCCGTGACGGCGCCGTCTCCGGAAGGCGCCAGAGGGCCGGCGAGGCGAAGAGGGCGACGACGGCGGCCATGACGCCAGGAACGAGACGGCGTCCGGTGCTTTCGGACAGGGTCTGGGCGGGGTACGGGGCGAGACCGCCGAAGATCGTTGTGGCCACCGTTCCCACGGCCAGGTCGCCGAGTCGGCCGGCGACCGGGAACTGCTCCGGTGCGGTGGACGCACCCACGGCGCTGACGCCGCCCGCCACCAGGGCCAGGACCACCGCTCCGGTGAGAGCGAAGCCCGTGTCGGCGTGCATCATGAACGCGAACATCGTCACCGGCAGAACCGCCCGCGCCACCAGCCGCGCCGAACGGGCCCGGCTGCGCGAAGTCCTCGGCGCGGACGCACCCGAGACCCCCTGAACAACCCTGGAGGCACCCCTTTGCTCGCGTCCTGGTACGACCGCCAAGGCCCGGCGGGCGAAGTGCTGCACGTCGGCGAACTGCCCGATCCCGAGCCCGGCCCCGGCGAGGTCCGCGTCCGCGTGACCGTCTCCGGCGTCAATCCCGGCGACACGAAGAAGCGGCGCGGCTGGCTCGGCTCGACCATGCCGTACCCGCGCGTGATCCCGCACAGCGACGCCGCCGGGATCGTGGACGCCGTCGGCGAGGGTGTCGACGCCCGCCGGATCGGGCAGCGGGTGTGGGTGTACGGCGCCCAGTCCTACCGTCCGTTCGGAACCGCCGCCCAGTACACCGCCGTACCCGACCAGCAGGCCGTCCCCCTGCCCGACCACCTGAGCGACGAGCTCGGCGCGAGCCTCGGCATCCCAGGCATCACCGCGCACCGCGCCGTCTTCGCCGACGGCCCGGTCGACGGCCGTCTCGTCCTCGTCCACGGCGTGCTCGGTGGCGTCGGATCGCTCGCCGCGCAACTCGCCCGCTGGGGCGGCGCCACCGTCATCGGCACCGTACGCCGCGGCGGCGACCTGGGCCGCGTCGACCCGGCCGTCGTCTCCCACGCCGTCGCCCTGGACACGGGCGACCCGGCGACGGCGATCCGCTCGTACGCACCCGACGGAGTGCAGCGCATCATCGAGGTGTCGCTGTCCGCCAACGCCGACCTCGACAACGCCGTGGCCGCACTCGACGCCGCCATCGCCGCCTACGGCACGGGAGCCGATCGCACCGAGATCCCCTTCTGGCCGCTGCTGTTCAACAACGTCACCCTGCGCCTGCTGGGCAGCGACGACTTCCCCGCCACAGCCAAGCGACAGGCCTCCCGCGACCTCACGGCTGCGGCCGCCGTCGGCGCCCTCACCGTCGAGGTCGCCGACCGCTACCCGCTGAAGGACATCGGTGAGGCTCACGAGCGGGTCGACGCCGGTGCGCGTGGCCGCGTGCTCGTCGGCATCCCTGACTGATGACGGCGACGGGTGGACACTTCGAGGTCGGCCGACCGTGCGACCACGGATGGCCCTCGCGCGGTGCCCGTCGCTCGGGAACCTTCCTCGACCAAGGATCGTCTACAGTTACGTAGACCGTCTACTCTCCTGTAGTCATCCGCCGTCATCAAGGGGCTCACGCCGGCTGGGCTGCTCGGAAAGGGCTCGTCCTGCATGATCTCTTCGTTGCACCCGGCCGCGCATCGCCGCCGGCGGGCAGGCCACCGGTGCGTCCGGGGGCTACGGACGGGTGGCTGCCCGAGTCCTTCCTTCATCGCAAGTACGAGTTCGGCCGGAGGGCCGACGGAGGATCATGCGACCCAAGATCCTGGTTGTCGAGGACGATCACGCCCTGCGGGACGTGTTGCGGCGAGGCCTGCAGGAAGAGGATTTCGAGCCGGTCCTCGCCGCTGACGGCGCCACCGCCCTGCGACTGGCGACGGCCGACATCGCGGCGGCCGTACTCGATGTCGGCCTGCCCGACTCGGACGGGCGGGACGTGTGCCAGGCGATGCGCGCCAACGGCTTCCTCGCTCCCGTGATCTTCCTGACCGCCCGGCACCAGCTCACCGACCGCCTGTCCGGCTTCTCCGCCGGGGGCGACGACTACCTGCCCAAGCCCTTCCATCTCGCCGAGCTCGCCGCCAGGCTGCGTGCCGGGGTCAGACGGGCCGCCCCGCGGTCCTCCGCCACGACCGGTGATCTGGTCCTGGACGCGGTGGATCACAGTGCGATCGTGCACGGTAAGCGCGTCGACCTCTCCCCCACGGAGTTCCGGCTGCTGGCCACGCTCGTCGCCGCGGACGGGAGTCTCGTGCGCCGTCGCGACCTGGTGCGGGCCGGCTGGCCCGAAGGCGCACAGGTCAGCGACAACACCTTGGACCAGTACCTGAGCCGGTTGCGCCGCAAGCTGCGCGAGGCGAGCAGCCGACTGACGATCGACACGGCGCGCGGGGTCGGACACCGCCTGTCATGAACCGTGTCTTCCGCTGCTTTCGCCGCTTGGTTCCGCGCACCCTGCGAGGTCGGCTCTCCCTCCTCGCGCTGGCCACCGCCGCCCTGCTGATGACGGTCCTGACCGTGGCGTTCAACGCCGTGATGGACGAGCACCTGCAAAACCAGGCGGACGACGAACTGCGCACCCGAGCGGCAGCGGTGACCACGACGGTCGACACCAGCGGTCCACGGGTGCACGTCCTGGAAACCGTCAACGACCACCTTCTCGACGCGAACGTGTGGATCTACGTCGGCACCCGTCTGCTGGAGAAGCCACCGTCCACCACCGCCGGGAGCCCGCTGACCCAGGCCGCCGGCCGGCTGGCCGCACACCCGGAGCATGTGTGCGAGACGGTCGACGGTCGCCGGCCCGTCCGGATGTGCTCCCAGCCGATCCACGGCCGCAACGCCGTAGCCACTGTCGTCACCGCGCTGGACCTGGCTCCGTATCGCGGCTCGGCCGAGACCCTGCTGCTCGGGTCGCTCGTCCTGGACGCCGTGATGCTCGGATGCACGTACGCACTCACTCGCCTGTCCGTCGGCCGGGCACTGCGACCGGTGCGGACGATGACCGACCAGGCCACGCAGTGGAGCGCCGTGGGCTCCGACGACCGCTTCGGCACGGACGATCACCCTGCCGAACTCGCCCGCCTGGGGGGCTCGTTGGACGCGCTTCTTGATCGCATAAGCACGGTACTGCGCCACGAACAGCAGCTGACGGGAGAGCTGTCCCACGAACTGCGTACGCCGCTCACCCGTATCATCATGGAACTCGACTGGTGGCGGACCCGCCCGCGCACGGACGCCCAGACCCGCGCCACCCACGAGGTGATCGCCGAGGCCGCACAGTCCATGCGCACGATCTGCGACACACTCCTCGACGACGCCCGCGAGAACGCGCTGAACCCGGCGACAGCCCCCGCGACGACGGACGTCGGGCCCGTCCTGGACCGCCTGCTCCAGCACGTCGACCCACCGGATCGGCTGAAAGCCACGGTGGAGACGGGCATACAAGGGGTGGAGGCGGGGGTTGCACCCGCTCTCCTCGAACGGATCCTCAGCCCACTGCTCGCCAACGCCGTCCGCTACGCACGCTCCAGCGTGATCGTGTCCGCGCGGCGCCTGCCCGGTTCCGTGCGGATCGATGTCGTCGACGACGGCCCCGGTGTGCCTGAGACATTCGTGGGCGAGTTGTTCCAGCCGGGCCGACGCGCCGACGCAGGCGACGGACACGACGGCGCGGGCCTCGGGCTGCCGCTCGCGCGACGCCTGGCCCGCGCAGTCGGTGGTGAGGTCTCCTACGACCCCGGACACGCGCCCGGTGCCAGATTCACGGTCAGCCTCCCTGCGGGGTGACGGCTCCCGGTCCTCGCCCGCCGCCCTAGGCGACCGGCTTGGTGAGCAAGTCGCCCGCGGCGGCGCCCAGAACGCGGACAGGTTGCAGGTCAGGCCGCGTATCGGGAGGCCCGCTCCGGGTCGGTGACGTCCTTTCGGGTCACGGCCAGGTACACGACCAGGCCGAGGATGACCGCCAGGAACAGCGCGCTGGTGATCACGGTGCCCAGGCCCAGACCGCCGTCTCCGGTCGGCTGGGAGAGGTAGTCGCCGATCGACGCGCCGAGCGGCCTGGTGAGGATGTACGCGATCCAGAAGCTCCAAACCGCGTCGAGGCCGAGCGCGAAGTGCGCGACGGCGACTGCGGCGATGGCCAGGGCGAACAGGACGGCTGACAGCCAGTAACCGAGATCCATGCGCTCGGAGACCAGGTCACCGGCCGCGGTGCCCAGGGCGAAGGTGAACAGGACGGCGAGCCAGTAGAACGACTCGCGGCCGGTGCTGTCGATGCTGTGGATGGACAGCGTCCGCTCCCGCCGGTACCAGACGACGAAGACGACCGCCAGAACAAGGGCGAACACCGTGGTGCTCAGCTCCAACGGCACACCCATGTTGTCGGTGAGGTTGTCGCTGATCAGGGTGCCGACGACGCTGATCAGGGCTACGGCGAGCCAGTACACGCCCGCCCGGTACGCGCTCGTGCGGAACTGCACCACAAGCACCACGGCCAGCAGGGCGCTCATCAGCACCGACACGCCCGTCAGGCCGAGGCCCGCCTTCTCGTTCAGCAGATCGGCCGCCGTCTCGCCGACCGTCGTGCACAGCACCTTGATGAACCAGAAGTAGACGGTGACCTCGGGCACTTTGTTCCAGCGCAGCCGGTGCTGTGCAGTGGCGGCGGGCCCGTCGGCCGTGGGAACGGCGGAAGTCTCAGATGTTTCGTAGGTCATGGACAGCGACCGTGCCACCGGACGCCTGAACGCATCCTGAGTGCCGTACCGGCCTGCCCTTCGCGTACTGGCGTACCCCGCGCGGCTCACCGGACACCGAAACCGGATCGCGGGTCCGAACGCGCTCCCCCAATGCCTCCCAAGCCTCGTGTCGCACCCCCACACGCACTCGTTGACCTGCAAGAACACCAGGACCCGGTCACATGTGGGAGACGACATGAAAACAGATCGCCCCTGGGGCAAAGCAGTCGTCATCGGCGGCAGCTACGCAGGCCTGGTCACCGCACGCGTACTGGCCGACTACTTCACCGAGGTCGTCCTCGTGGAACGGGACGCCGTCGACGAGGACACCGGCACCCACCCCGGCGCCCCCCAGGGCTACCACGCTCACGCCATGCTGGCCAAGGGCGGCGAAATCCTGGAACGGCTCTTCCCCGGGCTGCGCAAAGAACTCCAGGACGCCGGCGCACCGGTCTTCGACTACGGGGAAGGCATCGACTTCCTGCTGCCGGTCGGACTCGCACCCCGCAAACGCACCGGCGTCCGGATCCAGACCTTCACCCGCGACGAACTCGAGCGCCGGCTGCGGCGCAAGGTACTCGCACTCCCCGAGGTCAGGCTCATGCCGTCCACTCCGTGCACCGGCCTGACCCGTGACCCCTCCGGTCGGGTCAGCGGAGTGACCTGCCGCCCCCTCGGCGGCGACCCTGCCGACATCCCCGCCGACCTCGTCGTCGACGCCTCCGGACGCACCAGCGCACTGACCGACTGGCTGGACGGGATGGGAATCTCCGTACCGCCGAAGCGGACCGTGAAGGCCAAGGTCACCTACACGTCGATGAACTTCGACCGGCCCGAGGAGAGCCACCCCGGCCACCCGGACTTCTACCTCGCCTACCAGATGCTGTTCGCCCCCCGCGTACCCCGGGCCGGAGCCCTGCTCGCCGTCGAACGCAACCGGTGGACCTGCTCCCTGTTCGCCTTCCAGGACCAGCCGCCCACCGACGACAAGGGCTACCTCGCCTTCGCCGAGAGCCTGGACAACCCCCGGCTGGCCGAGCAGATCGGCCGGCGCACCGTCCAGGAGCCCACCTACCGCTACACCAACGTCGACAACCAGTGGCGGCTCTACCACACCGTCAAGGACTGGCCCGACAGGCTCATCGCCCTCGGCGACGCCGTCTGCGTCTTCAACCCCGTCTACGGCCAGGGCCTGACCGTCGCCGCCATGGAAGCGGAACAGCTGCACAGGATGCTCGCCCGGCACAGCCACTCCCGCCGGCTGGACGGCCTCGCCGGAGACTTCCAGAAGAAGCTGGGCCGCCTGCTGATCGGCCCCTGGACACTTGCCACCAACTCCGACCTCATGTGGAACCCCGACCGCCAGCCCCTCGCCGCCCGCTTCGCCCACTGGTACAACACACGCCTCTTCCACACCGCGGTCAAAGACGCGGCCGTATGGGCGAAGTTCGTCCGGGTGGTGAACATGGTCGCCTCCCCCGCCCTGCTCTTCCACCCCGCCGTGGCACTGAAGGTCCTCACCACAACCACCACACTCCACCCGCGCCGGAGGCACCCTGCTCCAGGAACGCACCGCACATGACTCGATCCAGCGTTACTCAATGGACGTGGGCCTTGATCAGGGACTTCGTGGAGCCGCTCGATGGCTCCGACTCCTTGAGTGCGCCTCTGAACGAGGTCATGAGGTTCCGCCGCCGGGTGCCTCAGCCGCGCGCGGCCACGTACAGGGTCTGGGTGCTGCGGCCGAGCGGGCCCTTCTCGTCGTGCAGGGCAGACTCCGCGAGGCCGATGCCCGCGCCGTCCACCATCGTCCGGGCGTCCAGGCAGACCCACTCGCCCTCGGGGTGGCGGTGCAGGCTGACGGTGAGGTCGGCGTTGATGAAGACGTAACGGCGGAAGTCCAGCTCGGAGCTGACGCCGTTGCCCGAGTCGGCTGCCGTCAGCACCCGGCTGAGCGGGGTGATCTCCTCGCCCGCGACCAGGGGGACCCGCATGCGCATCCACGCCGTGGCGGGGCCGGACTCGAGGAACGAACCGGCGGCGAAGCGCACTTCCATGGCGGTGTGATAGCCCTGCTCCCACGGGACCGGGAAGAACGCCTTCGACGGCACGACCTCAGGCCCGGGCACCTGCCGTCCCGGCGACACCTCCGGTACCGAGTCCGGCGCCGTCTTCATCAGCAGGGCCGTCGCCCGCATCACTTCCTGGCCGCCGTCGGGTGTCAGAGCGACCTCCACGAGCTCGACGCTGCGCCCGGCGCGCAGCACGCGCGTGGTCACGGTCAGCGGCCGTATCGGGACAGGCCGCATGATCTCGTACGTGAGCCGGGCGACCCGCATGTCCGGCCGGCCGGCCGGTCGTTGCTCGACGGCCAGACCGAGCAGTGCGGCCGGCGGACCGGCGTGCTGGGAGTCGGCGTCCCAGGGCCCGCGTGTGTACGCGGTGGGGAGGAACCGGTCGGGGGCCTCCCGCTCGTAGAAGGCCTCGGCCTGCGACGTCGGCATATCGGTCCTTTCATGTCGCGCGTTCTACCCGTCGCCATACTACTAAGCGCTTGCTCATATGGACGGAAGGACCGCTCACAGCATTGCCGAGCTGCTCGCAGGGGGACGAGGTGTGCGCGGTCTGCCGCGCGACTCGGTTCCTTCGAAACCAGAAGTGGTCCGCGGCCAGGATTGTCTTCGAGCTGTCCGAGGCCCGAACGCCGAACGACCGAAGGAGCATGAGCAGGCACCTGGCCGAGGGCGCTTAGCCGAGCCCCGACAGCAGCACCCCAGGCATCGCCGCGAGAGCCGCGAGGCTCACGACCACCAGGCCCAACAGAAGGACAGGGACCACGATCAGCAGAGTGAGCACGGCGTCGCCCCGCGAGAAGGCACCGTCCTTGGTGCCGGGGACGGCGGTGACCGTTCTGGTCTGCGGGGGCTGCGCGTTGCGTGATGCGGAGCCGGTGGCGTACTCGTACACCCCGCCGTCCAAATCCGTGTACTCGTACACCCACATGTGCCACATCCGGCCGCTGGTGGAATGGCGCAGGTCGGACTTGACGTAGCGGGCCTCCACCTGAATGCCCCGGGCGATGGATGCCCAGGCGGGGCGCGCGAGGGAGACGATGTGAGCCGCCAGGTCGGCGGACCCCCACCAGGCGAAGAACCCGAAGCAGCTCAGAACGGCGGCCAGGTACCGCCCAGTCGCCACGATGGCCAGGAAGTTCAGCACGACAGCGACCAGTAGCACGCGAAGACCCAATTCCCCGCGCGTGTATCGCTTCCGCGGGGGCGACGTGCGACGCTCGGTCGTGACAGGCGGGGTCGCGCCGGTCTCCGGGAGGACGGCGCGGTGCGCGAGCAGGGCTCGTACGAATGTCTGGGCGGCGCGGGCGCCGCACACCAGCTCGTAACCTCCGGGCCGGCCACGGGTATGGTCGGCGACCTCGACATACAGCCGGAGCCGCCGTGCGCCGACCGTCTCCGTGGTGGCGTCGACGACGGCCCGGTAGGGGATGCGGGTGACGGTGCCACGCTCCTCCCACACGACGCCCTCCCCCGTCAGCCGGGCCACGACGTCCGGCGACCGCACGATCAGCGTCGGCGGTCCGCTCCCTTCCGCGATGGCCCCCGCCTCCTCCCCCTCACGGCACGGCGTGGTGCGCCGGGCCGATGATGCACCGCAGGCGCGGGTGCGTCGATGCCAGGAACAGGCAGGGCCGAACGCGGTCTTCCTGCCGGGGTTCGGAAGCTTTCCCCGGTCCGGGGCGTGCGACCGCGCCTGCCGAGCCTCCGTGCTGATCCATCGCCCCCGACAGGAGCCAGCAGAAGGGACCTGACGCTGAAGTACTTCGCGCTGCTGCTCACTCGGCAAGTCGGCCAGGCCGACCGCGGCCGGCCTGGCAGCTGCCGTGCCCTCGGAGCGGGAGTGGTTATTCCTGGGCGAGTTGGTCCAGGAACTGGCCGACCAGGTGCAGGCCGGTGCGCAGGGTCTGGGTGTCGTCGGCGAAGCCGATGCGCACGGTGTGTTCGATGCCGAACGCGGCGCCGGGGGTGAACATGACGCCGGTCTGCTCCAGCAGGCGGGTGCAGAAGTCGTAGGAGCCGATCGGGGCGTCGTAGCGCAGGAGTGCGGTGGTGCCGGAGGCGGGCCGGACGTAGCTGATGTCGTAGCGACTGGTGATCCACTCGTCGAGGACGGCGAGGTTGGTGCGGGTGATCCGGTGGGAGCGGGCCAGGATCGCGTCCTTGTTCTCCAGGGCGACGCAGGCCAGCAGGTCGTCTATGCGTCCGACGCTGATCGTGGTGTAGTCCCGGTGTGTGGCGACGTCGGCGAGCAGTCCGGTGGGGCCGACGATCCAGCCGAGGCGCAGGCCGGCCAGGGAGTAGGGCTTGGACATGCTGCCGGTGGAGATGCCGCGTTCGTACAGGTCGGCGATCGAGGTGGTGAATCCGTCGCCGGCCTGGTCCACGCCCCGGTAGACCTCGTCGCACAGCACCCACGCCCCGGCGCGGTCGGCGATTTCGGCGATGCGGGTCAGGCCGGCCTCGTCGATGAGGGCGCCGGTCGGGTTGTTGGGGTTGTTGACGGCGATGAGCTTGGTGGCCGGGGTGACCAGGCGGTCGAGTTCGTCGAGATCGGGCAGCCAGCCGTTCTCCTCGCGCAGCGGCAGGTGGTCGACGCGGGCGCCGTAGCTGTCCGGAATGGAGTAGTGCTGCTGGTAGGTGGGGACCACGGCCACGACGTGGTCACCCGGCTCGACGAGGGTGGCGTGCACAAGGGCGTTGGCGCCGATCGCCCCGTGGCTGATCAGCACGTTGCCCGGGCCCTGGGCCGTGTACAGCCCGGCGACCAGGCCGCGCAGACGCGGGCTCCCCGGGATCGGCCCATAGGTGAGCGGGGTGGTGTCCAGCTCGGCAAGTACGTCCTCGCGCCGGCCGGACAGTGCCAGCAGTTCGCCGGTGGTGAGCGAACGGACGCAGGTCTCGGCCAGGTTGTACCGGCAGGTCTCCTCGTAGTCGCTCATCCAGCGCTCGACCTCGAACTCGCGGATCTTCATCAGGACCGTCCCTCGGTGGTCTCGTTGTCGTACTCGTAGGCGGCCCAGGCAACAGCCGCGTCCTCGATGCCCAGCCCCACGGACCGGAAATACACCGGGCGCTGTCCGCTGGGACGTCGGGCCTTGTCGGCGACCAGGCCGGCCAGGTCACCGCGCACCGCCGTGGGGTCCCAGCCGGACGTGGCGGCCTGCACCAGCTCGGTGGCCACGTCGAGAGTGGTGCGCGCGTCCAGGTACACCTCGAGCTCCGGTACCGCCGCGGGCGGGATCTCGCGCGCTCCGGGAGCGTTGGTCGAGATCGAGGTGACGACGACGCCGGGGGCCAGGGTCCGGGGGTCCACCACGTCGTCGGCCGCCGAGGTGCACAGCATCACCAGGTCCGCGCCCGCCAGGGCCTCCTGGATGCCGTCGACGGCCTCGACGCCGTCGTCCACGCACTCGGGCCGCAGCGGTGAGTACGCGCGAACGGTCATGCCGGGACGGACATGGCGCAGGTAGCGGGCGTGCGCGCGGCCGACGCGGCCGTACCCGATGACGGCCGCGCTGCGGGCGTCCGGCGGAAGCAGGTGGTCGGCGGCGAGCACGGTCGTGGCCGCGGTGCGCTCCACGGTCAGACCCGAGGCGTCGAGCAGCGCGACCGGCTGCCCGGAGGCCAGGCTCACCAGCATCGTCCAGGCGGTGACCACGGCAGGACCGGCCGCCTGCGGCAGGTACGGAGAGACCTTGACCGCGTAGACCCCGGCGCCGGGCAACACGGCCGGATAGTGGATGACGTCACCGCCGTCGGGCAGGTCGACGACGAACTGGCCGGGGCCGGCCACCTCACTGTGGGAAGGATCCCCGAATGCCTCGCGGAGTGCGGCCAGCACGGCCCGCTCGGAGACATGGGGAGTGGTGATCACTCGCATGATGAGCAATATATTGCTCACCCAGCGATCCGGGCAAGCTTTTTGTGCACTATAGTGCTCACCATGAACAGTGAGGTCGCCGCCGGGAGCAGCACCACGCAGGAGTTCGTCGCCCGTATCGGCGGGCGTATCCGGGCGCTGCGCAAACAGCGCGGCTGGAGCGTGCAGCAACTGGCCGACGTCGGCGGTCTGAGCCGGAGGATGCTCACCGATATCGAGTTGGGTCAGGCCAACCCGAGCCTCGCCACCGTCGACCGCGTCGCACGCGCCCTGGACACCGACTTCGCCGCCCTGGCCCTGCCGGCGCGTGACGCGGCGGACGAGCGGGTCGAGGGAACGCTCGTGTGGCAGGACGCCGACGGCAGCCACGCGCTGCTCCTCGCGGCGACACAGGACCCGCGGGCCGAACTGTGGCGCTGGACCCTGGCCCCCGGGGGTCACTACGACGCCGAACCCGACCGCCCCGGCGCACAGGAGATCCACCATGTCCTCGCCGGCCGCCTGACCCTGACACCGGAGACCGGACCCCAGGTGGTGACGCCCGGGCAGAGTGCCGTCATCGCCAGCGACCAGGAGTACGCCTACCGCAACGACGGCACCGAACCGGTCGTCTTCATGCGGGTCGTCACCGGCGCCTGATCCCTACGGCACACTTCAGGACTCCGGTGTGGCCGTCATCAGAGTGTCGAGCACCGAGGCCACGTAGCGCTCGCCCTCCTCGCCGGCCGGAAGCGTCTCCGGCACCGCGTGCGCCAGCTGCGCGTGGCCGAGGTAGCCGGTGTACGCCAGCAGTGCGCGGCGGCGCGCCTCGTCCGGACGGAAGCCCAACTCGATGAAGAGCTCCGCCAGGTAGCCGACCCGACGCTCCGTCACCCGGCGCAGCACGGCAGCGACTCGCGGATGCCCGGCCGAGGCCGGCAGCGAGACCTCCAGCGGGTCTTCGGCCGCGAGTTCGGACGCCTCCACGAAGAGCCTGCGCAGCCGCACGGCCGGATCCGGCTCGGACTTCAGCCCGGCGATGACGCTCTCCGTGGACTTCTGCTCCCAGCGGTCGAGCGCAGCCTCGATCAGCGCCTCACGGTTGGCGAAGTGCCAGTAGAAACTGCCCTTGGTGGTGCCGAGGCGTACCGCGAGCGGCTCGATGGCGACCGCCGCAAGACCGCCTTCACCCATCGCCGAAAGGGCCGCGTCCGCCCAGTCCTGCGCGGTAAGTCGCTTCCGCCCGCCCGTGCGGGGCCCCTCCGCATGCCGCTGCACCATGTCCATACGCTACCGTATGGTCGACAACATACGGCAGCGTATGGAGGCCCGCTATGCGCAGGTTCCGCACGATCCGCAATGTCCATGAGCGCACCATCGAGGCACCCGCCCAGACGGTCGGAACCCTCCTCGAGCGGCTTTCCTCGCCCCACGACCCGGTCTGGCCGGCGCCGGCCTGGCCCCCGATGCGCTTCGACCGCCCCCTGGGCGTCGGTGCCGACGGCGGCCACGGCTTCGTCCGTTACCGCGTCTCCGCGTACGAGCCCGGCCGCCGCGCCCGCTTCGACTTCAACCCGCCCATGAGCGGCCACCATGAGTTCGTCGTCGAGTCGCTGGGGCCGGACCGCTGCCGCGTGCGCCACACCCTGGAGCTGCAGCGCCGCGGCCCGATGGTGCTGGGCTGGGCTCTGGCGGTGCGCTGGATGCACGACACGGTGATCGAAGAGCTCTTCGACAACATCGAGCGGGCCGTCACCGGGACGGTGCCCAACCCCGTCCGCTGGTCGCCGTGGGTCCGGCTGCTCCACCGACTGACGTGGGAAAGGGCAACCGGCGGCCCGCTCCCGACCGACGCCCGCCTGGTCCGTGCCGTCTTCGAGCAGACCGACTACTCCGACGCCTGGCGCATGGCGATGCGTCCCGGCATGCCGCGGGACCCCGAGCCCTGGCGGGCTGTCCTGCGCGGCGCCTCCTTCCCGGTGGTGGGCCGCGAGGGCGGCGAAGTGCTCCTGGGCGAGGACGCCGGACACCTCGACTTCCGCGCCTCGATCCACGTCGACGACCGTCAGGTCACGCTCAGTACGGTCGTGAGGATCCACAACTGGCGCGGCCGGCTGTACTGGGCGGTGGTCAAACGCGTCCACCCCTTCATGGCCCGCCTGATGCTCCGCCGCATCCACCGCCGACTCGCCCTGACGGCTCCGAGCGCTGCCGAACGCGCGCCGCTGGGACCCGCTTCTCCTGTGCCGCAAGGGAGTTGAGCCCGTACAGACATCCCCCTCCCCGACGGAGGTGGCCAGGAGACCGGGTGCGGGTGGCCGAGGTAGGGGGACTCGGGAAGAAGATCGGTGTGCGGGCCGATGTGGTCGTCCGTGATTTTGCCGCCGAAGACCATGGCCAGCCGCGCGGAGGTGACGTCGTCGGTGAGCTTGCGGCCGTTGGGACAGGCGACCGGCTTGCTGCGGTCGTATCGGAGCATGTCCGGCAGGCGGTACGCAGCGTCTTCTCGGCTTCCTCCGCGCTGTAGCCGCCGGTGTGGGCCAGTACGGCACTCCACGGCTCCAGGTAGGTGTCCCAGTCGTCGGCGGGCTCACCCTCGTAGTACTTCTCCTTGACTTCCTCGGCGTTGAAGTACGCGGTCAGGGAGGGGTGGGTCCCCCGGTCGACGGAGACGAGCCGGCCGTCCTGCCGCAGACTGTCCCGTGCCCACACCCCGATCGGCCCGCCGCCGAGTTCCTCGGGATCACTGCGCGGCCGCGGCGGAGAAGCGGTAGCCACCGCTCTCCACGATGTCGGGCCACGCACCGAAGGCGACCTCGGCATCGGAGATGACGGCCTGGCCGTCAGGTGCGTGAGTCCGGGCCCCGGCGTCGACCGCCCGCTGGACGGTGACCGACTGGCGGCTGTCCGAGGGCGCCGAGAAGACGAAGCTGTACTCTCGTTCGGTTTGCGTGATGAGTACGGCGGGGCCATCAGGGTGGTCCCAGGCCGTGTCGGGCGGCCGGGATGAGCCCGGTTGGCCATGCTGGGCGGGGTGTGCATCCCCTTCCGGCGACAAGGAGCACGGTATGCCGACGGACTCGGTCGAACGTTTCCTGGCGGCCCTGGACCCGGAGCACCGGGAGACCATCGGCGCCAAGCCGCGGCAGGAGCAGGAGCAGCTCGCGGCGGCCTGGGAACGGGAACTGGAATCGGATGACGAGCTCGACACCCTCGACGAACTCTCCCCTCCGGCCGCGGAAGCCGAGGCCGCGCGCCGCGTACTGGAACGCGAAACCGACTGACTTCGGTCGGACGGTTCGTCCGGGTCCCATCTGTACATGAGCTTCTCGCCCGGTCAGGGCCCCATGTGCACATAAGGGGCCCACAGCCATGGGCTGCGTGGATAGCGCTCGCGCAGGTCGCGGGTCACTCGGTGTATCGCCTCGGCCGGTGGTACTCCCTCCGTCAGGAGGCCGTACAAGGTCGTGGTGAACTCGGTGGCGTCGCCGTCGGCGACCTCCCACAGGGTGGCGATCACATGGGTGAAGCCCGCCAGCTGGAACGATGAGGCCACATGCTGGGCTTCGTCGGCGAGGTGGTAGGAGCCGGCAGCGGATCCGCACGAGGCGAGGAAGACCAGCTCGGCGTCGAGGGAGAGCGCCGTGATGTCCGGCAGCGACAGTGAACCGTCCTGCAGCACGAGCTTGTTGGCGGTCCTGCCGAGAATGTCCGCCTGCGTGTGGCAGGCGAAGTGGGCCCAGGAGTGCTGCGTGAGCTCGCGGAGCACGGCCTGCTTCGTAGCGGCGCCGCCGGTCAGGACTGTGGTCCGGGGAAACAGCTCGGCCAGTGCCTGCGCGTCCGCGGCGGCGTGCCGCAAGGGTGCCGCTCCGGGCGCGTCCGGGGTGGCGACCACCAGCAGGCGCGGATCGCGGCCGACGCGGGAGCGGCTGGGTCTGTCGTGTTCGGCGGTCTTCGGGCGCAGTGCGTTGAGAGTTGTCGTGTACGACGACATGACGTGGTCGGCGATTCCCTCCGGGGCATCGCCGGTGTACCTCCCGGCCGCGTGCAGGGGCAGGAAGCTCAGGATGCCGGTCGGGCACCACCACAGCTGTGGCAGGTGGTCGACGCCGCGTTCGAGACCCAGGTGCCGGACGACTGGTTCGGCGATCGCCTCCCACAGCCAGGCGAGTGTGTCGAGGACGACGGTGCCTGCCTCCCAGCGGCGCTCAGCGGGCTCGTGCGGGTCGTGCAGGGCGCGGACCGCCGAGCTGAAGGCCATGAAACGGTCCGACGCGGACCTCAGGTCGGCCCGGGGCAACGGCACACTGTTCGCCGTGCCCTCGGCGAGGACGATGGCGTCGCTGCGCAGGGTCGCGAGGTTGACGACCACCACCGGGCCGGCCGCGGTCAGTGCGCCGAGGTCAGGTACTCCCGGCCGCAGAAAGCTCTCGAATCCGGGCAGAGCACGGATGTTGTCGCGTACGCGTTCCCAGGAGCGGACCGTCAGCCGGTGCTCGTCCCTGGTGGGACCGGGGTGGTGGGTCGAGGCCTCGTCGGTGCTCGCGCCGAGGGAGGTCATGGCCTGGCTGAGCCGGCTGAACTCATCGGCCAGTTGCGGTGCTTGGCTTCGGAGGTCCGTCAGGTCGCGACGTGTCTCGGTGAGCTGTCCGAGCAGGATGCCCCGTCCGCGTTCGAGCAGGTCGAGTGCCCTCTCGGGATCGCCCAGCTGCAGGGCGCAGGCCGCGGCCTGGGAGGCGAGGAGGAACTCGTCGGCGAGCAGCAGCTCGCGGTCGGACCGTGCGAGCCGGTGCCCGACCAGAAGCGGCAGGAGGTCCACCGCGGATTCGTAGTGTGCGGCCGCGCCTTGCCAGTCGCCGACACTCGCGGCCAGGCCACCAGCCGCCCTGGCGGCATCGATGCGATCTGGAAGGGAGAAGTGGGGAGTTCGGTAGACCTGGCGCCTCAGTTCGAGCACGTCCGCGGCAGAGTGTCCTGTCCCGCCGTCGCGTCGCGCCAGGACGTGGGACAACACCAGCCGTGCTCGCACATGCCGTACGTCGTCCGGGCTCGTGACGGCCATGGCTTCGCGCGTCGCGGCTTCGGCCTCGTCCAGCAGCGCCGCGTCCGCGTCGTACCGGTGGACGTCGAGCAGAGCGTTGGCCAGGTTGGTGCCCCAGAGCGGCCGGTCCGGGTGGTCGGCAGGACCTGTCCGGATCGCCTCACGCAGCAGTTCGACGGCTTCCCGGGCGTCCTGCGCCGACGCACGGTCCCGCGCGCGGCCCAGTAGCACCACGGCCAGGTAGGACAGCGCGACGGAGCGCGCCGGACCGCCCGGGACGCGCAGTGCCAGGGACTTCCGGCAGAGGTCGACGATCGCGTCGAGTTCGTGCTCGTACGCGGCGAGGGGTTGGGCGAAGAGGTCCGTGAAGATGCGGGGACTGCTCTCTCGGGCCCTGCGGGCCATGTCCATGAAGGGGGCGGACTGCCGGGTGTGGTGCAGCCTGGCTTCCGCCAGTCTCGCCATGGCCTCCGGCGTCGTACGCCAGGCTTCGGGGCCCGATGCCGCCTCTTCGAGTACGTCGATGGCCTCAAGCAGCGCCGAGCTGTCCCGTGAGACCTCGTAGAGGGAGACCAGGCAGACGCCCAACTCCAGCAGGGACTGGGCCCGGCGGAAGGAGCCTTCCCGGGCGAAGCGTACGGCGGCGCGGCATACGGGAACGAGCTCGTCGAGGAGCCTTCTGTCCTGCGTGCTGGCGTAGGCGGCGGAGAGGGCACCCGCACATCTGCCGAGGAGCAGACCGCGCTCGTCCTCGTCCAGCGTGGGGTCTTCCAGGTGGCTTCGGGCCAGCCTGAGGGACTCGTCCAGCGCCGCTTCCTCCCGGGTGAGTTGGAATTCCACACGGTAGGAGTCGATGAGGTCGGACTTCGCGCCGCGCACCTCGGGGTGGTCGGCGGGGAGTTCGGCGACGACCGATGCGAGGAGACGTCTGCCCTGCGTCACGGCCTGCCGGTCCTTGCCCAGTTCGCCCCGCAGAGTCAGCGAGCGGCCCAGCTCGACGCGCACGGCGACGTGTTGATGGTGTCGAGCATCGACGTGCTCCGCCGCCGTCCGCAGCACGGTCACCGCGTTGTCGGCGTCGGAGAGGTCGCCGGTGGCTGTGGCCGACTCCTGGTGGGACAGCCCGGCGTTCATCAGCTGCGCCACGTAGGCCGGATCGGCCGGATCCAACGCTCGTGCGGCCGCATGGTTCAGGCGCGCCGACTCTCGCATGGCCTCCACGTCGCGCAGCAGGAGCGCCTTCACCCGCAGCACATTGCCGAGACAGGACAGCGTTCCGGCTTCCTCCGGGGCCGCCTGATGGGCACGGCGCGCCCACAGTTCGGCCGCCGCGATGTCGTGTCGCGCACCTTCACCGGCTCCGGCACCGATGTCCTCTCTCCGCCCTTCGTGCGCACGCGTCTTGAGGGCGTTGGCGAGACCGACCATCCGGCCCACGGCGTCCGGCCCCGACCCGTCCGAACGGGAGAGCGCAGCCTCCAGAACCTCCACCGCCTCGTCCAGCGCGGCGACCTCGCCCGTGGCAGCGTGCGTCATCCGTAGACACATGCCGAGGTCCGCCTGGTATGCGCGACGCTGACCGTCGCTCACTCCCGGGTGCGCGATGAGCCTGCGCAGCACGAGGGCTCGTACACGGAGCAGGGCGGGCTCGCCCTGGGCGAGATGCAGCGGTACGACGGTGGTGAGGATGTCGAGGACGCGACGCGAGCGGGGGTCGGCCGGATCGTGTTCCTCGGACACGCGCTCGATGTAGGCGGCGGCCTGTTGGAGCCACTCGGCGGACGGGGTGCGCAGGTGGCCCCCGATGAGAGCCGCGGCCAGTCGGAGCCGCACCTGTACCCGTGTCTCCTGGTCCGTGGCCTTCTCCTGGACACGGTCCCATGCCACCGCGGCCATGGAGAGCAGCCGCGGATCGCAGCCCGTGGGGCCGGCCGCGCCGTGGCGGTAGGCGTTGAGCAGGTTTCCCCCCAACGGGCCGAGCAGCGGTACGGCCTGTTCGTCGGGGACCGACGCGAGGGAGTCGATCGTGCGCGAGGCCCAGCCGACGGCCTCCTCCAGAGAGCCGGGATCACCGTCTCTCGCGTACCGCTGCAGAAGGATTTCCACCAGGTTGATCTGCAGCATCTCCGGCAGAGCGTCGATCTCCCGCAGCATGCCGATGGCGCGTCGGAGCAGACCGATCGCCTCGCTCAACTGCGCCGGATCGCCGGTGGTTCGGTGGGCGGCGGCGCGGTCGGCTGCCTCGCTGCCGAGCTGCAGGGCTTCTTCGATCCGTCGCGGTGCGGCGGACTCCCGCGCCAGTACCGCGCCGATCGCGTCCGGCACCGCATCCGGCATCCGCGCCCACAGGGGCCGAAAGAGCTCCAGGGCGTGGTGGAAGTCCGTTCCGTCGTAGGTCTGTTGGGCCAGGCAGCGGAACCAGTGGTACCAGCCCAGGGCGTGGGCGGCCTCGTCGCTCCAGGACGTGCCCAAGGACTCGGCGAGGAGTCCGGCCGCCGTGTCGGCCTCGGGTCCGAGCACCTCCGTCGGATCGGCGGTGGACGCGAAACGTCCGAGCCGTGACTGCAGAGTGGTGAGTGGTGAGTTTCTCATCTGCTCCATCGCTCCCCCGCGGTGGCTGTTCGGCGTGTGGCGCCCGTACCATCATGCAGCGACGCTGACGCGTCTTCTCCAGAAGCGACAAGGGGCAGCATGGAACCTCGGGGGGATGTCGCGGCATGGTGTGAGGCCCTCCCTCTCCTGCGCCGTCTCGCCGCGGCGCAGGGCCGCGCGGACGAAGTCACGGAGCTGGTGCACCGTATGCGGACGGATACCGACGTGTTGGCACAACTCGACGAGCTGGGACGGGAGTTCGGGATCCCGGCCGTCGGCGCCAGGTCGGTCGTCGGGGTGCCCGGGGTGGCTCCCGGGGTGCCGGTCGACGGACTGTTCGTCTGTCCCGCAGGGCGGTGCGACCGGGACTGGGTACGGGCGCCGGGTGTGGCGACGCCCGAATGCCACCTGTTCGAGGAGCCGTTGGCGCGGGCGACGCCGGAGCGGCGCGCTCGGTGAACTCCTTCCTCAACGAGCTCGCCAAGCAACTGGCCGGCAAGTGGGTCTCCCTCCTCGTCGTGCCAGGCGCTCTCTTCGTCTCCTGCGTTGCGGTGGGCCGACGGATGCATTCCGGGTCGTGGCCCGGCGACGAACACTTCGTGACGGCAGTCCAGCAGGGCAGGGCCTCGGGTGGCCAACTCGCCGCCGCCGCTCTGGGCGCCGTACTGCTGTCGGCCTGGGCGGGGCTGCTGGCGCAGGGCGCTGGGAGGGCCGTTCACTGGCTGTGGCTCGGCCAGTGGCCCGGACGTACGGGCGAGGCACTGACCGGTCGACGCCGTCGCCGCTGGGGTCGCGCCCAGGAGCGCTATGAACAGGCTTACCGCCAGGGTCAGTCGGACGAGGTCCTGGCCCAGTTGGCGTACCGACGCAATCGCATCGCGCTGGCCCCTCCGACGAGGCCGACTCACATGGGTGACAGCATCGCGGCGCTGAGCACCCGCGTCCGGATCGAGTACGGTCTCGACCTCGAACACGGCTGGCCACGGCTGTGGTTGGTGCTGCCCGAGGAAGCCCGGGCGGTACTGGACGAGCGCAGGGATGCGTTCAACAGGTCGGCCACGGTCGCTGGTTGGGGAGTTCTCTACACCCTCGCCGGAGCCGTCTGGTGGCCCCTCGGTCTTGCAGGACTGGGAACGCTCCTCACGGCCGTCGTCCGGGGCCGGTCGGCCGTCGACAACCTGTCTCAGCTGATGGAGTCGGCCGTCGACCTCCATGGAGCGAGCCTCGCCACCTCGCTCGGCATCCCCGCCCCGGACGGCCGCGTCACACCGGAGATCGGGCGCGAGGTGACTCGGGTGGTGCGTAAGGGGGCGTGACGGGCGGCCGACGACAACCCCGACCGCCGGGAGAAGCGCGGCGCGAACACGGGCCGACGACGCCCTCCGCATCGGGCCCCTGATGCACGTACGCGCGTACTGTGGGTACTCGCGAGGTTGTCCTCCTCGCCATCGACGTCGGCGGCGACAGTCCAGGGCGGAGAACCAGTTCTGGGACGTGATTACGATGGGTTGCTCACACCAGGACCACACGGAGCGCACCGCAGTGGGCGCCCACCTGACCTGCGAAGATCTCCACATCAAGATCAGCTGTTTGCGTTGGGAGATCCACCAGCTGCAAGAAGCCGTCGTGTCACACGCTGTGATCGACCAGGCGATCGGCGTGGTCATGACCGTCGGCGGGCTCCGTCCCGACCAGGGCATCGAAGTCCTCATCCCCCCGCCAGTCGGCGGCCGAGCCGCGGTCCCATGGCACGGCAAGCTCACGATGGCCTGAGCAGCAGGAGGGCGGTATCAGGTGCGTACCGTGGGAGTGGAGGAGGAACTCCTCCTGGTCGACCCCGACAGCGGGGAGCCGAGGGCGGTGTCGGCCGCCGTAGTTGCCCGTGCCGCCGAGGACGATCCCGGACAGGACGTCTTCGAGAAGGAGCTGTTCGGGCAGATGCTGGAGTTCGCCACGCAGCCGCAGTCGGAGATGGTGGACCTCGGCGCCGAGATCGTGCGCTGCCGCAAGGAGGCGGCACGGCACGCCGGCGAGATCGGATGCGCGGTCGCCGCACTCGCCACCTCCCCGTTGCCGGTCAGCCCGTCGATCACTGTGAACGAGCGCTACCAGTGGATGGCCGAGCGGTACGGGATCGCCAGCCGGGGCCAACTGGCCTGCGGCTGTCATGTGCATGTGTCGGTGGAGTCCGACGAGGAGGGCGTCGCCGTTCTCGACCGGATCCGGCCCTGGCTGCCCGTGCTCTGTGCGATCAGCGCCAACTCTCCGTACTGGCAGGGTCTCGACACCGGCTACGACAGCTACCGCAGCCGGGTCTGGGGGCGCTGGCCGTCGGCCGGGCCGGCCGAGCTGTTCGGGTCCGCAGAGCGGTACCACCGGCTGGTGGCGGACATGGTGGCCACCGGAGTCATCCTGGACGAGGCGATGGCGTACTTCGACGCCCGTCTGTGCGCGCACTTTCCGACGGTGGAGATCCGGGTGGCGGACGTGTGCCTGTGCGCGGACACCGCCGTGCTCGTCGCCACGCTGGTCCGGGCCTTGGTGGAGACCGCCGCGCGCGACTGGCGGGCGGGCAGGGCACCGCTCGACCACAGCGTCAGCCTGCTGCGGCTGGCCGCCTGGCAGGCCGCCCGGTCGGGCCTGGGGCAGGATCTCCTCGACCCCACGACCATGCGGCCCCGACCCGCCGCGGACGTGGTGCGCTCGTTGCTGGAACACACCGGGGATGCGCTGATCGAGAGCGGCGACGCGGCCCGCGTCGAAAGGGCCGTCACCGAGCTGCTGAGCCGGGGGAACGGCGCCCGCGAACAGCGGGTGCTCATGGAGCGCACAGGCAGCCTTCAGGGTGTCGTCACCGAGTGCGTCCAGCGCACCCTGGCGTGAGGGACTCGGTGAGAGGATCAGTACGCCGAAGCCCTCGACGTCGGGACGCTCCGGCATGCCTGCCTCCCGGAGCGGGCACTGGCGCTCCCACCGCTTCCCCACGCGGCCGTTCTGCGGATCCTCTCGTCAGATCTCCTCTTCCATACGGATGGCAGCCCTGAGGTCCTCGTGCGCCTTGCCCGGCGCGCCCTCCTGCACTTCGAGCAGGGCCGCGGCGATGGCGTCCAGCTTGCGCTGGATGGCGCGCTCGGCCCGTAGCTCCGAGTTCTTCAGCAGGGCGAGCAGGAGCAGCGTCACGGCCGTCATGGAGTCCCCGACGAGCACCTGCCACTCCGTGCCCATCCCGACGGCATGGACGATCACCATCCATGCGACCAGCGCCAGGCACAGCAGGAAGAACAGAGGGGAGCTGGTGAACAACGACGCGCCCTCCGCGAACCGTTCGAACCACCGGCGCCGGTCGCCGCCCCGGTCAGCGGGATGCGGGAAGGTCATTGACTCTCACCTCTCCCCGGGCTCGCCCGTCGCCGTCCGCGCGGACGTCCGCGACCAGTCGCAGGTCGGCGACGGGGTCGTCGTACACGTCCGTGTGGTCGTCGACGCGGAGGACTGCGGTTGGGTGAATGGTCGCCACCAGCCCGCCTTGTGGATACGACGTCTACGGCCTTCGCAGACCGTGAACTTGAAGTGCTCGCGGGGCCGACGAACGGACCGCCCTGCCGGCCCTCCTGGTCCCCGGGGTTGCTCGCCGAGGAGCAGGACGTATGCGTCCGTGTCGCCTTCACCGAACACGGTCTGGGTCGCCTCCCGGTGCAGCGGGCAGCCCCGGCACAGCGCGGCCGCCTTCCGTCTCGTTCCCCGGATCCGGCGCCGTCGTGGCGCCCCGGCGTCGGTGTCACGGCGGTCGCGGAAGTCGCCTCGTTGGCCGGGGCACCGTCACCGCGCGCACGCCTCCCGGGTACCCCAGACCGTGCGCCTCACCACGCGTGCACACCTCGCGCTCACGCATCGGCGAACACCGAAGTCACCGGGCACAACCTGGCCCCTTCCTCGACTACTACCGCACCGGGGTCCTGCCGCTGCTGCGCGGCTGATGGACGCACGGCGAGGTGGATATCGAGTAACAATGTGGGCATATGCCCCTTACAGGGCATCCTGCCCGTTCCCGGGTGCAGGGAGGAGGCGTGCGTGGGCGTGGACGCTGAAGAGCGGGCAACGAACCATCACGCGACGGGCTCAGGCCGGCGCGATCGGCTCGTCGTGGAGGTGCGGCCCGAGGCCCGGACGGACACGGTTGTACTGGTCATGACCGGAGAGGTGGACCACGACTCGGCAGGGCCCCTGAAGGAGGCCTTGGAAGAGGGAATCGGAGCACGGCGGATCATCGCCGACTGCTCGGGACTGCGGTTCTGCGACTCGACCGGGCTGAACGTCCTGCTCAAGGCCCGACTGCGCATGCTGAACCACGGAGGACGCCTGGATCTCGCCGGGCTGCACCCGCCGGTGGACCGCATGTTCGAGATCACCGGCGCTCACAACATCTTCCGGGTGTTCCAGGACGTCGAGACGGCACTCACGGACGGCGAGGCGGGCACGTGACGCGCGGCGGTCGGAGCCGACGGAGGGATCATGACGACGACAGGCGCCGACCACGAGCAGGTCAGACGACTCGTCCTGCGCGGCACAAGCGGGGCGGTGACCCGCTGCCGTGACTTCACCGCGGCGGCGTTGACCGACTGGGGCTGGCTGCCGGCCGCCACTCCGGAGGCACGCGAACAGGTCGAGGATGTTCTGCTGCTGGTGTCGGAGGTGGTCACCAACGCGTGTCTGCACGCCGGAGGCCCGGAGGAACTGGTCCTCCGGTACGCCGGCGAACGGCTGCGCATCGAGGTGTCCGACGCGAGCGCCGAGCATCCGCATGCTCAGACTCCGCGTTCGCCCGCGCTTCCCGGTGGACACGGCCTGATGATCTTCGACCGGCTGGCCCGCACGTGGGGATCCGAGGCGAAGCCGGATCACGCTCGCGGCAAGGTCGTATGGGTGGAGGTCACCCGCCGGCCCGAGCGGAAGTCTCTTCGGGCGCGGTCGGCTCGTCGTCGACCAAGCCCGCTCTGAGTTCACCGAGGATCCGCTTGAGCAGACGCGAGATGTGCATCTGCGACAGTCCGAGACGCTCACCGATCTCCGCCTGGGTGAGCTCCTCGCCGAAGCGCAACGACAGCACGAGGCGATCCCGTTCGTCCAGTCGCGCGATCAGCGGCTTCAGCGACTCGAGGTTCTCGACGAGTTCGTACGACGGCTCCGATGTGGCCAGATGGCGCGTCACGAGACGCAGCGCCTCGGCGTCGTCGTCCTCGACCGGCGCGTCCAGGGACCGGGCGGCATACCCGTTGGCAGCGCGTTCGCCCTCGGCCACACACTCCTCGGTGACATGCAGTTGAGCGGCGAGTTCGCCGCGGCTGGGTCGGTGCCCGAGGCGCTGCTCCAGACGGTCGGCGGACTTCGCCATCTCGATCCGCAGTTCCTGGAGCCGTCGGGGAACCCGCACGGCCCAGGTCGTATCACGGAAGAACCGCTTCATCTCGCCGACGATCGTCGGCAGGGCGAACGCCGAGAACTCGACGTCGCGGTCGACGTCGAACCGGTTGATCGCCTTGATCAGACCGATCGTCCCGACCTGGACGATGTCCTCCGCCGAGTCGGCATGGTCTCTGAACCGCCGGGCGGCGAACTTGACGAGACTGAGATTCAGTTCGACCAGGGTGTTGCGCACATAGGAGTACTCGGGGGTGCCCTCCTCGAGTTCACTCAGGCGGAGGAAGAGGGCCACGGAGAGCGACTGCGCGTCATCCGTCGAGACCAGGGTCGGCCGCGTGATCTCGGGCAGTCCGGCAAGGGCCTCGCGGCGCATGACGGCGCCCGTGTCGTGGGCAGAGGTTGCGGAAGTCTGGACGGTGGACATGAGGTTCCTTCGACGGTGGCGGTGGGCCTGCGCCTCGGTGAACGCGGCGGGGTCCGTCGTTCGAGCGTCCTGTACTCATTCTTCCCCTATCAGGTGGTTTGATGCGGCATGTGCCGGAAAGGCGCAGCGCGTGGCCAGGACCACGGAGCAGCCGACCGGCGACCGCTCGTTGCGCTACGAACTCCCGGCGGAACCTGGAGTGGTCGCCCAATGCCGTGCCCTCACGCAGCGGGCGCTGCTCAAGTGGTTCGGATCCGCCGGCCGACCCGGCCGGAAAGCCGCCGACGACGCCGTGCTGCTGGTGTCGGAGGTGGCCACGAACGCCTGCACGCACGGGGGCGGTCCGTCCGCGCTGCACCTCACCGCAACCGATCGGGCACTGTGGGTGCAGATCAGCGACACCAGCCCGGCGGCTCCTCGTCCGCGCGGCCGGCACAGCGCCTCTCGCACCTCGGGGCACGGGCTGTATCTCGTCCAGCGGCTCGCGGCGCGCTGGGGGTGCGTACCCGGCTCTCACGGCGGCAAGACGGTCTGGTTCGAGGTGGACATCGTCCCGGAAGCTGGAGCGCCGGACCGGTCCTAGAGTGGAAACACGGTGCGTGGCCACCCCGGAGTCAGGCCTGTTTGCCCACGTGTCGCGCGCTCGTACGAGGTGCTCCATGGCGAAGCGCAGAGCAGCACGCCTCGGCGCGGCCCCGGCCGCCGTCGGCTCGGATGACGACGGCCTGCTTCGACTGCTCGCCGGGCTCACCGCGGTACGGGACGGAGATCTCTCCGTCCAGCTCCCCGAGGATGCCGCCGGAACCCTCGGCGACATCGCCATGGTCTACAACGACATGGTCGACCGGCTCTCCCTGCTCACTTCCGAGGTCACTCGGGTCGCCGGACAAGTGGGGGACGAGGGGGTGCTCGGCAGCCGCGTGCACGAACCGCGGACGAGCGGGGCCTGGCATGAGCTCACCACCGGCGTCAACGCGATGGCGGACAACCTCACTCTGCAGGTGCGTTCCATCGCCCATGTGGCGACCGCCGTCGCCCGCGGCGATCTCACGCAGAAGATCCGGGTGGACGCACGCGGCGAGATCCTGGAGCTCAAGGAGACGATCAACACCATGGTCGACCGGCTGTCGTCGTTCGCGGAGGAAGTCACCCGCGTGGCGCGTGAGGTCGGTACGGACGGCAAGCTGGGCGGTCAGGCCAGGGTCCGCGGGGTGTCCGGGACCTGGAAGGACCTCACCGACAACGTCAACTTCATGGCCGACAACCTGACCAACCAGGTTCGTAACATCGCCCAGGTCACCACCTCCGTCGCACAGGGCGACCTGACCAGCCGCATCGACGTCGCCGCACGCGGCGAGATCCTCGAACTCAAGACCACGATCAACACCATGGTGGACCGGCTGTCGTCGTTCGCCGCCGAGGTGACGCGCGTGGCACGCGAAGTGGGAACGGAGGGGAAGCTCGGCGGCCAGGCCACGGTCCACGGGGTGTCCGGGACCTGGAAGGACCTCACCGACAACGTCAACGAACTCGCCGGCAACCTGACCCGGCAGGTCCGGGCCATCGCGGAAGTCACGAGTGCCGTGGCCGAGGGGGATCTCACCCGATCCATCACCGTCGACGCCCCCGGTGAGGTGGGCGAACTGCGCGACAACATCAACGCCATGGTCGAGTCGCTGCGCGCGACGACCCGGGCCAACCAGGAGCAGGACTGGCTGCAGACGAATCTGGCCCGGATCACCGGGCTGCTCCAGGGCACCCGCAGCGTGCCCGAGATAGCCCAGCTGATCATGACGGAAGTACCGCCGCTGGTCTCGGCCCAGTACGGCGCCTTCTTCGTCGTCGAAGAGGGCGAGCACGGCCCCGAGCTGGTCATGGCGGCCGGGTACGGGCTCGCCGAGCCGCCCGAGTCGGGCACGCCACGCCGGTTCCGCTTCGGCCAGGGCCTCGTGGGCCAGGCCGCCCGCGACAGACGGGCCCTCCTCGTCGACACGGTGCCGCCGGGGTACGCCACCATCTCCTCCGCCGTCGGGTCGGCGGAGCCCACGGCACTCGTCGTGCTGCCCATCGTGGTCGAGGACCTGGTGCTCGGCGCCGTCGAGCTCGCCGCCCTCCACAGCTTCACCGCCCTGCACCGCGACTTCCTCGACCGGTTCGTCGTGAGCGCCGGAGCCGTGCTCAGCTCGCTGGTGGCCAATCTGCGCACCGACGCGCTGCTCGCCCAGTCGAGGAATCTCGCCGACGAACTCCGTTCCAAGACGAAGGAGTTGCAGGCCCGGCAGCAGGAGCTCCAGCGGTCCAACGCGGAACTGCAGGAGCAGGCCGCCCTCCTCGCCGAACGCAACAAGGACATCGAGTCGAAGAACCGGGTCATCGAGCAGGCCCGGCAGGAACTGGAGGAACGCGCCCAGCAGTTGTCCCGTACCTCAAGGTACAAGTCCGAGTTCCTGGCCAACATGAGTCATGAACTGCGGACACCGCTGAACAGCCTGCTCACCCTGGCCCGTCTCCTCGCCCAGAACCCCGCGGGCAACCTGACGAAGAAGCAGGTCAACTACGCGGAGGTCATTCACTCGGCCGGTTCCGATCTGCTCCAGCTGATCAACGACATCCTGGATCTGTCCAAGGTGGAAGCGGGCAAGATGGACGTCCGGCACGAGCCCTTCCTCGTGTCGCATCTTCTGGAGCACCTGACGGCGGCGTTCGGTCCCGTGGCGAGCGAACGTGGGCTCGACTTCACCGTCTCGGTGGCGCGGGAGGTACCCGAGTCCCTCACCACCGACGAGGCGCGGCTGCGTCAGGTACTGGGCAACCTGCTCTCCAATGCACTGAAGTTCACCGACGAAGGAAGCGTCACGCTGAGCGTCGAACCTGCCGACGCCGCCGAGACGCCCACCGATCTGTGCGGTGCCGCACCGGTACTCGCCTTCCGCGTCACCGACACCGGAATCGGCATTGCCCCCGAACGCCTCCGGCACATCTTCGAGGCCTTCCAGCAGGGCGACGGCACCACTGCGCGCCGCTACGGCGGCACCGGACTCGGTCTCTCCATCAGCCGGGAGGTCGCCACGCTCATCGGCGGCGCCATCGGGGTCGAGAGCGCACCGGGGCGCGGCAGCCGCTTCACGTTGTACCTCCCCGTGCGCACGGAGCCAACCGCGCCGGCGGCGCCTGCCACGGGTGAGGACGCTCAGCCGCTGGAGCACATGCTCCCGGAGCCTTCCGCTCCCGGAGCCCTTGCGGCAGAGTCCGGTGCGGCCGTGCTGGTCGTGGACGACGACCAGCGCAACGTCTTCGCTCTCACAGAGGTCCTGAAGACCCATGGGCTGCGCGTCGTGACCGCCGACGGCGGACGCCGGGCCATAGAACTGCTGACCGAAAGCGACGACATCGAGCTCGTGCTGATGGACGTCATGATGGCCGGGATGGACGGGTACGAGGCGATCGAGAAGATCCGCAGGCTCCCGGGCCGCGCGAACCTCCCGATCATCGTGGTCACCGCGAAGGCGATGCCCGGCGATCGTGCCGGCGCTCTGGCGGCCGGCGCCGACGGCTACCTGGCCAAGCCGATCGACGAGACGGAGCTGCTCACCATGATCCATCAGCGACTGGCGAAGTGACGGCTACCGGGCCAGGCCGGTCCCCGCTTTCCAAGCCCGCCAGCGAGGCGGGTCGCGTCCCCGCTCCGGTTCGCGGTCACTGCACCCCGACGGCGACGATGCATGTGTCGTCGTCGGTGTCCCCCATGGCCAGGCCGAGCAGTCCGTCGACCAGCGGCCCCAGCTGCCCGCCGGTCGCAAGTTCGTCCACCGCGGCGACGAGGCGGGCGAGCCCCTGGCCCAGCCCGTCGTGCCGCCGCTCGATCAGGCCGTCCGTGTACAGCAGCAGCGTGTCCCCCGGCCGCAGCGCGATGTGACGCTCCGCATAGCGGAACGACGGGACCGCGCCGAGCAGGATGTCCTCAGGGGTCTCCAACAGCCGCGCGCGACCGTCCCGGAGCAGCAGGAGGGGGAGGTGCCCGGCGCTCGACCAGACGAGGTCCCGCGCGTCCGGGTCGTACAGGGCGCACACCGCTGTCGCGCTGGTCCCGTCGCCGGTGCGCAGCGTGACCTCGTTGAGCCACCCCATCAGCTGCCCGGGCGGCCCGCCGGTGAAGGCGAGCGCCCGTTGGGCGTTGCGCAGCGCGACCATGCCGGTGACGGAGTCGATTCCGTGCCCGGCGATGTCACCGACGGCCACCAGCAGCTTGCCGTCCGGCAGCGGCACCACGTCGTACCAGTCGCCGCCGACCTGGTACTCCTTCGTCGCCGGACGGTATCGAGCGGCGACCACCAGGCCCCCGGGCAGTTCCTGGGGGGCGGGGGCCTCGGGAACGATGGCCTGCTGGAGCTGGAGAGCGAGTCGGTGCCGTAGCTCCGCCTGGTCGCGGACCACGGTCAGGCTGTCGAACGTCGCGCTGAGCGCGAGTTCCGTGCGATGGATCACCGACTCGTCCTGGTACACCCCGACGAAACCGGTGACCGTCTTCCCGTCGAGCAGCGGCTCCGCCGCCACCCGTACATGCCGCACCGATCCGTCCGGGCGCACGATCCGCAGCACGGACTGAGCCCCCGTCCTGGCGTCCACGAGCGAGCGCAGCAGTTCCGTGAGGGCGCCGTCGTCCCCTCGGTGGATCCGTCCGCGCAGCGCCAGTAGGGGCACCGGGGCGTCGTCCCGTCCCATCCCGAAGATGTCGTAGGCCTGCTCGGACCACACGGTCTCGCCGCTGGTCAGGCTGTCCCTGAAGGTGGCGACGCTCTGCAGCCGGGAAACGGCACGACCGGTCGCGAGGGCGGAGTCGGTCACGGTGTTCCACAGGAGTACGTACCGAGCGTCTCCGGCCGGCAGGACCCGGACATCGAGCAGCGGTGCGGGCGCCCCGTGCGGCTCCGCGCGGGCGATCGCCGGCAGCCGGACGGCCTTCTGCGGACGGCGGCTCTGCCGGGCCCGCCGGACCAGCCGGCCGAGGGACTGGTGGGTCAGCGGGAAGACTCGCGACAGGTGCCTGTCGCCTGGCGAGAGCGCTCCCCCGAGGGCGACGACGGCCTCCCCGTTGACGTGTTCGACCATCACGGCCCCGGTGGCGTCGCTCGTCTGCAGCAATGCCGCCGGCTGGGTGAGAGCGTCGAGAAGGTCGACCATCACAGGCACGGCCGGCATGGGGCTGTCCGGGTGGTCCAGGATGGTTATCGCCATGCCCATCAAGTCGGTGACAGCGCGCCGGAGCGAGGCGTCGAACGGTGTGGGACCAGGCCAGCCGACCAGGGCCAGGCCGACCGTCTCCCCCTGACGCCTCAGGGGCAGCAGGGCCCTGGCGGCATCCGCCCGTACTCCGGGCATCGGGCAGCCTTCGGCCGGACCGCTCTCCAGCCACAGGGGAAGGCCGCCATCAAGGGCGGTGCGAAACGGCTCGGGGCAGGCCGGCGGGATCCAGCGCCAGGCCGCGGCCTCCGAGGCCCCGACCCCGGCGTGCCCGGCAAGGCTCAGGCTGCCGGACCCGGCCGACCGCCACAGCCACAGGCTGTCCGCCCCGAGCGGGCCGAGGGCGCCCTCGAGCAGCGTCCGGGCCGCGTCCCCGACGCCGTCCGTCGCCTCGGCGGCCGCGGCGGTGCGGCGCTGGTGGCGAGCCTGGAGCGGCGGGACCGGACTCGGGA
Organism: Streptomyces sp. NPDC085866; assembly: GCF_044541035.1. Taxonomy (NCBI): domain Bacteria; kingdom Bacillati; phylum Actinomycetota; class Actinomycetes; order Kitasatosporales; family Streptomycetaceae; genus Streptomyces; species Streptomyces sp. NPDC085866. The sequence goes on from NZ_JBITSQ010000007.1 coordinate 111,655, forward strand.
CGACAGGCCGGTCGCCCGGCGCCGCGACCGAGTTCACGACGTCCGCGGCGAGATCCGCGGGCGACAGTCCGGTCGCCCGGGCCAGTACGTCGAGGTGCGCGGCCGCGTCTGCGAGGGAGACCCCGAGCTGGGCGGCGAGAACGCCCGTGGCCAGATCGATCAGATGGCGGCGCGCGTAGTCGGCCCGGAGCCGCTCGATCTCCGCGGCCAGGCCGGTGAATCCGGAATCGGCCCAGTCGGCGGATGCCCCGGCGGGCCCCCCAGAAATGGTCAAGGCAACCTCCGTTCCGCCGTCACGCGGGCGTCCCGGAACATGCAATCGTACGTCTCCGGATTTTACCCGCCCGTCCTGCCACCGAGGCCCTCCGCTGCCCCGCATGAACGGCGCGCACCGGGGCAGTCGCCGATGAGAGGCAGACGCCGGGGCCTCGGCCGCCGGTGTCGGATCCTCGCCGGAGCGGAGGGCGGGAACTCCGCCCGGTCACCGTCGCGTCCCTGGAACGACGCGGGACGCGAAGACCGCACGGCAGGCTGGAGGGCAGCGCCGGTGACGCGCACGGACGGGCAGCCCGATCGGGGCTCCACGGCCCGGGACGTGCGCACTCGGGTCACCGTCCTGGTCGCTCTCGCAGCCAACCTCGTGATCGCCGCGGCCAAAGCGTTCGCCGGGCTCATGGCCGGGTCCCCCGCGCTGCTCTCGGAGGCGGCGCACTCGGTCGCGGACAGCCTGAACGAGGTGTTCCTGCTCATCGCGGTACGCCGCAGCAGGCGCCCCGCCGACGACCGTCATCCGTTCGGCTACGGCAAGGAGCGCTACTTCTGGGCGCTGCTGGCCGCGGTCGGGATCTTCGTCATGGGCGGCTGTTTCTCGGTGTACCAGGGCGTCCAGGCCCTGCGAGTGGACCAACAGGAGTCGTTGAAGGGCTACCTGGCGGGGCTGGCGGTGCTCGGGGTGGCACTGCTGGCCGAGGGTGGTTCCCTGGTCCGCGCCCTGTACCAGGCGCGTCGGCACCGGGAGGGATCGGCCGACCCGGCTCTGCGCACGGTGATCGCGGAGGACTCGACGGCCGTGGCCGGTGTGCTCCTCGCGGCGGGCGGTATCGCGCTCCACCTGGCGACCGGCCAGGTGGCTTGGGAGGCGGGCGCGTCCATGGGGATCGGCCTCCTCCTGGTGTGCGTGGCCTATCGGTTGGCCCAGGAGACACGGGACCAGCTGATCGGCGAGGCGGTCGACACGGAACTGCGCGACCGGATCGGTGACTTCCTCGCGTCGCAGGACGAGATCGACAGGGTCGCGGCACTGCTGACGATGCGACTGGGACTGGACTCCGTACTGGTCGCCGCTCGCGTCGATCTCGCCCCGGGGCTCGACAGCGAGGAGGTCGAGCTGGTCTGTGTCCGGATCAAGAGGCGGATCAGCGGCGAGTGGCCGCAGGCCGAGCATGTGTTCCTGGACATCATCGAGGCGCCGGGCCCCGAGGAGCGCCCGGCCTCATCGGCTGTCACCGCCCCTGTCGCGGGTGGCCGGCTCTCCCGCGTCCTCGGTCGCGGTGGCGCGAGCCCGGGCCCATAGCGGTACGGCGAACCAGCACAGCACGAACCAGAGGAGCATCGCGGTGACGATCCAGTCCGCCACCGCGCCCAGATGTGCCACCCGAAGGATCAGCAGAAGGGCACTCGCCATCGTGCACAACAGCAGGAGCAGACCCGTCATGGCCAGCCGTGCGGCCCAGTCCACGGTCTGCGGCTTGAGATGCCGACCGGCCAGGCTGCGATGCACCGCGACCGGCCCGATGAGAGCGCCGGTCGCGGCCGCTCCGAAGACCACCGTCACCAGATAGATGGTCCGTTCGGCGTCCGACAGAGTGGTGAAACGGACTTGGAATACCACAGTGAGCAGGAAGCCGAAGAGGATCTGGACGCCGGTCTGAGCCACTCGCAGTTCCTGGAGCAGCTCGCTCCACCGCCGGTCCGCCCTCTCCTCCTCGGTCTCATGGCGACCCCGTGCAACGGAATCCGTGTGTCGCTCCACCACGTTCCCTCCGAAATCCCCGCGTCGTGCACCCATCCAGGATGCGCCGGTCCCGATCGGACAGCGCTCCGATCAACGGTCGCACCGACTCTCGGTCCACCACGGTCTCCAGGCCCGGGTCCGGTCCTCCGAGCGTGTCCGCCAACGTCGTTCCACCGCCGGCTCCGCCCGCCGCCGGCTCGACGTCCAGTGACAGCACCGCGTACGCGTTCCGGGCCGACAGCCCCTCGCGTACCTCGTCCGCCCCCAGGTGGGTACGCGCGGCGATCTCGGCGTCCGAGAACTCACCACCCGACCGGGCGATCTCCTGACAGACCATGGTGACCCGCCGGCGCAGCTCCTGGGTGCGGCGCGGCACCCGCAGTACCCACGCATGGTCCCTGAAGTGCTTGCGCAACTCGCCCGTGATGGTCGGTACCGCGTAGCTCGGGAACGCCGCTCCGCGATCCGGGTCGAACCCGTCCACCGCCTTCACCAGGGCGAGCGCGGCGACCTGGCGCAGGTCCTCGAGAGATTCGCCCCGGTCGCGGTAGCGCGTGGCGATCCGGTGAGCCATCGGCAGCCAGGCCCTCACCACCTCGTCCCGCAGCCCCTCCCGTCGGGGCCCCTCCGGAAGGGTTCTCAGTAGGTGGAAGTCCGCCACGGTGTCGGGGGCGTCGTCATGCGGATGCCGTACGCGGGTCACGCTCATCACCTGTTCCGGTAGCTGGTCACACCGTCATCGGGCGAGAAGCGGGAGCGCCTACGGCCAGTTCCTCCCGGTGGCCGCTGTGGGCAGGTGGCGGTGGTACCTCAGCAGGACAACCCGGCGACTGCCCACGCATGCGCCGGGAGAAACCGAGAGAGCCGTCGACGCCGCTCAGCGGTCTCGTGCGCGTTTTCCCACCGCACACGGGTACCCGAAGGGGGCGGACAACGACACCGCACTCGGTTAGGAGAGTGAACGACAATGGCCGGAAACGAGAAGGCCAAGGCCAAGGTGGAGCAGACCAAGGGCAAGGCCAAGGAGTCGGTCGGCCGCGCGCTCGGGAATGAGCGGATGACGGCCGAGGGGCAGATGGAGAAGTCGAAGGGCGATGCGCGCCAGGCGAAGGAGAAGGTGAAGGACGTCTTCAAGCACTGACGTGCCGCGCTCGGAGCGGGGTTCTTTTCCTACACCACGGGGATCCCGCTCTGCGTTTTGCATGACGCACCGAATTTTCCATGACGCACCGAATTCAGGTGCCTCTCGGCGTCGCGACTCCGCGCACGTACGGGCCGACGCTCCCCTCGGCGATCCAGGCTCTTCAGGGCACTCCGTCGGCGAACTCAGTAGTCGCCCATCAGGCTGTCGGCTGCGCTCGTGGCAGCCGGCTTGCCGTTGCGGCGGCCTTCCAGGTCGTCGAGGATCGCCGCGGTGGCCGTCGCGCCGAAGCGAGTCGCACCGAGTCGGTGGAGTTCAAGGAGAGCGTCCAGGGTGCGAACACCGCCCGCGGCCTTGACCCGCACACCGGAGGACACGGTGCGGCGCATCAGGGCGATGTCCGCGGCCGTCGCCCCGCCGGGGGCGAACCCGGTGCTGGTCTTCACGAATACCGCGCCCGCGTTCTCGGCGGCCCTGTATCCGGCGGTCTTCTGCTGGTCGTCGAGGTAGGCGTTCTCGAAGATCACCTTCACGAGGCGGCCTTCGGCGGCTTCGACGACGGCGGCGATCTCGTCCTGGACGAACGCGGCGTCACCGTCGCGCAGGCGACCGATGTTGATCACCATGTCGATCTCCTCCGCCCCCAGGGAGATCAGCTCGGTGGCCTCGAAGATCTTCGCTCGCGTGGTGCTGCTGCCGTGCGGGAAGCCCACGACCGTGCCGACGGCGACCTCGCTGCCACGGAGCGCGTCGACCGCCATCGGGACGTCGGCGGGCCGAACACACACCGATGCCGTGCGGTGCTCAAGTGCGGTCGCCAGACCGTCCTGGACTTCGGCCAGGCTCAGTTCGGGTCGCAGCAGCGAGTGGTCGATCATCTTCGCCACTTCGTCGCGCGAGGGCAGGGGCCCTTCCCAGCGCGGGACGTCGATCGAGGCCACGGACATGGCGCTCTCCTTCAGGGTTGCCTCGGGTAGGCTGTATATACAGCCTATACAGCGTCGGTGACGGTGTCGACCGGCATCACACTGGTATCTGCCGACCCACCCGTTCCACCAAGGAGGAACACACCCGCCATGGCCGCGACGCAACCGCTGTACGAGCGCATCGAGAAGCAGCTGCGCCGACGTCTCGAAGCCGCTGCCGACGGCGACCCGTTCCCCTCCGAAGCTCGCGTCGCGGAGGAGTTCGGTGTCTCCCGGATGACAGCGCGGGCCGCCCTGGTCCGGCTGGAACGCGACGGCCTGCTGGAACGAGTGCCCGGGCGGGGCAGCTTCGTGCGTCAGGCTCCTGCGGCCCGTCCCGTCGGCACCCTGCTGAGCTTCCACGATCAGGCTCTGGCCGGCGGCCGGACGCCACGCTCCCGAGTCCTGGAGGCCGCGGTACGCCCCGCCTCCCCGCAGGAATCCACCTCCCTCTACCCGGCCGACACCACGCAACCCGCGTCCGTGGTCGCCATCAGCCGCGTCCGGTACTTCGACGACCTGCCCGTGGCCATCGAACACGCCGCGTTCCCCGCCACCCTCGACGCGCTGCTCACCGCCGATCTGGAGACCGGCTCACTGCACCAGACCCTGCGCCGCCTCGGACTGCATCCGACCCTCGGCTCCTCCGTCCTCTCCGCACGCACAGCCGACCAGGACGCACCCGAACTCGACGTCGACCCCACCACGCCGATGCTCGTAGAGACCCGCTCGATCGTCGACCAGCACGGCAACCCCCTCGAATTCACGGTCAGCTCCTACGTCGCCCACCGCTACGCACTCAAGGTCGACTTCTCCGTGGCCGCGCCCAGCAGCTCCTCGCACCCGACCGCAGCAGCGCCCGCAACACCGTGAGGCTGCTCCCCTGACGCCCTGTTGCCACGACCCCGGCCCGCTCGAACCGGTGCCGAACTCATCAGGCGGGCAACAGCCCCAATGCCGGCGCCGATGATGCCGGTTCATCCATGCGGGGCACTTGGCTGCGCTGCTGTCTGGCGAAGGTCTGGCGCCCGGCCAGGTGAACGTCGCGTACGGCCTCTCCCCGTCCTGGCGGGGGCGTGGCCTGGCTACCCGCGCGGTCCCATTGGCCTGCCGGTACGCGGCTGGTGAAGGCGGGGTGAAGGCGATGATCCAGGTGGAGCCGGAGAATCCCGCGTCTGCCGTCCTCGGCGGGCAGGGTTCACCCTTGCCCGGCAGACGCACAGCACGGACGGCACACGCTTCGACTGGTACCTCCGGGACCTGCGTTCCGCCGGCCAGTGAACTTTGCGTGGACCAGGCACGTCGACACCGAGGCTCGCGGCGGCGCAGCGACCCGAGCATCTCGGCCCGAACTCAACCGCCTTGGACTGCGTCCGGGTGATCGGCAAGGTAATCCTCCACGATTGAAAGGAAGTTCGGGTCGGGTTCCAGACCGAGTGCGGCGGCGCGTCTGTTGTCGAAGGCAGCGGGCCACGAGGCAACGATGGCCTCGATGGCTGGGTCAGGATTCACGGTCACCAGGTCGGCGACGGCATCGCCGGCCACCTGCCGCAGCGTGGCGAGCATCTCGGCGACCGTGACCGTGAGCGCGGGAAGATTGACAGGCACTTGTCCTACGAGCCGCCCCGGCCCGACGCCGCGCTCGGCCTCCGCGATGCGGAGGATTCCCTGGACGGTCCGTCGCGGTGAGGCGAGGGCCACGTGCAGGTCGGGCCGGACCGGGCAGGTGGCCGGAAGTCCGGCGAGCGGCTCGCGGACGATACCGGAAAGGAAGCCGGAGGCGGCCGCGTTGGGGCGGCCCGGGCGCACCGCGACGGTCATCAGGCGGGCGACGCGTCCGTCGAGGAAACCGCGGCGCGTGCAGTCCGCGATCAGGTGCTCGCAGATGAGCTTCTGCGTTCCGTAACTCGACCGCGGCATGGGCATGGACGACTCGCTGACCACTGCAGGCAGGGGCAGCTCAGGGCTCGAACCGTAGACGGCAAGGCTGCTGGCGAACACCACACGGGGCGTCGGCCCGCCGGCTGCCGCCTGCGCCCGGGCAGCGTCGAGCAGGGCACGGGTGGTGTCCACGTTGGCGCGCATGCCGAGGCCGAAGTCGGCCTCGCACTCGGCCGACACCGCGGCGGCGAGATGGAACAGCACATCAACCGGCTCCGCGAACACCTCGTCGAGGCGGTCGATCAGGTCGCCGTGTACTACGTCCACGAGCGGGTCCGTCGCCGCCGGGAAGTCGGGCTGCACGATGCGATCGGCGAGCACCAGCCGGGTTGTCGGTGCGCCACGAAACGTGCGTGTCTGCAGCAGTGTGGCGGCCAGTCGGCGTCCCAGGAAGCCGAAGGCGCCCGTGATCACGACCCTCACTCATCTTCTCCTCGCGTGCGTGCGGGAGGGGCGTGGCACTGTCCGGTGCAGCGTCACCCTTGCGTACGTCGGCTCCGGAGCAGCCGCAACGCCGTCCGTCGATCCCACGGCTGGGACCCCGTCCGACAGCGACGGCGAACTACCCACGCCGACACATCCACCAAACGCCCGACCAGCCGGACACGGCCGCCGCACGAACTGAGCGCGGCGGCCATGCCCTATGGCCCTGCTCGACGCAGTGGACGAGCTGCACGCCACGGTGCACCTCTCGCAGCACGCCTGGGCGCTGGGGGGGGACAGCCCTACCTGGAGTTGGGCGGGTAGCACGATCGTCGCCCGCTGTCGCATCCGGAGATGCTGGGGCCGTAGGCCGCTGGTTTCCCAATAGTCCCGTAGGAGTTGGCTCGTGCGTGAGCAGGCATGGCAGACGTTTCGTTCGTCCGGGCGGCGGAGTGGTCGGCGCAGAACCGTGTCGGCCGCAGCCGCAGTGGCTGTCGGTGTCATGACGATGGGCGCTCTGGCGCCGCCCGCGGCCTCTGCCGCCGCCAGGCCGGACACCCTCCAAAAGGGTCTGAACGCACTGGTGGACACCGACGGTGTGCCCGCCGCGCTCGCGGCCGTCACAGACCGTTACGACCACACCCGGACCTACACCGCGGGGGTCGGCGACCTGGCCACCGGTGCGAAGGTGCCCCGGGACGGTCAGGTGCGCATCGGCAGCAACACCAAGACGTTCACCGCGGTGGTCGTGCTGCAACTGGTCGGCGAAGGCAAGATCGGCCTTGACGCCCCGGTCGACACCTATGTGCCCGGCCTCGTGCGCGGGGACGGGATCGACGGACGCCACATCACCGTCCGCCAACTGCTCCCGCACACCAGCGGACTTCCCAACTACAGCAAGTACCTCAGCGACGACATCCGCTACTACGAGCCCCGCGAACTCCTCGATCTCGCTCTCCATCACAAGGCCGACTTCGCCCCCGGCACGAATTGGGCCTACAGCAACACGAACTACCTGGTGGCCGGCCTGATCGTTCAGAAGGTCACCGGCCGCCCTATCGCCGAGGAGATCGAACGGCGCGTCATCAGCCGCATCGGATTGCGCGACACCTACTTCCCCGCTCCCGGCGAGGTGACGATCCGGGAGCGCCATCCCAGGGGTTACTACCAGGATTCGGCAGGCGCGCCTCTGGTCGACGCCACCGATTGGGACCCTTCCTGGGCCTGGGCCGCGGGCCAGATGGTGTCCACCGACTCCGACCTGAACCGATTCTTCACCGCGCTGCTGGCCGGCCGGCTTCTCCCGAAGGCTCAGCTGGACCAGATGCGCACCACCGTCCCCGCCGGTGCCCGTTACGGGCTGGGACTCGTGAGCACGCCGCTGTCGTGCGGCGGTGTGTACTGGGGTCACGGCGGCAGCATGACGGGATACGAGACCAGAGGCGGCGCCACCGAGGACGGTCGCGCCGCAAACGTCGCGGTGACCACACAGCCGAGCCAGGCGACCAAGGCGCGTATGGACGGTGTCGTGGACACAGCCCTGTGCCGCTGACCCGCGCCTCCCGTGGAGTGTCCGGCGGACGGCTGCGGCGCTGAGTTCGCCCGGCGGTACTGTGACGCGCAAACCCAGGTGGACCACCTGCTCATACGACCGACGGCTCCGGCGATCCCGGGGGTCGGTCGGGCAGGTCGGCTCCCTCCGCGTACGGAAGGTCACTGCCGATGCCCCAGCCCGCCATGGCCACTGCCGCCACCATCGTCGCCACCCCGGTCCTCGCCGAGGTCGTCCGTTCCGGATTCGTCGAGGGGCGGCACCGGGGCAGCCTGGTGCTGCTCGCCGCGGACGGCTCGGTGGAACTGGCGCTGGGTGACGTGATGTCCCCCGTCTTCCCGCGCTCCTCCAACAAGCCGATGCAGGCGGCGGGTGTGCTGCGGGCCGGCCTGGATCTCGCGGGCGAGCGGCTGGCGCTCGCGGCCGCGAGCCACTCCGGTGAGTCCTTCCACCGCGGTCTGGTGCGCACGATGCTCGACGAACACGGACTGAGCCCTGAACACCTGCAGTGCCCGCCGTCCCTCCCCCTGGACCAGGAGGAGCAGGAGTCCTACCTGGCAGCGGGCGCTCGCCGCGACCGGGTGGCCATGAACTGCTCCGGCAAGCACACGGCGATGCTGGCCGCCGCCGCACTGCGGGACTGGCCGCTGGAGTCGTACCTCGACCCCGACCACCCGCTCCAGCGGCTCATCCGCACCGTGGTGGAGGAGGCGGCCGGCGAGCCGGTGGCCGCCGTCGGCACGGACGGCTGCGGGGCTCCGCTGATGGCGATCAGTCTGACCGGGCTCGCCCGGGCCTTCCGCTCCTTCGTCCTGGCCCCGCCCGGCACGCCCGAGCGGCGGGTCGCCGACGCCATGCGCGCCCACCCCGAGTACGTCGCCGGAACCCGCCGCCATGACACCTGGCTCATGCAGGGGATACCGGGCGCCCTGTCGAAGGTGGGCGCCGAGGCCGTCCAGGCCGTCGCCCTGCCCGACGGCCGTGCCCTGGCCCTCAAGGTAGAGGACGGTGGCGCTCGGGCCCTGGGACCGGTCCTGGCCCGCGCGCTTCGTCTGACCGGCCTGACCGCACCCGTGATCGACCGCGTCGGCCGTATGCCGTTGCTGGGCGGTGGGCGGGAGGTGGGAGAGGTACGGGCCGTGTTCTGAGGCGGGGGCGTTCAGAGGGAAGCCCTTCGTCGCCACGCTCTGCTGCCCGGTCCGGGGCGTGTTGTGCGACGTTGGCCCGCGGGCGTCAGTTCACCGCTCGCTTCACCAGCTCGCTGATCCTCGCCTCGTCGGCGGCGGTCAGCTCCTTCAGGGCGTAGGCGGCCGGCCACATGGTGCCTTCGTCGAGGTTGGCCTTGTCGCTGAAGCCCAGCGTCGCGTACCTGGAGTTGAACTTCTGCGCGCTCTGGAAGAAGCAGACGACCTTTCCGTCCTTGGCGTACGCGGGCATGCCGTACCAGAGCTTCGGCGCCAGCTCCGGCGCGCCGGCCTTGATGACGGCGTGGAGCCGCTCGGCCATGACGCGGTCCGACTCCTGCATCTCGGCGATCTTCGCGAGTACGGCGGCCTCGTCCTCGGCCGCCTTGTCGGCGCGCGATACGCGGCGTGCTGACGCCTTCAGCTCCCGGGCGCGCTCCTTCATCGCGGCGCGCTCCTCGTCGGTAAACCCCTCGGACGCCTCGTCGGTCGCAGCGGTGTTCTTGGCGGGCTTCTGAACGTTCTTCACGGCGGGTTCCTCCTGGCCTACGAATCGATGGGTACATCTTCATGCTGGAGAGGTGCCGCAGGGACGGCTTCTCCGAAGGTGCTGTTCACGGGGTTCACCCGTGGGGCCGTCGCGGTGTCCGTCAGCCTTGGGCGCCGGCGATCTGGCGGGTGGTGGCGTTGAGCCGGTTGAACAGGTTGGTTACGCCGATCATCAGGATGACGGCGGCCAGCTGTTGCTCGTCGAAGTAGGTGGCGGCGGTGTCCCAGACCTCGTCGGTCACCGCGTCGGGACGGTCGGCCAGTCGCGTGGCGGCCTCGGCCAGCGCGAGCGCCGCCCGCTCCGCCGCGGTGAAGTACGGTGCCTCCCGCCAGGCGGCGACGGTGGCCAGCCGTTCGTCGCTCACTCCGGCTTTACGGGCCGTCCTGGCGCCGCCGTCGACGCAGGCGCTGCAGCCGTTGATCTGGCTGACCCGCAGATGCACCAGCTCCAGTAGTCGGCCGTCGACGCCGGCGGAGTGCACGGTCTCGAGGATCGCTCGGATGGGCTGCATCGCGTCGGGCAGTACGACGGCGGGGTTCCGCATGCGGGACTGCATCTCGGTCCGCTCCTCCTCCGGGTCGGTGCCCCTTTCCGTCGGGGCGTGACTCCATGACAGCCGACCCCGTGTGCAACGGCCACGGCGGTGGGACACCGTGGGACAGCTGAAACAGCCTTGACCAGCGGCGACTTGACTCGCGAGACTTCAGCCGGAACGGGACGGGGAGGCGGGGCAACCGGTGGAGACGCACGAACGGACGGCGCAGGACGAGCTGGCGGCACGGCTGCGCCTGCTGCAGGAACTGTCCGGGCTCGGTGTACGGGCTCTGGCGCGGGACACCGGACTCAGCTCCTCGTCGCTGTCGCGCTACCTCAACGGGCAGACCGTGCCGCCCTGGCCCGCGGTGGTCGCCCTCTGCCGCCTCGTCAAACGCGACCCCCGCCCCCTGCGTCCCGTGTGGGAGCGGACCTCGAACCCCTTGCCGGCACCCCCGAAGAGCAGCCGCCAGGCCCGGCCGCTGCCCCGCAACGACCTGCCGCGCGACGCACCCGACTTCACCGGACGGGAGGCCCAACTCGCCGCCGTACTCGACGCGGTCGCCAGCCATCGGGTGGTGTCCGTGGACGGCATGGCAGGCGTCGGCAAGACCTGTCTCGCGGTGCACGCCGCGCACCGACTCGCCGCCGACTTCCCGGACGGCCGGCTCTATGTGGATCTGCACGGGTTCACCGAGGGCCGGGAGCCGATGGACCCGGACTCCGTGCTGCGGATGCTGCTCGCCGCGCTCGACGTCCCCTCCGAGAGGGTCCCGCGGGAGGGAGTCGAGCAGCTCGCCGCCTGCTGGCGGTCGGAACTGGCCCGCCGACGGGTCGTCGTGGTCCTCGACAACGCCGCCGACGCCGACCAGGTCCGCCCGCTGCTGCCCGGCGCCGGCGATTCCGTCGCCCTGATCACCAGCCGCAACCGGCTTCTCGGCCTGGACGAGGTGCCCCCGGTCTCGCTCGACGTGCTGAGCCCGCAGGAGAGCGCGGAGCTGCTGGCCCGGGCCAGCGGCGACCCCGGCGGCCCGGACGGCAGGCTGGCCCGTGATCCGGAGTCCGCCGCCGAGGTGCTGCGGTTGTGCGGTCATCTGCCGCTCGCCCTGCGGCTGGCCGCGGCACGGCTGCGGCACCGGCCGGGCTGGACCGTGGGCATCCTGGTCGAGCGGTTGGCCGAGGGTGCGAGCGAGTTCGACACGGCGTTCGCCATGTCGCTCCGGCAGCTGAACCGTTCCCAGGCCCGCCTGTTCCGGATGCTGGGCCTGCTGCCCGGGGCGTCCTTCGACGAGTATGTGGTGGCGGCGCTGGCGGAGGTGCCGCTGCGTGGCGCCCGGGCAACGCTGGAGGACCTGGTCGACGCGCACCTCGTGCAGCAGCCGACGCCGGGCCGCTACCGACTGCACGATCTCGTGCACCAGCACGCGCGCCGGGCCGCGGCGGAACAGGACTCGGCAGCCGAACGCGAGCGGGCCCTCGGCCGGGTGCTCGACTACTACGTGCACGCGGCGGCCGCCGCCGACGCCGCGATGCCGTTCCTCTCCCCCAGCCGTACGGCCTCGGCGGGCCGGCCTCCGGCCGAGCTGCCCAGGTTCACGGACAAGAACGCGGCCTTGGCATGGCTCGTCACGGAGTACGGAAACCTCCTCGCAGCCTTCGAGACGGCGGCCGCCGTCGGCTCCGACGTACACGTGTCCGAACTTCCGCGCTTCCTGCGGGCGTACTTCGCTCGGCGCTGCGGTACGACGCATCTCAACTTCCTCTTCGAGCGGTCGCTGGCCGCCGCCGAGCGCCTGGGCGATCCGCTGCAACTGGCCGAGGCGCACAGCGACCTGGGCTTCGCGCGCTACAACGCGGGCCGGACGGCGGAGGCTGCGGCCGCGTACGAGGCGGCCGAACTCCGTTTGTCCCAGGTGCAGAACACTCAGGTGGAGGCCGAACTGGCCATGCGGCGCGGCTATCTGAGCTGGGATGCGGGGCATGTCGAGGAGCCGCTCGAACTCTTCAGGCTGGCAGGAAAGTTGTACGCGCAGGCCGGATGCCGGGCAGGCGTGGCCCACGCGGCCGCATCGGAGGCCTGGGCGATGCTGCAGCTGGGGCACCGCGAGGAGGCGGCGCAGCGGGCCCGGGAGGTGCTGAGCGTCCCGCACGTCGACCCCGCATGGCCGCCCGCTCTGACGGCCCGGATCACGCTCGGCGTCGCCATCGCCCAGGAGGAACCGGACCAGGCGGCTGAACACCTGCACCAGGCGCTGGCGCTGGCCCGCGACGACGGGCACCTGCACAACCAGGCGTGGTGCCTCAACTGCCTGGGCGTCGCGCTGCGGCAGATGGGCCGGTACGAAGAGGCACTGGCCTGCCACCGGGAGGCGTTCGCGCTGCTCGACGAGCTGTTCGAGGAGCACTGGAAGGTCCATTTCCTCAACGGCTACGGCGAGACCTGCCGGCTTGCGGGTCGCCTCGAAGAGGCCCTGCGGCTGCACCGGCAGGCGTTGGAGCTGGCGCCGCGGCTGGGCAATCGGTACGAGGAGGCGCTGGCCCACGAAGGCATCGCGACCGTCCTCGACAGGACCGACCCGGCCGGGGCCGCCGAGCACCGTGCCGCGGGACAGGCCGTCCTGCAGGATCTCAGCCCCGGGGCTCAGTGATCGGTTTCAGCGAGGAGCTCTTCGCTCGTGCGGAGACCAGTGAACCTGATCTGTCAGACGGTGCGTCTGCGTCGGCGGGCCGTGTTGACGAGGGTGTGCAGCACCGCCTGGGCCGTGGGAAGCCGGTTGGCCGCCTGGCGCCAGACCAGGGATCGGGGGCCGTCGAGCACCTCTGAGGCGATCTCCTGCCCGCGGACGGCCGGCAGGCAGTGCATGGCCACGGCATCGCGGGGTGCATGGGAGAGCAGGGCGTCGTCGACCCGGTAGGCGGACAGCTGTTCGGTACGCTCGGCGCGTTCGTGGTGTCTGTCCATGGGCACCCACACCTCGGCGTAGACGGCCTGCGCGGCGCCGACAGCCTCGATCGGCTCGGCGGTGAGCGTGACGGAACCGCCGGTCTGTGCCATCAGCTCACGGGCCTCGCCGAGGATGTCCTCCTCCGTCTCGTAGCCGGGCGGAGTGGCGACGACGAGGTGCATGCCGGAGGCCGCACACGCCGCGAGGAACGAATTGCACGTATTGCTCGTGCCGTCCCCGATGAAGGCGGCGGTCATGCCGGCCAGGGTGCCGAAGTGCTCGCGCAGCGCGAGGAGGTCGGCGAGGGACTGGCAAGGGTGGTGGGTGTTGGACAGGGCATTGATGACCGGCACCGTCGAGGCGTCGGCCATCTGCTCCACCGTGGCGTGGTCGAAGGTACGCACCGTGATCGCGTCCAGGTAGGACGACAGGACGCGTGCGGTGTCGCCGGCCGTCTCGCCGTGGCCGAACTGCAGGTCCTCGCGGTTCAGCACGATGGCCGCCATGCCGAGGCGCTGGGCAGCCGTGGCAAGGGACACCCGGGTCCGTGTGGACGGCTTCTCGAAGATGCACCCGATGGCGCCCCCTCGCAGATCGCCCTCCCACCCCAGCGGCTCCCGCTTCATGCCCTCCGCCAGATCCAGCAGTCCCACCAGGGTCTGTGGGTCCAGGTCGCTCACCCTCAGCAGATCGTCGGGGACTTTGCCAGTCACAGCCGGACGGTCGGCCTCACAGGTGGGGATCGGCTGGGTCATCGTGGCTCTCCCGCTCCGTTCACGCGGTCGGGGCTCTTTGTCGCCAGTGTGATCGGCGGCTGCCGTCGATGCACACCGGCACCTTCCGACGGGTGAACCGCTGGGCAACCCTGGTCGCAGTAAGGAAGGCACCGGACAGGCCGGCTGCTCAGCCGGCGGCCACGCGCTGCACGACGGGCCGCCAGGACTCCAGAGCAGCCACTCGCAGGCCCACCACCTTGCCCGCGTCGTCGGCGCGACGCAGCGCGATCGCCGCGGAGAAGTCGGGGTCGGCCTCGAAGGCGGTCGCCTCCGGCGGGGTCATGGGGCCGCCCTGGCAGCCGAGGGTGCGGGCGCTCTCCGGGGACAGCGCGAGGTGTGGGTCGGCGGCGGCGAGATAGCGCTTGGCCGGGATGTGCAGGGCGACCAGGCGCGCGACCCGGGGTCCCAGCAGGCCCTCCACCGCCGTCGCGGCGTGTGAGCCGTGCCCCGCTTCGTCGCCGGGCACGAGGCGGTGGCCGATGTCGTGGACCAGCCCGGCCACCTGAAGTTCCTCGTCGTCCGGGTGGCGCTCGGCCAGCACGGCGGCGACCTGGAGGCCGTGGTCGAGAAGGTCCACCGGGGCACCGGAACGGTCCGGGGTGTCCCAGACGTCCGCGCAGCCGACCAGCAGAGCCATGAGCGCGTCCACGGTCGGTAGGGGGTCGTACGTCATGGGACGACACTGCCGCAGTGGGGCGTACGGCAAGTGACGGCAGGTTGTACTCCGCTTGCGCGGCGCCCCCCGCCACGGCCCGCGCGCCCCACCCAACGGCTCGGCGCGGTCTGCGGCTCAGCTCGTCCGGGACGAGGATCGGCGCGGCAGCTTCCAGTTCGGGCGCGGGAAGTGGCAGGTGTAGCCGTTCGGATAGCGCTCCAGGTAGTCCTGGTGCTCGGGCTCGGCCTCCCAGAAGTCGCCCACGGGCTCGACCTCAGTGACCACCTTCCCCGGCCACAGCCCGCTGGCCTCGACGTCCGCGATCGTGTCGACGGCGACGCGGTGCTGTTCCTCGTCGGTGTAGTAGATGGCGGACCGGTAGCTACGCCCGATGTCGTTGCCCTGGCGGTCCCTCGTGGTCGGATCGTGTATCTGGAAGAAGAACTCCAGGATGTCGCGGTAGCTCGTGGCCGAGGGATCGAAGAGGATCTCGATCGCCTCGGCGTGGTCGCCGTGGTTACGGTAAGTGGCGTTCGGCGTGTCACCGCCGCTGTATCCGACGCGGGTGGACTTCACGCCCGGCTGCTTGCGGATCAGGTCCTGCATGCCCCAGAAACAACCGCCCGCCAGTACGGCTCGCTCGGTTCCCTGTGTCATCGGTCGCTCCCTCGTGTCGAGCCGCACTCCGGCACGGTCGTTGACATGCCGGTTCTCCCGTTCATCCAGCTTACTGGCTCGTTGATCGAAGCCTTGATCGAGTGGTGGCCCTGTGACAGCGGCCGGGAGGAGCCAGGACCGTGAGGCGCCTGCCGTCCGGCCGTGATCGCCGCTGCCCTGCGGCCGTCCTCGCGATCGCGGTCAGCGCCTGCCGGCTCGGGTCAGCGCGTCCTCGGCCTGGGCGGCCAGGGTGCCGACCAGATCGGCTGCGGACGGCAGATCGTCGATGAGGTCGACGGCCTCGCCGGCCCACTGCGGCAGCGCGGGGATCTCCCCTGCCGCCACGGCGTCCTGGTACGCCTGCCGGGCATGCGGGGCAGCGGCGAGTGCGTTCTCCCGTCCCCGCCAGTCGTCGAGGAATGGATGGCCAAGGGTGCGCGCGGTGTACCGGGCCGGCCACCGCGAACCGCGGGCGATGTCCAGCACCCTGTTGCGCTCAGTGTCCTCCCCGTGTCCCTCGACGATCGCCTTGGCCGTCGCCGGGGCGACCAGGGCCTCGGTCGTGGCTTGGAAGCGGGTGCCGAGGAGTGCTCCGGCAGCCCCCAGCGCCAGGGCGGCCGCCACTCCGCGGCCGTCTGCGATTCCGCCGGCCGCCAGCACCGGAACCGGTGCCGCCAGGTCCACCACGACGGGCACGAACGGCAGTGTGGACCGCCCGTTCCGGGCTCCGTGCCCGCCGGCTTCGGTGCCCTGCGCCACGATCACATCGGCACCCAGATCCACCGCCCTGCGGGCCTCTTCGAGGTCGGTGACCTGGAGGATCAGCGGTGTGCCCGCACGACGGACGCGCTCCACGAACGGACTGGGGTCGCCGAAGGACAACATCACCGCCGCCGGCTCGTGCTCCAGCGCCCGCGCGACCACGACGTCGTCGACCGCCCACGCCTGAAAGCCGATGCCCCAGGGTTTCCCTGCGCTCTCGTCGGCCAGGATCGGCAGTTCGCGGGTCAGCCACTCCTGATCCCCGTTCCCGCTGCCCAGCAGCCCGAGCCCACCGCCGCGGGAGACCGCCGCGGTCAGGGCACCACCGGCCGAGCCGCCCATCGGGGCCAGGGCGATCGGATGCTCCACACCGAACAGGTCCGTGAACTCCGTCGACAATCCCATGACGGCAATCCTCACCCACCTGGCATGCGGGTTGCAGCGAATTCGACTCACGGGCCGTTCACCCAATGGTGTCGGCAGACCCGCCAACCAGGCGTCGCCCAGGACCGGTTGCGCCCGGCAGCTGTCACCGTGGCTGCAGCCGATCAGTAGGTCATCAGGGAGTTCCCATGGCGTCGAGAGGTGCAGAAGGCCCGTGCCACGGCGCGAACGGCTGCCGGCTCCATGCCGCAACCGTGCAGCGCAGCCTGGTCGTGTCCGAGGTCGGGCCATGACCGACGGCCACTACGGAGAGGACCTGTTCGAGCCAGAACATCCCCGGGAAGCCGAGCGGATCGACGACGCCGCGCTGATCTACGACCCCTTCACCACCCGCCGTCTGCGGGCGCTGGGCGCAGGATCGGGCAGCCGCTGTCTGGAGGTGGGTGCCGGGACCGGGACGGTGGCGCGCTGGTTGCTGGAGGAGGCAGGTGCGGCGGAGGTGGTCGCCCTGGACCGGGACACCACGGGCCTGGACGCCCTCGCGGGTCCGCGGCTGCGGGTGGTCACCGCCGACCTCACGGACGAGAGCCTGCGGCTCGGCACCTTCGACCTGATCCATGCCAGGTTCGTCCTCATGCACCTGCCCGAGCGCCGTCGGCTCGTCTCACGGCTCACGCGGTGGCTGAACCCGGGCGGATGGCTGGTGCTCGGCGATGCCCTGGAGGTGCCGGACGCCCTGGACACCGCGTCTGCCTACCGGCGGGTCATGGACGCCATGTGGAAGGCGCTGAGAACGACGATCGGCACCGACACGTCCTCCGTCCCGGCGTACCCGCACTTCCTGCGGGAGGAAGGACTACGGAACGTCGCCGCGGAACTCTTCTGCCCGCCGTTGGTCGCAGGCGGTCCCCTGGCTCGCTTCTGGTCCGAGACGTGGAGCCGGATGCGACCCGCGCTGGAGGAGACCGGCCGGGTGGACGCCGCCGTCATCGATGAGGCACTCGACTATCTGGCCTCGCCCCGACTCGCCGAGCTCGGACCCGGCATGATGATGGCTTGGGGGCGACGCGGCTGATCCGGCCATGCCGTTGCCGCGGGCCGGAGTGCCGCCGGCGGCCAGTCGGCGTCCCCGACCGTCCACGCCTTCGGGCCCCACCGCCCCGCCGTATCCCTCGGGCCGCCGACGGCCAGGTCACACCTGGATGCATCCGAACGGGAACACCACAGCCCGCTCACTTCTCGACCCAGCCCTGCAATCAGCTGCCGACCGAGGTCGCGTCGTCGCTGTGCTCCGGTCCCGGCCCACCTCTTGCGATCCGCGACAGATCCGTCATCAGCGAGCCCAGCCACGACACGGTGGCGTAGTACAGCCGCGGCGCGCCGGGCGGCTCCGTGGCGAATCCCGCCAGCGCCGGGTCGAGCAGCGGCAGCGGTGCGGTCGGGGTGTCACCGCTGGGATCCAGTGCTGCCGAGACGAGCAGCATCCGTCCGGCCACCCGGTCGCCCAGCCCGCCGGCGGACTCGGCCGCCGCCGGCCCCAGGCCGGTGAGCGGCGGCTCCAGGAGCCGTTCCGAGCCCCACAGGGTGTGGTGACCGGCCATCAGCGTCGCCTGCCAGTCCACTTCGGGCAACGTCACCCCGCGCCGCCGCCCTCCGAAGGGTGTCGGCTCGCTCTGGAACTGCGCGTACGCGGACTCCGCGAGGATGACCGCGTGCTGGAGTGACCGGTGGCCGGTCGCCGCGGGCGGTGCCGCCGTCGACCCGCCTTCGGCCACCGAGGCGCTGGTCGCCACCACGATCTCGGCTGCCCTGCGCAGGAGCCCGGCCACCGCGCGGCGCAGTTCGTCGTGGGCACCGCGGGGCCAGGCCAGCAGGCCGAAGACCGCGCCGATGGCGCTGCCGACCAGGACGTCCAGCATCCGGACCTCCGCCAGCCGCCACGTCGGTGCCGCCAGCTGGGCGAAGACGAGGGCCACGAGCACGGTGAACATCCCCTGCGCCCAACCGACGCCCTTGACCGGCCCGACCGTGAAGGCGACCAGCATCCACAGCGGCAGGACGACGGCGTACACGGCGGTGTCGGCGCCCACCAGGACCAGTGTCCCGCCGGTCACCAGGGCGCCGGCCAGCGTACCGGCGAGAGCCCGGCGAATGCTGCTCCAGGTCTCGTCCATGGTGGTCCGGGTGAGGGTGAGGGTCGCCAGCATGGCCCAGAACCCGTGGGGCAGCGTGTCCAGCCCGGCCACCAGCCGGGCCGCCGTCAGAGCCATGGCGATGCGCACCGCGTTCTGGAAGAACACCGACCGGCGCTCGGCGTGGCCTCGGATCCGGTGCCACCACAGGCACGGGGCGCAGGCCGAGGCGTACCAGAAGCGCCCCGGCGCCACCTCCACCGAGGCCTGCCTGCCTCGTACGGCGAGATCGGCGGCCGTGGCCATGGCCAGTGCGGCGTCGGCGATCTCCAGCACGGCGGCGTGCCGGCGCAGTTCGGCGGGCGGGAAGTCCACTGCGGGACCGGTCCCGTCGGTGGAGGCGGGGGCCGCGGACGAGGCCGCCAGACGTGCGCGGGCAGCTACCAGCTCCCTGTACGGAGCCACGGGCGCCGTCCCCGCCCTCAGGCAGCTTTCGGTTGCCGTGGCCAGTCGCGCCACCGTGTGAAGGACGGCGGTCACGGCAGAGCCCGGAGGGTCCCCCGGCGTCGCGGGCAGTTGCGCCAGTCGGTTGAGCAGGGTGCGGGTGGCCAGGCCGGTGTGGGTGAGGGCGCGGTCGTGTATCCCCGGTCCCGCCGGGCGCTCCGCCTCCGGCACGGTCAGGGACCTCAGTGCATGGCCGGCCTCGTGGGTGGCGCGGATGTCCGCGTCGGCCAGGGCGTAGGGAGGAGCAGTGAGGAGGGTCGCGTAGCGTGCGGCGGTGTGCGCTGCCCGGGCCGCCCGTTCCTGGTAGGACGGCGGAGCGGGCCCGGGAAGGATCAGCGCCTCGGCGGCGACGAACAGGGCCAGCCCGGTCGTCGTGCCGATCAGCCGCTCGCCGAGCGAGGCGGGATCGTACGGTGGGAAGGACGGCAGGATGTACAGGAGTTGCAGGCCCGGCGCCGCTCCCGCCGGGCGCGGTCCGCCCACGGCGGAGAAGGCCAGCGCGAAGCCGACCACGAACATGCCGGTGACGGCGCTCCAGGTCCGCACCGACAGATAGGTGCCGATCACCACCAGCAGCCAGCAGACCGGCAGCACGTGCAGCACCACCGCGGCCCGTTGGCGCCCGGTCCCGGGGATCTTGGAGAGTCCGCCCAGCGCCACGGTGCCGAAGAGGGCGTAGGTGGCTGCGACGGGGCTGTCCAGGCCGTACCGGAAGAGGTAGAAACCGGCGGCGGCGACCACGGTCACGCGCAGCGCACGGCGGCCCGAGGCGGCGTAGGCCGCCGGGATCCGACCGGCTGTCACACCACACACCCCTACAGGATCACGCACCACGCGACGCCCGGCACCCAGGGCCGGCCCGGCGGATCATGCCGGAATCGCGGGGCCCGGGTGGCGCCGGGCCTCCACACCCGCCGGCGACCGCCACTGCCGACTCCGCAGAGCCACGGTCAGCCGACGAGCGGCGGCCGCGGAGGTGACCTCGTACATTGGAAAAATGGGTGTCACTGCCAGCGCCGGGCAGCCGACCGTGGATCAGGTCGACTACGCGGCGCTGTTCGCCGCCACCCCCAGCCCGTATCTGGTGCTCAGTCCCTCTCTGATGATCGTCGGCGTCAACCAGGCCTACTGCCGGGCGACCGGCCGCACCGGTCAGGATCTGCTCGGGCAATACATCTTCGCCGCCTTTCCCGACAACCCCGCCGACCCTCAGGCCAACGGAGTCCGCAATCTCTCCGCCTCGCTGGAGCGGGTGTTGGCCACGAGGGAACCGGACACGATGGCGGTTCAGCGGTACGACATCCCCGTCGCCGGACAACCAGGGGCCTTCGAGGAACGCTGGTGGTCCCCGGTCAACACCCCGGTCATCGGATCGGACGGACAAGTTGCCTGGATCATCCACCGGGTCGAGGACGTGAGCGCCTTCGTCCATGCCCGTCGGCAGCGGCAGCGGGACACCACCGCGACTCCGAGTCAGCGGGAGGAGGGCATGGAGGCCGAGCTGTACGCCCGGGCCAAGGAGCTGGAACGTCTGAACGGGGAACTGCGTCGGGCGCACGCGCGTGAGCGGCAGGTGGCGATCACGCTGCAGGAGGCCATGCTGCACTCGCCTGACCTGGCCCGGCACTCCAATGTGGCGGTGCGCTACCTGCCGGCCATCGGCTCACTGAACGTGTGCGGCGACTGGTACGACACCGCCGATCTGGCCGACGGGCGGTTCGCCGTCGCGGTCGGCGACGTGGTCGGCCATGGTCTGGAGGCCGCCACCGTCATGGGAATGCTGCGCAGCGCGCTGTCCGCGGCCAGCCGAGCCGTCGCGGGCCCCGCTCAGGCACTGGAGATCCTGGGCCTGTACGCCCGCTCCGTGAACGGCGCCCTGGCGGCCACCGCCGTGACAGCCCTGATCGACGCGCGTTCCCAGTTGATCATCTACTCCAGCGCGGGCCATCCGCCGCCCGTGCTGATGCGCCGCGACGGCACCTGCGAACTGCTGGACCGCGCTACGGATCCGCCCCTGGGAGCCCGACCGGCGCATGTCCCGCGCCCCCAGGCCGGTACCGCCTATCACCCCGGCGACGTTCTCGTCCTCTACACCGACGGCCTCATCGAACGCCGCGACGAGGACATCGACACCGGGCTGCAGCGCCTGACCGACACACTGGCCCAGTGTCGGGGGCTCAGCCCCCAGCGCCTTGCCGACTCCCTGCTCGCGCGTCTCGGCGTCAGCCATGGCGCCCGGGACGACATCGCTCTGGTCGTCGTCGCGTTGTGAGCCTCGGCCCGTCCTGGGTCCGCAATCCCAACTCGGTCGATTCCGCATCGGCCGACCATTGAAAGCTGAACAATACTCACCAGTAGTTGAGTCTTGACTCCACGGGCGGCACTGGCGATCCTCTTGGGCGGCGCTTTACAAAGGACATGACAAATCGGTGTGCGCAAGGGTCTTCGGACCCCGGGCGTCCTCGTCCGTCGACCGCGCATCCCGCCTACCGAGGGACGTGGGCCGTGGCCATATCCAGACGCCGGTACTACAGACGCAAGAACGTCACGATGGCGTCGCTGCTCCTTCTCGTACTGGCCGTCCTCCTCGGCCCCACCCTGAGTTCGGCAGCCGGGAACGAGTGGTGGGTCCCGACGGCGCGGCCCTCGCCGGACTCCCAGATCAACGTCACCGGCGAGCCGTTCACCGGCACCAACGCCAAGGGCGAGGTCCGCGGGTTCGTCGACGCCCACGACCACCTGTTCGCCAACGAGGGCTTCGGCGGGCGCCTGATCTGCGGCAAGACGTTCTCCGAGGCCGGGATCGCCGACGCGCTGAAGGACTGCCCCGAGCACTACCCCGACGGCTCGCTGGCCGTCTTCGACTTCATCACCAAGGGCGGTGACGGCAGACACGACCCGGTCGGCTGGCCCACGTTCAAGGACTGGCCCGCGCACGACTCGCTGACCCACCAGCAGAACTACTACGCATGGGTGGAACGGGCCTGGCGCGGCGGCCAGCGGGTGCTGGTCAACGACCTCGTCACCAACGGCGTGATCTGCTCGGTGTACTTCTTCAAGGACCGCAGTTGCGACGAGATGACGTCGATCCGGCTGCAGGCGAAGATGACGTACGACCTGCAGGCGTACGTCGACAAGATGTACGGCGGTCCGGGCAAGGGATGGTTCCGGATCGTCACCGACAGCGCGCAGGCCCGTGACGTCATCAAGCAGGGCAAGTTGGCGGTCATCCTGGGCGTGGAGACCTCCGAGCCCTTCGGCTGCAAGCAGATCCTGGACGTCCCGCAGTGCGACAAGAAGGACATCGACGCCGGCCTGGACGAGCTGTACTCGCTGGGCGTGCGCAGCATGTTCCTGTGCCACAAGTTCGACAACGCGTTGTGCGGAGTCCGCTTCGACTCGGGCGGGCTGGGAACGGCCATCAACGTCGGGCAGTTCCTGTCGACCGGCACCTTCTGGAAGACGGAGAAGTGCACGGGGCCGCAGCACGACAACCCCATCGGCTCGGCCGCGGCACCCGAGGCCGAGGCGAAACTCCCGGCGGGCGTGAGTGTCCCCTCGTACGCCTCGGACGCGCAGTGCAACACCCGTGGGCTGACCGACCTCGGTGAGTACGCCGTACGCGGCATGATGAAGCGCAAGATGATGCTGGAGATCGACCACATGAGCGTCAAGGCCGTCGGCCGCGCGCTCGACATCTTCGAGTCCGAGTCCTACCCCGGTGTGATCTCCTCACACAGCTGGATGGACCTGAACTGGACCGAACGGGTCTACGGCCTCGGCGGCTTCATCGCCCAGTACATGCACGGCTCCGAGGGATTCGTGGCCGAGGCGAACCGCACCAAGGCGCTGCGGGACAAGTACGGCGTCGGCTACGGCTACGGCACCGACATGAACGGTGTCGGCGGCTGGCCCGGACCGCGGGGCGCCGACGCACCCAACAAGGTCACGTACCCCTTCCGCAGCGTCGACGGCGGCTCTCTCATCGACCGGCAGACCACCGGTGAGCGCACCTGGGACCTGAACACCGACGGAGCCGCGCACTACGGCCTCGTCCCGGACTGGATCGAGGACATCAGGCTCGTCGGCGGCCAGAGCGTGGTGAACGACCTCTTCCGGGGCGCCGAGTCCTACCTCGACACCTGGGGCGCGACCGAGCAGCACCAGGCGGGAGTCGATCTCGCCAACGGGGCCTCGACCACGGCCAGTTCGACCGAGTGGAACCCGTTCGTCAGCTATGCGTCGAGCCGCGCCGTGGACGGCACCCGGGACACCCGCTGGGCCAGCGACTGGAGCGACGACCAGTGGCTGCGGATCGATCTGGGCTCGACCCACCTGGTCGGGCGGGTCACGCTCGACTGGGAGCGCGCGTACGGGAAGTCGTACCGCATCGAGCTCTCGACAGACGGCGTGAGCTGGAAGACCGCCTGGTCGACCACGACCGGTGACGGCGGCCTCGACACCGCACGCTTCACCGGAACGCCGGCCCGCTATGTGCGCATCGTGGGCACGGAACGTGGGACCAAGTGGGGGTACTCGCTCTACGACGTCGGCGTGCACAGCGGCTGACGACTTCCGGCGAGTCCGACCACCGCCCGGCGGTGCCGCCGCTGTACGAGCCGGCGGCGCCGTCGGGCGGCTGCGTCCTCGTGTCGTCCACGAGGACGCAGCACAGCAGTTGCTACTCGGTCACCTTCAGCAGCTTGTTGGGCGTTCCGCTGCTCGGGTTGGTGATCTTGTCACTGGTCGCCGCGCCGACCAGTGCGGAGGCGACCTGGGCGGGCGTGGCGTCCGGGTGTCCGGCCAGGTAGACGGCGGCGGCTCCGGTGACGTGCGGGGTGGCCATGGAGGTGCCGGAGATCGTCTTGGTTCCCTCGTCGCTGTCGTTCCAGTCGGAGGTGATGTCCGAGCCCGGCGCGTACAGGTCCACGATCTTGCCGAAGTTGGAGAAGTCCGACTGGGCGTCGTCCTTCGTGCTGGAGGCGACCGTGATGGCCTCGGGGACCCGGGCCGGTGAACCCTGCCCCGCGTCCGCCGACTCGTTGCCGGCGGCGACGGCGAACGTGACGCCCGAGGCGATGGCCTTCTTCACCGCCTCGTCGAGAGCGGGGTCGGCGCCACCGCCGAGGCTCATGTTGGCCACCGAGGGCCCCTGGTGGTTCTTGGTCACCCAGTCGATGCCGGCGACGACCTGCTCGGTGGTTCCGGAGCCGTTGTTGTCGAGCACTCTGACCGCGACGATCTTGGCCTTCTTGGCGACACCGTGGGCGGTTCCGGCGATGGTTCCGGCCACGTGGGTGCCGTGGCCGTTGCCGTCGTCGGCGGTGTTGTCGTTGTCGACGGCGTCGAACCCGTAACTCGCGCGACCGCCGAAGTCCTTGTGGCTGATGCGTACGCCGGTGTCGATGACGTACGCGGTCACACCCTCCCCGGCCTTGTCCGGGTAGGTGTACTTGTGGTCGCCGGCCGTGTCCGTCTGGTCGATGCGGTCCAGGCCCCAGGACGGCGGGTTGTCCTGGGCGGCGTCGATGTGGAACTTCTTGTTCTGCACCACCGTGGCCACCGCGGGGTCGGCGGCGAGGCGCTTGGCCTCCGTCTCGGTGAGGCTGTCGGCGGAGAAACCGTTCACCGCCGAGCCGAAGGTGCGGCTGATCTTGCCGCCGTACTCCGTGGCCAAGTCCTTCTTCTCGGCAGCAGAAGCCTTCTGGTCCAGAAGGACGACGAAGCTGCCGGCCACGGCTCCTTCGGCGTGCAGGCCGTAGACCTTGCCTTCCGCGGGCTGTCCGGCCTGGGCGGCAGGGGACACGTACAGAGCCGTGCCTACGACGGTTGCAACGGCCGCGATCGCGGTGACGGTCTTGGCCTTGCCTATGCGTTTGTGATGCGCCGTCAAGAGGGGTCTCCTCGTTTGCGTGTGGGGGGATTTGCGTTCAGGCGGCAGAGTTCTGCTCGCGCTCAGCGAGAGTGCCGACTTGACGCGGGCAGATCAATCCCCTGGTCACAGCCCCGAGGCCCTCCGACGGCCGATCTTCACAGGGCTTACGCAGGTTCGAAGCAACCCGAATGCAAACGTGCAGCCCTTTGCGCTGGTTGAATCACCAAGGACCGGTCAAGAATTATCCGTGCCGATCTCTTCACCGGCCGTTCACGCAAGCCGGCAGGAGGAAGCCGGAGCGATGGGTATCCGCCATCGCCCCGGCCTGTGAAAAACGCGCGGGCCCGCCCTCGGCCGGTCCGGTCAGGCCCCCTCGGGCAGCGCGAAGACCGCGCAGGTGGTGGTGGCATGCGCATAGAGCTTGCCGTCGGCGGTGCCGATGATCCTGGCCTCGGCGGTCGCGGTCGTGCGGCCCGCGTGGATCACGGTGCCCTCGCAGCGCAGGGGTGGGGTGTCCGCGAAGACGGGGCGCACCATGTGCACTCCGAGCTGGATCGTGGTGTACGCGCGCCCCACGGGGAGTGTCGACATCACCGCGCTGCCGAGCGCCGAGTCGAGGAGCGTGGCGAGAAAGCCGCCGTGCACCGTGCCCATGGGGTTGAGCAGGTGCTCGCCGGGCTCACCCTCGAAGATTGCCCGGCCGTGCTCCGCCGCCACGAGACGGAAGCCGAGCGTCCCGCCGATCGGCGCCTGGGGAAGACGGCCGTCCACACACATCTGGAGCACCTCCAGACCCGAGCGGCCGACACCGTCGGCATAGCTGGTGGGCGGTGCCCACGTATGGGTGCGGGAGCGGACGGTGGGCCCCGCGCCGCGCTCGGCCTCGGTGTCCGCCGCCGGCGCAGGGGTCGTGGATGTCATGGTCGGTGGATCTCCTGTGCTTCGGGATTCGGGGGCGCGGTGCGGTGTGCGGGGCCGCTCAGGGCAGCTTGACCGCGAGCAGGTCGACGGGCCGGATGTCGGGGGCCGAGGCGAGCATGGTCTCGGCGGCACCCATGAGCGCGGCGGCGATCCGTCCGCGCAGGTGCTCGGTGCGGTCCTCGTCGTTCTCGAAGGTGTCGAAGACACCGAAGGTGGTGGCGTCCTCCCGGAAGGCGAACCAGGTGACGGTCCGCTGCTCCTCCTCGGCGAGCTTCACGGCCTCGGTCAGCATCCGGGCGATCTCGTCGGCGTGCTCCGGCTTGGCCTCGATACGGGCCAGCAGACCGATCTTGTTCATGGTGGGCTCCTTCGGCTCGGTCGTGTGCCTCCTCACCGGGGCACACCATTCACGCTAGGTCGCTGAGCCGTCCGGCCCCAGTGTCGGAAACGACTTCTCTGATAGCGTTTCCGCCATGGACGTCTCGGTGCTGGTCTACGACGGCGTGTTCGACTCGGGGCTCTGTGCGGCGCTTGACGTCCTGGAGGCGGCCAACGCGATGCGCGGCGAACTCCCCCAGCCGCCACCGGCCTGGAACGTCACGACGATCGGCTTCAGTCCGCAGGTGCGCACCGGCGCCGGACACATCGTCACGACCGAGCCCGCGGCCGGCGCGGACACTTCGGATCTACTGCTCGTTCCCGCACTCGCCGAGCGCCGGCCCGACGCCCTCCTGGAGCGGGTGGCGGGGCCCGGCCTGGCCGACGTACGGGAGCTGGTCGCCGGCCACCGGGGCCGGGGCGCACCCGTCGCCTCGGCCTGTACGGGCACCTTCCTGCTGGCCGAGTCGGGCATCCTGGACGGCCACCGGGCGACGACCACGTGGTGGCTGGCGCCCGTCTTCCGCCGTCGCTATCCGGCCGTCACGCTCGACGAGACGAGCATGGTCACCACATCGCAGGGGGTGACCACGGCGGGAGCCGCCTTCGGGCACGTCGATCTCGCCCTCGCCGTCGTACGGATGGCCAGTCCGGCCCTGGCCGACCTGGTCGCCCGCTACCTGGTCGTGGACGAGCGCCCCTCGCAGTCCGCGTACACGATTCCGAGCGCCCTCGCGCAGAGCGATCCGCTGATCGCCGCGTTCGAGCGGTGGGCGCGCCGGCACCTCGACACGCCGAACAGCCTGGCCGAGGCGGCGCGCGCCCTGGGGGTCAGTGAGCGCACGCTCCAGCGCACCGTACGCCGGGTCCTGAACACCACGCCGGTGCGGTTCGTCCAGGACCTGCGTGTCGAACAGGCGACGCATCTGCTGCGCACCACCGATCTGTCCCTGGAGACCATCGCCCGCAAGGTCGGCTACGAGCACGCCGCCACCCTGCGCACACTGCTGCGCGATCGCACCGGCACCACTACGACGGGGCTGCGCACGCGCTGAGCAGCCCCGGGCATCCCCCTGGCTCCGGCTCAGAAGGCCGTGTGGGCGAACCAGCGGTCCAGCGTCGCCGACTCCCCTGTCATGTCGAAGGCGGCCTCCTGGTACGACCGCCGTCCGTAGAGCAGGAGCAGGAGGTCGGCGGCCTGAGCCCGCACCGTCGTCGTGCGCGCGCCGGACGGTTCGCCGTCCTCCGCTCGGGGCAGCAGGCGGAAACCGTCGGCGTCCAGCCGCACCCGCCACTCCTCACCGGTGGCGCCGATGCCGGGGTCGGCGCACTGGAACACGATGGTCTCGCCGTCGCCTTTCAGCTGGGCCACGGCCGGGGCGAAGAGGTGCGCGTCGGGCAGGTTGACGAGGAACTCGTCGATCCCGTCCGTCGCCAGCACGTGGTCGATGGGTGACTCCTGGCCCACGGACCGCTCGGCGTCGACCCGGTGGACCAACGTCTCGAACAGCATCCGGCGGGCCCAGAACCGGGCGTGCTGGTCCTCGCCCCAGGCCCACATGGGTGCCTGGGGATCCGTGGCCCGCAGCACGGCGGCCACCTGGGGGATGCCGGCCGCCACCCAGCGGGGGTAGTCGTGCGCGCTGTCCGGCAGCCCCAGCTCCACCTCACGGCTCCGCGGCGGCTCCTGCACCAGCCGGGTCAGCAGGGCGGAGAACCAGCGCTGCAAGCTCCCGACGTGCCGGGTGAGGTCGGCCACCGTCCAGTCGGGGCAGGAGGGCACGAGGGTTGCCGGTTCGACTCCCTCGACCGCTTCGGCGAAGCGCTCCGTCTCTTGCTCGATCGCCTGCTGGTAGGTCGTGTACGGCAGCGGATGCATCGCCGCCCGGGCGCTTTCCATGTCACGTCCGCCTTCTCGTCCGCGGGAGGTGTCCCACCGTCATCGACCGCACGCGCCGCATGTGTGCCGGGCGCAGTCCGCGTTCCCGCATCATGATTCACCATCATCGGCCAGGCCTGCCCAGGTGTCCTGCCCCGCTCACCGCCTTCCGGAGCGGTCCGGCGAGCCGGAGCCTCGTGGACCCCAATCAGTCACCGAGGAAAATCGGGTGGCCATGTTCAACCGTTGTGGGCCACTTGGCGACATGTCCGTACGGGTGACTCCGAATTGCGCTGGGATGGCCGACTCATCGTGAGCCGCGGATCGGGGATGGACATGAGCGACTTGACCGAGGCGGTGCCGTCCAGTTACACCCACATGGCGGAGCGAGAGACCTGCGAATGCGGCGGCATACCCATGGGCAGGCACCGGGACGAGGAGGACCGTTTCCGGGGTCTGCTGGAGGCGGCGCCGGACGCGATGGTCATCGTCGACGACACCGGCATCATCAGGCTCGTCAACGCCCAGACCGAAGCCCTCTTCGGCTACGGC
>NZ_JBITSQ010000007.1:140476-500529 GCF_044541035.1 Streptomyces sp. NPDC085866
CGAATTCCCCGTCGAGATCAGCCTCAGCCCCCTCGAAACCGCCGACGGACTCCTCGTCTCCGCCGCCGTACGCGACGTCAGCGAACGCAAAGCCGCAGAGGAACGTTTCCGGGGACTGCTGGAGGCGGCGCCGGACGCGATGGTCATCGTCGACGACACCGGCATCATCAGGCTCGTCAACGCCCAGACCGAAGCCCTCTTCGGCTACGGCCGCGCAGAACTCCTCGGCCACCCCGTCGAACTCCTCGTCCCCGGCCGCTTCCGCACCCACCACACCACACACCGCAACGGCTACGCCCACAACCAGCAAGTACGCCCCATGGGCGCCGGCCTCGACCTCTACGGCCTCCGCAAGGACGGCACCGAATTCCCCGTCGAGATCAGCCTCAGCCCCCTCGAAACCGCCGACGGACTCCTCGTCTCCGCCGCCGTACGCGACGTCAGCGAACGCAAAGCCGCCGAAGAGCGCATCAACGAGCTGGCCGCGCTGGTCGAGTCCTCCCAGGACGCGATCCTCGCCAAGACCCTCGACGGCCGGATCACCTACTGGAACGCCGCCGCCCAGCGGCTGTACGGGTTCTCGGCCGCCGAGGCGGTCGGACAGCATGTGTCGATCCTCGCCCCGCCCGACCGGGAGGACGAGATCCTGCTGCTCCTGGACCGGTTGCGCCGGGGCGAGAAGGTCGAGCACTTCGAGACGCTGCGGGTGACCCAATCCGGCGCGATGCTCGACGTCGACGTCACCCTGTGGCCGACCCGGTCCCCGGACGGCGCGGTCATCGGCGCCTGTGCGATCGTCCGCGACATCAGTGACCGCAAGCGGGCCGAGGCGGAGCTGACCGAACTGTACGAGCAGCAGCGGCACATCGCGCTGACGCTGCAGCGCAGTCTGATGGGCACGCCGCCCGCGATCCCCGACCTGGCCACCGCGAGCCGCTACCTCCCCGCCACCCAGGGAGCCGGCGTGGGC
This sequence comes from Streptomyces sp. NPDC085866, assembly GCF_044541035.1. Taxonomy (NCBI): domain Bacteria; kingdom Bacillati; phylum Actinomycetota; class Actinomycetes; order Kitasatosporales; family Streptomycetaceae; genus Streptomyces; species Streptomyces sp. NPDC085866. The sequence goes on from NZ_JBITSQ010000007.1 coordinate 141,447, forward strand.
GGCGACTGGTTCGATCTGATCCCGCTGGGTGCCGGCCGTGTCGGGGTGCTGATCGGTGACGTGATGGGCCGCGGCCTGGAGGCGGCCGCCGTGATGGGTCAGCTGCGGTCCGCCGCGCACGCGCTGGCCAAGACGGGTATGCGGCCCCGTCAGCTGATGCAGGCGCTGGACACGGTCGTGGCCGACCTCAACGTCCCCGACCAACTGGTCACCTGCTGCTATCTCGTCGTCGCCGCCGACTCCGGCGAAGTGGTCATCTGCTCCGCGGGGCATCTGCCGGTCCTGGTCGCCGTCCCCGGCGAGGGTGCCAGCACCCTGTCGACGCCGGTGAACGCGCCCCTCGGCGTCGGCGGTGTGATCTACGAACAGCGCACCACGACCATCGCACGCGGTGCCACCCTCTTGCTCTACACCGACGGTCTCATCGAGACCCCGGGCACCGACATCGAGGACCAGCTCACCCAGCTCATCGGCGCCCTGGACAAGCTGGCGAGCGCCGGCCTCGATCTGGAGGCCGCCGCCGACCACGTACTGACGACGCTGCTGCCCGACGCGAACGGGCACGACGACGTCACCCTGCTGCTCACGCAGGTGCCGGCCGCCCCGCTGGCCACGGCCGGGGCCGAACTGTGCGCGGAGCCGCGCGCAGTGCGTGACGGTCGCGGATTCCTCGCCGCGACCCTCTGCACGTGGGGCTTCGTCGAGCGGGCGGACGACGCGTGTCTGCTGCTGTCGGAGATCCTCACCAACGCGGTGCAGCACGCGCAGGGCCCAATCGGCCTGCGTGTGCGCCGCACGGACACCGAGCTGACGGTCGAGGTCAGCGACCCCAGCCCGCAGCTGCCCCAGCCCCGGGTCGCGGCCGAGGAGGAGGAGTCCGGCCGGGGGCTGCAGCTCGTACGGGCCCTCGCCGACGACTGGGGAGTCCGGCCGACCGACGAGGGCAAGACGACGTGGTTCAGCCTCCGGATCGACCGGCCGCTCGCCCCGCGGCCGACATGGCCGTAGACCCAGGACGAGCAGGAGCCGGTCGACGCGGCCGCACGGGGCCGAGAAGCCGTTGCGAGCGCGGCGCGCCGCCCCCCTGGAGCGGCGCGCCGTGGTGCGGGTTGTCGGGTACCGAGGCAGGGGGGTCGGCACCCCGCGGCGGTCAGAAGCGGTGGTCGCCGCGGTGGTCGCGGCCGTCGCCGAGGTAGTGACGGTCACCTTCACCGCGGTAGTGACGGTCGTGGTCACGCCGGCCCTCACCCCAGGACGAGGCGTCGACGAAGCGGCCGTGGTCGTTGCGCAGGGTGGCGGTGTCGGCGTCGCGGTCCCACACGGAGTAGTGGCGGTCCTGGTAGACGTCGGTCGAGCTGTCGCGGCCGACTCCGGTGTGGACGCGGACGGTTGCCCGGCCCTCCAGCCAGAAGTGGCGGAAGGTGTAGGTGTTGCCGTCCCGGTCGGACAGGGTCCAGCCGCTCAGGTTCACGTCGCGACGGCTGTTGTTGGTGATGTCGACCCACTCCCGGTTGAGGGACAGGTTGGATCGCACATAGCGGCCTTGGCTGTACTGCACGTCACCGATGACCACCTGAGCGCGGTCCGGGTACGCGCTCGCTCGGTCCGCAGCGGAGGCGGGCAGCGCCACCGCTCCGACCAGGGCTGCCGCCACGGCGGCAGCTGCGGTCAGGCTACGCGGGGTCACAGAAACGGAAGCGGACACAGGGTCCCCCTTTGCAGGGTGTGGGCACGTCCGGGCTGCACGGCATCGGGCCGTGGGCCGGGCGGCATGTGAGGAGCGGCCGTGCGGCCGCGCCCCCACACCCTCGTGCCCCGAGCAGGAGAAGCGCGGCACAAACGGGGTGTGTTACAAATCGTCAACATATTGGTGACACTCGCATGTATAGTGCACCTATGCGTTGAATGCCCATTTTGATGCTATTTCAGGCCATCTTTCACATGCGCGCGCACCTGCCTGTCACCCGAAAGTGAGCAACAGTCCTCAGGCGTCTGCCGCGCGTACACCCCCCGACCGTCGGCCGCGAAGTGACCGATTCCGAGCCTTACTTCAGGTAGGACTTGCAAGTCGGGTAGGACTATATGATCAAATCTCCCGATGCGTACCCCCCACATACCGACGCATCAACCTGCCCAGTTCGACGGGCATTCCGCCGAGCGGGTTCCACCCAGCCGCAATCCGTACGACGAACTGGCCGCACTGGCGGACAATCCGCTGGAGGACTTCCTCACCGACGACAGCACGCCGACCTCGCAGGACGACGACGCCGAGGAGCCCTGGGCCCCGCCCAACCACCGGCGCGGCAGCCGCCGCCGCAACCGCGCCACCGGCCTGCCCACCGTGGTCAGAGTCCTCGCGTGGGCGCTCACCCTCGCCTGCCTCGTCACCCTCGCCGACCGCTGGGCGCTGCTGTATGCCGAGCACAAGGCCTCGGAACGGCTCAAGGACCAGCTGCATCTCGCCGCCGCCCCCGAGGTACGGATCGGCGGTTTCCCCTTCCTCACCCAACTGGCCGCACAGCGCCTCGACTCGGTCCGGATCACCGTCCCCGGCATCCCGGCCCGCCGGGTCACCCTCACCCAGGTCACCGCGACCGCACGCGACATACGTATCGACGGCGACGGACCCACCGCCGTGCGCGGCGCACTCGTGCGGCAGGTGCACGGTCGGGTCCTGCTGTCCTTCGCCGACATGAACCGCGAACTCGGCGCCTCCCAGGTGTCCTTCACGGCCCGCGGACCGGGCCGCGTCCGGGCCCACGGCGATCTGCGCGTCGCGGGGAACGATCTGCGGGTCCGGGCCGACGTCCGCATCCGGCGCGAAGGGGAGCGGGGCATCGCCACCTCCGTGGACGGCATGCGGCTCGACATCGGTGACCTCGCGACGTACCGGCCCGGCACCGGGCCCGCCGAGGGCCTCCACCTGACCCGCGACTCGGCGCGCCGGCTCACCCAGGAGGCGGAGAAGATCAGGGCCTTTCTGGCCGTCCCGGAGATCGTGCGGCGCCTGGGCGTCCCCGACAGCGCGGTGCGCGCCGCGCTGCACGACGAGGACAGGCTCCATCAGCTCACCGGCGCGCCGCGCTTCCTGCACGACCTGACCCGCATGAACCTCGTGGACGTGGCGCTCGCCCACCCGGGGCTCCTCAAGCGGCTGGGCCTCGACCTCTCCCTCCTCACCGCACTGACCAAGCTCACCCGCCCACAGGTCGCCGACCGCTTCTCGTTCTCCTTCCAGCTCCCGAAACCGCCCTCGGGCGCCCTGCGCCTGCAGGACGTGACGGTGGACAAGGACGGCATCCACGCCGACGTCACGGGGTCGGGGCTGCTCCTCGGGCACTGAGCATCCGCGCCACAAGCACTGACGATGCCTCAGTCCACGGGCCTCCCGAGCCCGTTCACCCAAGCTTGAATCGCCCGTGCCGTGGTGGGTGCGTGTTCCTCGGCGATGGTCCAGTGGTCGCCGGGGACGTCCACGGTCTCGGACAACTGTGGCCAGGAGGCCCGCCAGGCGTGGCTTCCTGTCTCGCGGCTGCCGTGGGTGCGCATCTCCGGCAGCTGGTCGATGGCGCGTACCAGGAGTGTGGGTACGTTCACCGGTTCGGGGCTCCAGCCGCGGAGCATCCGGGTGTAGGCCCCGAGTGCGGCCAGCGCCATGTCCTCCACCGCGGTGTCGAACCCCTCCCCCATGGCCAGGGCCGCGCGGGCGGGCAGGGCGAGCAGCCATGGCTCGGCCTCCCGCTCGGGAGTCACGTGGTAGGTGTCGACGAGGACCAGGCCGGCGGGCGGGGTACCGGTCTCCGCCAACCGCGCGGCGACAGCGTGTGCCGGACAGCCGCCCATCGACCAGCCCAGCAGGACCGGCCGGCGGTCGCCCAGTTCATCCCGCAGGGTGGCCGCGTGCAGGTCAACCAGCGTCTGCCAGTCGCGGGGCAGCGCGTCGCCGGAGGTGACCCCGGGATGCCGCATCTCCAGAACGTCCCGGTCACCTTCGAAGTGCTGCGCGAGCGCGTCGTACCAGGGCCGGCCCAGGGCCGGGGAGAAGCCGGGGAAGCACACCAGTGGCGGCCGGCCGTCCGTGCCCGTGGCCAGCCGGAGTGGCTCCAGGGCGTGCGCGGCGCGGTCCTCGGGGCCGAAGCCGGGGACGGCCAGTGAGGCGGTCACGAGCAGGTGCATCGCCGAGACGACGTCGCCGGTCCCGCACACGCGTCGGTAGAGGGAGGCCAGGGACTGTGTGGGGCGTGACGGCGGCGCACCGGTGGCCGCCTTCTGACGGGGCAACTCCTCGTGCAGTTCGGCGAGCAGGTGGCTCGTCAGTCGTTCGGTGGTGGGCAGGTCGAAGGTGAGGGTGGCGGGCAGCTCCAGGCCGGTGAGCAGACTCAGCCGGTTGCGCAGCAGAACGGCGGTCAGGGAGTCGAGACCCAGCTCCATGAAAGCGCGGTCGGCCGTCACAGCCGCCGCACCGGGATGGCCGAGCACCTCGGCGACCGCCTCCCGGACCAGTGCGAGCAGGGCGGCGTGACGGTCGTCGGCGGGCAGCTGCGCCAACCGCTCTCGCCACGCTCCCGGCGAGTCATGGGTCGGCCGGGTGGTTCCGGCCGCCGGTCCCCCGTAGCTACGGCCCGGGCCCGTCGCCGAGGCGGGCGGGCGCAACAGACCCTGCAGCGGCGACGGCACCGGCCTCCGCTGCATACCGGCCCTCGGGTCCAACGGCAGCGGTGCCAGGACGGGTTCGTCCGCCGCCAGGGCGGCATCGAACAGCGCCATGCCTTCGGCGGGGGTGACGGCGCGCAGCACTCCGTCACCGGTCCGGCCGGTGCGGGCCGCCATCCCCTCGGCTCCCGACCACGGGCCCCACACCAGGGAGAGCGCGGGCATTCCCAGGGCGGCTCGGTGCACCGCGAGGGCGTCGAGGAACGCGTTCGCGGCCGCGTAGCCCGCCTGACCGGGATTGCCGAGCAGGCCCGCCGCCGAGGAGAAGAGCACGAACTGCGACAGCGGCAGGTCCTTCGTCAGCTCGTGCAGATGCCAGGCCGCGTCCGCCTTCGGCCGCATGACGGCCACGATCCGCTCGGGCGTCTGCGCCTCCAGCACACCGTCGTCGAGGACACCCGCCGCATGCACCACGGCGGTCAGCTCCGTGGCGTACCGGTCGACCACCTCCGCCAGTGCGGACCGGTCGGCCGCGTCGCAGGCGACCACCTCCACCCGGCCTCCGGCCTGCTCGATCTCCGCCGTCAGTCGCCGTGCGCCGGGTGCCTTCGGGCCGCTGCGACTGGTGAGCACCAGTCGACGGATCTTGTGATGATCCGTCAGATGGCGGGCCAGCAGCGCGCCGAGAGCCCCGGTGCCCCCGGTGATCAGTACGGTGCCTTCCTCGCTGAACGGAGCCGAACGGGACGAAGTGGCGGTCGCCTGAGCCAGCCGTGGCACCAGCACCTCCCGGCATGGATGGCGAGTTGGGGTTCGCCCGCCGCCAGGGCCGCCGTCAGCCGGCGCAGCGACTCGGGGTGGTCGTCGACGTCGACGAGGGTCAGGCGGCCCGGGTACTCCGACTGCGCACTGCGCACCAGTCCCCAGACGGCTGCGGCAGGCAGGTCCGGGTCAGGACCGGTGGCACCGCGGGTGACCAGGACCAGGCGCGATCCCGGAGCCAGGGTGGGCAGCCGGTTGTGCAGGAGTTCCAGGGCCCGCGTGACGAGGGTACGAGTGTCGGCGGCCGGGGTGGTGGACGGGGTCGGGGAGGCCAGGGAGACGACGACGGCCGGGGCGTCGCCCTCGAGGGAGCCGGTGTGCCGTGTCCCGGACAGCGAGGCCGCCAGGCCCAGTTCGTCCGGGGATGCCACCGAGAGCGCGGAAACGGTGGCGTGGGCGGGGGCCACGGCGGTCCAACTCGGCCGGTACAGCGCTCCTGCCTGCACACGGTCGGCGGTGCTCGGGACCGCCCGGGTGGTCAGCGCCTCCACCCGCAGCACCGGCCTGCCTGCCGGGTCGGTGAGGTCCACGGCGACCGTGTCCTCCCCGGTACGGCGCAGGCGTACCCGCAGCGCGGTGGCGCCGGCCGCGTACCGGCTGACGCCTCGCCAGGCGAACGGCAGCCGGGGCGACTCGGTCTCCCCCCGGTCTCCGGGGACGAGCAGTGGAGCGTGGACGGCGGCGTCGAGCAGCGCGGGATGGATGCCGTACCGCTGCGCCTCTGCCACGGCGGCGTCGGGGAGCCGCACATCGGCGAGGAGGTCGTCTCCCTGCCGCCAGACGGCCCGTACGCAGCGGAAGGCCGGACCATAGGCATAGCCTTCGCGTGCCAGCCGGTCGTAGGCTTCTGTCACGTCGACCGGTACGGCGTCCGGCGGTGGCCAGGATCCCTGCGGTCCGGGGTGCGGGGCGGGGTCGGTGGCCGACGGTGCCAGCCGGCCGGTGGCGTGGTGGGTCCACGTGCCGACCGGGCCGGAGTCCTCGGGGCGTGCGTGGATGTCGACGGTCCGACGGCCGGCCGGGTCCGGTTCGCCGAGCGCCAGCTGGACCTCGACGCGCGCGCCGGGGTCGGCCAGTTGGAGCGGCAGCAGCAGGGTCAGCTCTTCCAGGACGTCCAGCCCGCAGGTGCCGCCGGAGTGGAGCGCCAGGTCGGCGAGGGCGGACGCGGGCACCAGCAGCCGTCCGTCGACGACGTGGTCGCGCAGCCAGGGCTGGTCGGCGGCCGACAGGTGGCCGGTGCACAGCAGACGGCCCGTGTCCGGGAGGCTGGTCGTGGAGGTCAGCACCGGATGGCCGGAGGCGGTGCGTGCGGCGGTCGGTGTGGTGTCGACCGGCTCGGTCAGCCAGTAGCGCTCCCGCTGGAAGGGGTAGGTGGGCAGGTCCACCCGCCGGGCACGCCTGCCCGGGTGCGCTGTCCGGTGCACGGTGGCCCAGTCGATCGCCGTGCCGTGCTCGTGGAGTCGGGCGAGTGCCGCCAGAGCCGTGTCGGGCTCCGGGTGGCCGGCCCGGGTCGTCGGGGTGAACACCAGCGTCCCGGGCGCCTCGACCGTTGCGATCGCGGCCGAGGTGAGCTGTGCGCCTGGGCCCACCTCGGCGAATGCGGTCACCCCCGTTTCACGCACCAGATGACGTACGACGTCCGCGAACCGCACCGTTTCGCGGGCGTGGCGGACCCAGTAGGCCGCCGAGCGCAGGTCGTCTCCGGTGGCCTGACGTCCGGTCAGTGTCGAAGCGATCGGGATGCGGGGCTCACGGTAGGTGGCCCGGGATGCGGCCCGGGCGTACTCCGCGAGCGCCGGTTCGATCAGCGGCGAGTGGAAGGCGTGGCTGGTGCGCAGCCGTACGGTGCGACGCCCACGGGCCTCGAAGCGCTCGGCCAGCGCCGTCACCGCTCTCTCCGCCCCGGAGACGACGACCGACCGTGGGCCGTTCACCGCGGCGACCGCCACCGGCCCGGCCGCTGCCGGCAGTTCGGCCAGTGCCGCCAGCGCCTCTTCCTCGGTGGCGTCCAGGGTCAGCATGGCGCCGCCTTCGGGGACTTGCTGCATCAGCCGGCCCCGGGCGGCGACCAGGTCGACGGCGTCGCTCTCCGAGAGGATCCCGGCGGCATGCGCCACGGCCAGCTCGCCGACGGAGTGGCCGGCCAGGAAGTCCGGTCGCACGCCCCAGGATTCGAGCAGTCGGAACAGCGCGACCTCGAACGTGAACAGCCCGGCCTGCGCGACATCCGTCCTGTGCTCCCGCACGTCGGCGAGCGCTGTGCCGGACCCTTCCCACAGGGCCTCGCGCAGGGGCCGCTCCCCGACCCCGACGGAGTCGAACCGGCCGCACAGGGCGTCGAAGGCGTCGGCGAAGACGAGGTATGCGGTGTGCAACTCACGGCCGAGGCCAGCCCATCCGGCGCCCTGCCCGGTGAAGAGCAGAGCCAGCCGTCCGCCTGTCCGGACTGGGGACGGCACGGCTGCCGACCCCTCGGCCGAGAGCCGGTCCAGTTCGGTCAGCAGGACGGCGCGGTCCTGGACGGGCAGCGCCGCCCGGTGGCGGAGCGCGGCGCGGGCGGTCGCCGAGGAGAACGCCACGTCCCCGAGCGGCAGTTCGGGCCGTTCGCGGAGGAAGGCGGCCGTACGTCGTGCCTGGGCGCGCAGCGCCTCGGCGGTCGCGCCGGACAGGAGGAGCGGCGGTTCCGGAGTGGTCCGGGCATCCTCGCGAAGCGGGGCCTCCTGCCCGTCGACCGCTTCCTCCAGGATGACGTGGGCGTTGGTTCCGCCGATGCCGAAGGCGGACACCGCGGCGCGCCGGGGTTGCCCGGGAGCGGGGCGCCACGGCTGCTCCCGCTGCAGCAGCCGTACCGCGCCGGAGGACCAGTCGACGCCCGGTGACGGCTCATCGGCGTGCAGCGTGCGTGGCAGCACGCCGTGGTGCATCGCGAGGACGGTCTTGATGACCCCGGCGACACCGGCCGCGGCCTGGGTGTGTCCGATGTTGGACTTCAGCGATCCCAACCACAGCGGCCGGTCGGCCGGGCGGTCGTGCCCGTACGCCGCGAGGAGCGCCCGGGCTTCGATGGGGTCGCCGAGCGGGGTGCCGGTTCCGTGCGCCTCCACGGCGTCGATGTCGGCCGGGTTGAGTCCGGCGGCGGCGAGGGCGTCGCCGATCACCCGCTCCTGGGCGGGCCCGCTGGGCGCGGTCAGGCCGTTGGACGCGCCGTCGCCGTTGACGGCGGAGCCGCGGAGTACGGCCAGCACCGGATGGCCGTTGCGCCGGGCGTCGGCGAGCCGCTCCAGCAGGACCAGTCCGACGCCCTCGCCCCAGGCCGTACCGTCGGCCGCGGCCGAGAACGGCTTGCACCGGCCGTCGGGCGACAGGCCGCGCAGTCTGCTGAACGCGACGAACGGCACCGGGCTGGCCATGACGGTGGCTCCGCCGGCCACGGCCAGCGAGCACTGGCCCGAGCGCAGCGCCCGCGCCGCCCAGTCCATCGCCACCAGTGACGAGGAGCAGGCCGTGTCCACCGTCACCGCGGGCCCCTGCAGACCCAGGGTGTAGGCGATGCGCCCGGAGGCCACGCTGCCCGCCGAGCCGAGCGCGAGGTGTGCCTCGTACTCGTGTCCTCCGCGGTGCAGCAGCCGGCCCGCGTAGTCGCCGTGCATCACGCCGACGAAGACGCCGGTGTCGCTGCCGCGCAGGGCGCTGGGGGCGATACCCGCCCGTTCCACGACCTCCCAGGCGGTCTCCAGCAGCAGCCTCTGCTGCGGATCGGTGGCCAGCGCCTCCCGGGGCGACATGCCGAAGAAGGCCGCGTCGAAGTCGGCGGCACGGCGCAGGAAGCCACCGCGGCGGGTGACCGAGGTGCCCGGCCGGTCCGGGTCGGCGTCGAACAGCCCGGCCAGGTCCCAGCCCCGGTCCGAGGGGAACACGGAGGTGGCGTCCGTGCCGTCGGCGATCAGCCGCCACAGCTCCTCCGGTGCGGAGACGTCGTCCACGGCTCCCGGGTAGCGGCAGGCCATGGCGACGATGGCCACCGGTTCGTCGGGCTGCGGTGTGTCGCCGGGTGTGCCGGGCCCGGCGACACGCGCCGTCGGGGCCGGGGCGCCGAGCAGCGCTTCGTGCAGGTACTCGGCCACCGCGTCCGGCGTCGGGCGGTCGAACACCAGGGTCGCGGGCAGCTGCAGACCGGTCACCGCGCCGAGCCGGTCGCGCAGCAGGACACCCTGCAGGGAGCCGACTCCCAGGTCGGTGAAGGTCTGGTCGGGTTCCGGGTCGGACTCCCCGTCGCCGCGGAGTTCGACCATGACGAGGTTCAGCACGGCGCGGCGCCGCTCCGGGGCCGGCAGCGCGAGCAGCCGGGACCGCAGGGCGGCGGAGGCGTCCTCCCGCTCGGTGACGAGCGCCTCGGTCAACTGCCCGGCGAGCACCGGTCGTCGGATCTTGCCGGAAGACGTGCGGGGCAGCGAACCGCTCAGCCGGATCTCGTCCGGCACCTTGAACGCGGACAGCCGCTCCCGGCACGCGGCCCGTAGCGGCGCGAGGTCGACTCCGTCCGGCCCGGGGACGACGAACGCCACCGGAACCTCGCCCAGCACGTCGTGCGGCCTGCCCACGACCGCCGCGTCGGCGACACCGGGACAGGCCAGGAGCACCTGCTCCACCTCGACCGGGTTGACGTTCTGCCCGCCGCGGATGATCAGGTCGCCCACCCGGCCGGTGACCCGCAGCCCGCCGCCGGGCTCACGTCGGCCGAGGTCGCCGGTCAGGTACCAGCCGTCCCGGAGGACCTGCGCCGTACTGTCGGGGCGACCGTGGTAGCCGATCATCACGCCGGGGCCACGCACCCGGATCTCGCCCTCGTCACCGTCGGTGACGGTGGCGCCGGAGAGCGGGTCGGTCACCCGGACCTCTACTCCGGGCACCGGCTGCGGCAGGCGCTGCGGGCCCGGCACGTCGAGCCGGTCGACCGCGATCTTGCCGGAGGTCTCGGTGGAGCCGTAGCCGTCAAGCAGCGGCGCGCCCAGCAACTCCTCGACGGAGGTGCGCAGTTCCACCGGGCAGGGCGCTCCGGCGGTGACGCACAGCCGCAGCCCTCCCGGTGCCCGCGGCGCCTCGCGCAGTGCGCTCACCAGCAGGTGGTAGGTGGCCGGTACCCCGGCCAGCATGGTGAACGGACCCTGCAGCGGCTGCTGTTCGAGTGCCTCCATCACATCCACGCCGCGGTCCAGGAGGTAGGCGCTCGCCCCCGTGGCGACCACCCCGAGGATGCACAGCGAGTAGGCGTAGGCGTGGTGCATCGGCAACGGCCACAGCAGCCGGTCCTCCTCGGACATGCCGAGGAGCGGCGCATAGGCGGCAGCCGTCGACCACAGCGCGGCCCTCTGGCTCGTCACCACGCCCTTGCGCTCGCCAGTGGTGCCTGACGTGTAGAGGATCCAGGCCGGTTCGTCCAGGCCGAGGCCGTCGTACGGCGGACGGCCCGGATCGGTCCCGGCGAGTTCCTCGTACGAGACCGCGCCCGCGGGCGCTCCGGGCGGCAGCGCCTGCGCACCCACGACGACGACCACCCGCGGCGACTGCTGTCCTGTCGCCACCCGCGCCAGTCGCTCCAGCACAGACGCCTCGACCACGATCGCCACCGCGCCGCTGTCGCGAAGGACATGGGCCAACTCGCCGTCGGCCGCGCCAGGATCCAGTGGCACCCCAACGGCACCCGCACGTACGGCCGCCAGGCAACTCTCGGCCATTTCCACGCGGTTGGACAGGCAGAACACCACCCGGTCCCGGTGGCGCACTCCCAGCCGTGCCAGATGCCCCGCGATCCGCGCCGTCCGCCGATCCAGCTGCTCCCAGGTCACGCCCCGGCGCCCGTCGCGGAAGGCGGTCCTCTCCCCCGCGCGTGCCGCACGCGCCTGGACGGCTTCGACCAACGGACGGACCAGTTCCCCGCGAACCCCCGTCATTCCCACCCCTCTTGTGCGTCCGCCCCCCGACGCCCATCGACTATAGGGTCACGAACCGTTCACGGCCGTCAGCACCGGCCGGGCCGGGCGCGCCGCCGAACGGGTGACGGCTCACCGGGTGAACTCTGCCGAGGAGACGGCACGCCACCGCGCGCGCCCGGCTCCGGCCGGTGCCGCCTCCAGTGCGGCGTACCGCAGCGACGGCACTGGCGCAGGGGTTTGTCAACACGGCTGAGCAGGGAGGACGGCGCTCGTGGGCGGGGGTGACCGGGCCGCGATACAGGAGAGTCATGAGCCGGTCCCGAATAGTGTCCTATGTGTCCTCCGCCCTCCTCGCGGCCGCCTGTACCCTCGCCGGTCCCGCGACGGCACCGGCGGCGCCGAGCGCCGAAGCCATGCACTCCGAAGCCCTCGATTACGTGGCTCTCGGTGACTCCTATTCGGCCGGTGTCGGAGCCGGCAGTTACTTCACCTCCGCCTCGGACTGCCTGCGCAGCGGCCGGGCGTACCCGGTCCTGTGGGCAGCGGCCCATGCGCCGTCTTCGTTCAGCTTCACGGCGTGCAACGGCGCGGGCACGAGCGATGTCATGTCGAGCCAGCTCGGGCCGCTGAGTACCCGCACCGACCTGGTCAGCATCACCGTCGGCGGCAGTGACTCGGGCTTCTCCGGCGTGATGGCGGCCTGTGTACTGCCCGGCACCAAGGCATGTCTCTCCGCCGTCGCCAAGGCACGGACCTTCATGGACGGGACCCTCCCGGGCAACCTGGACCGTCTCTACTCGGCCATCCGCGGCAAGGCACCCGCCGCCCACGTCGTGGTGCTCGGCTACCCGCACCTCTACCAGCCCCACGGCACCTGCTCGGGCGGCCTCACGGACACGGAGAGGTCGGCGCTCAACGAGGCCGTGGACCAGCTCAACAGGGTGACCGCCAAGCGCGCCGTCGCCCACGGATTCACCTTCGCCGACCCCCGGGCCGCCTTCGCCGGGCACGAGATCTGCTCGGCCACCCCCTGGCTGCACAGCGTCGACTGGCTGGATCTGACCGAGTCGTACCACCCGACGGCACCCGGGCAGTCCCAGGGCTACCTCCCCCTCCTGAGCGGCGCGGCCTGAGCGCTCCATACATCGGATGTGTCAGGAACCGATGACCGCCCAAGCGGTTGACAGGCGCATGCGGTACTTCTAAGTTCCGCCATACACCCGATGTTTCGACGATCCGTCAGCCCGGGAGGACGACGATGACCTCGCAGCCGGAGAAGCGCTCGCCGGTGCCCCGCAGAGCCGTACTCGGCACCGCGCTGGGCGGAGCGGCAACGGCGGCCCTGCCCGGGCCGGCCCACGCCGAGTTACCCGCACAGGCGACGGGAGCCGGCGGACCCGGTCCGGCGGACGGTGCCGTCAGGCGCCCATGGCGACTGCGCGACACCATGACGACCGACGACGCCTGGGAAGGGTTTCTGCGCGGCCAGGACCTGCTGTGGACCAGGATGCCCGCCCTCTGGCACGAGGGCCCGTTCCTCGGCGACGGGCTGCTCGGCAGCATGGTCTACCAGGAACCGGGCGCCAGCCAGGTCCGCTTCACCGTCCAGCACGGCCGTGTACAGGACCACCGGCCCGAGTTCGGCAGTGGTTGGGGCACCTGCCGCCTCCCGGTCGGACATCTCACGCTCGAACCGGTGGGCACCATCACCGCCGTCGACTGGCGGCTGAGCCTGTGGAACGCCGAACTCACCGGCACCATCACCACCACAGCGGGAACGCTCACCCTCTCCGCCCTCATCCATGACGAGGTCTTGGCCGCCCGCGTGCGGGCCGACGGCGGCGAGCGGGTCACCTGGACCTTCCACCCCGAGGAGGCCGTCAGTCCCCGGCGCATCAGCGAGGCCCCGCCCGCCGGCTACACCGCCAACCCGCCCTGGACCACGCGGACCGCGGCCGACGGCACCGAGCTGGTGCTCCAGCCGCTCACCGGCGGGGGCCAGACCGCCACCGCGTACCGCCGTACCGGCGACGACCTGCTGCTCAGCGTCGGACACAGCTCGCCCTCCGACACCGCGGCCGAGGCCGCCTCGCTGCGCAACCTCCGGCGCGTGACGTCGTACAGCACCCTCAGGCAACGGCACGTCCGCTGGTGGCACGCGTTCTATCGCAAGAGCTTCGTCTCCTTCCCCGACCAGCGGCTGCAGAGTTTCCACTGGATCCAGCTCTACAAGGTCGCCTCCGCCAGCCGCGCGGGCGGCCCCGTCATGGCCACCTCCGGGCCCTGGCTGGAGCCCACCCCCTGGCCCGCGGTCTGGTGGAACCTCAACGTCCAGCTGGAGTACTGGCTCATCCACGGCTTCAACCACCCGGAACTCGACTCCCTCGCCACCACGCTGCGGCAGAACCAGGAACAGCTCGTCGCCAACGTGCCCGCCGCCTACCGCGCGGACAGCTCCGGCATCGGCCGCAGCTCCGACATGTTCGGCAACCGCGGCGTGGGCGTGCCGGGCAGCGGCGCCGAGACCGGTGACCTCACCTGGGCGCTGCACAACGTGTGGCTGTCCTACCGGCACTCCATGGACCAGGCCCTGCTGCGCGACACGATCTTCCCGGTGCTGCGCAGGGCCATCAACTACTACCTGCACTTCCTCACCCCGGGCAGCGACGGCAGGCTCCATCTGCCGAGCACGCTCTCGCCCGAGTACCCCGTCGTGCCGCCGCAGGACACCAACTACGACCTGGCGCTGATCCGCTGGGGCTGCCGGACGCTGATCGAGTCGGCCCGACTGCTGGGTGTCGACGACGAGTTGATGCCGCGCTGGCAGGAGGTGCTGGCCAGGCTCACGCCGTATCCGGTCGACGACAACGGCTTCATGATCGGCGCGGACACGCCGTACGCCCAGTCGCACCGGCACTACTCGCACCTGCTGATGGTGTATCCGCTGTACCTCGTCAACTGGGACCAGCCCGAGAGCCGCGACCTGATCGCGAAGTCGGTGGCCCGCTGGCACGCGCTGACCGGCGCCCATCGGGGCTACAGCTACACCGGGGCCGCCTCGATGTACGCGATGACCGGCGACGGCGACACCGCGATCACCTATCTGCGCAAGTTCTTCGACCCCACGACGCGCTTCCCCTGCCGCGCCAACACGCACTACACCGAGGCCGGTCCGGTCATCGAGACCCCGCTGTCCGCCTCTCAGTCCCTGCACGACATGTTCTGCCAGAGCTGGGGCGGCGTGGTCCGCGTCCTCCCGGCCGTCCCGTCCGCCTGGGCGGACGTCACCCTGCACAACTTCCGCACCCAGGGCGCCTTCCTGGTCAGTGCGGTACGAAAGGCGGGGGCTACCCGCTTCATCCGGATCAGGAGCCTGGCGGGCGAACCGCTCAAGCTGCGGCACGGCCTCGGCGGCACCCTCACCGTGCTGCTGGACGACGGCACCCCGGCCCACACCCAGGACCTCGGCGACGGCACCCTGGCCATCGACCTGCCCCGGGGTCGCGAGGTGCTCGTCCACTCCGGTGCCCGTCCCGACCTCGTCATCGCGCCCGTCGCCCGGAGCGAGCCGGGGCCGGCGTGGGGACTGCCGTAGCAACTTCCGGTGCAGGTAAGGCTCCAGACGTCAACCGTGCGCAGGAGGGATGCGCTGTCGAGGGAATCTCCCTGTGCCACGGGCTGTCCGGCCGTATCGCGTGCCAGGCTGCCGCCGAGCGCCCTGGTCCGGGCCAGGTTCGGTGCAGGAGGCAGCGACCCTTGATCACCGGCGAAGACCCCCTCGGCTGGGACACCACCGCCGCAGCCGACGCCTACCGAGACCGCGACATGCGGCCGGCCGAGAAGCTGATCTTCCCGGCGGTGCTGCAGCGGCCGGGACACAGCCCGGGCCCGGACCGGCTGGTGCTGGACGGCGGGTGCGGCACCGGTGCGATCGCGGCGCAGCTCACCGGTGGCGGGGAGTGGAGGGTCCAGGCGCTCGACCCGTCGGCGGACATGCTGGACATGGCCGGCGCCGACCGCCCGCACGCTCGTATCTCCTACCGGCTGTTCGACGGCCGCACCCTGCCCCGGCTCGCCGACGACAGCGTCGACGGTGCCGTGTGCGGCCTGGTGTACTGCACCGACCCCGACGACGACCGACTGACCGCCCTCACCGCCGAGATCCACCGCGTCCTGCGGCCCGGTGCCCCGTATCTCCTAGCCGACCTCAACCCCGCAGCGACCGGCGTGGGCTTCCGCACCTTGCGCCACGGCGAACCAGGAGCCGTGTACGCCGACGGCGACACCGTGCCCACGCTGCCCCGGCTGCGCGACGGCACCACGATGACCAGCGTCACCCACTACCGTTCCCTCGACCGCTACCGGTCCTTCCCGACCGAGGCCGGCTTCCCGTCCCCACCGTGGACCTGCCCACGCTCCCCGGCGACGCAGCCGGGGAGGACGAACCGGCGGAGACCGGGACCGCGCCCTACATGATCTTGACGACGCACGCCTGAGGGAGCGCGGCGGCGCGAGGAACCTTCTCGTCGCCGCTCGCTGCGTGCGCACACGCGGGCACCTGACGTGAAGGGCGAGGCACGGCGGTCGTTCAAGGATGATGGCGCGTTGCAGCAGAGGTTAGATGGGTCTATGGACCGGCGGTCCGGGCGTCTACGGTCCTGGCAGGGGCTGCGTACCGTCTCCGGCCAGGTCTTCATCCTGCAGGTCTTCATCATCGTGGTCCTGGTGGCGGCGGCAGTCGTCGCCCTGCTGCTGCAGTCCCGGACGGACGCCGAGCGCGAGGCCCGCAACCGCACACTCGCGGTGGCCTCGGCCGTCGCCTCGTCCCCGTCGGTACGACAGGCCCTGGAAGACCCGAACCCCACCGCCGCGCTCCAGCCGCAGGCCGAGGAAGTCCGCAAACGCGCCAAGGTGGACTTCATCGTGGTGATGAGTCCGGAGGGCATTCGGTACACCCATCCGAATCCGGCACGGATCGGCGAGCACTACATCGGCAACATCGCGGCGGCGCAGCACGGTGGCATCGTCACCGAGACCACCATGGGGACGCTGGGCCGCTCGGTGCGGACCGTCGCCCCGGTCACCTCGTCCGACGGGAAGGTCATCGGTCTGGTCTCAGCGGGCATCACGATCAAGCAGGTCAGCGGGGCGGCCGACCGGCAGGTACCGCTCGTCCTCGCCGCGACCGGGGTGGTGCTCCTGGCGGCCACCGGCGGAACCGCCCTGATCAGCAGGCGGCTGCGCCGTCAGACACACGGTCTCGGCCCGGTGCAGATGACACGCATGTACGAGCACCACGACGCCGTTCTGCACGCGGTGCGCGAGGGTGTTCTGATCGTCGATCCGCAAGGCAGTCTGCTCCTGGCCAACGACGAGGCACGACGCCTGCTCGGGCTCGCGGCGGACGTGGAGGGCCGACCCGTCAGGAGTCTGGGACTCGAGCCGAGCGCGGAGCGGTTGCTGCTGTCCGGTACCGCGACCACGGACCGGGTGATCAAGGTCGGCGACCGGCTGCTGGCGATCAGCCAGCGCCCCATGGCTCAGCAGCCCGGGCTGGGCGGCGCGGTCGCGACCCTGCGTGACACGACGGAGCTCAGCGCGCTGATGGGCCGCGTGGAGGACGTACAGGAACGGCTCAAGCTGCTGTACGACGCCGGCATCCGCATCGGCACGACGCTCAACGTGCCCCGTACGGCCGAGGAACTGGCCGAACTGGCCGTGCCCAGGTTCGCCGACTACGTCACCGTCGACCTGGCCGACGCCGTCCTGCGTGGTGAGGAACCGAACCTGGCGAACATGGCGGAGTTGCGGCGTGTCGCCCTGCACGGCATCCGGGAGGACACACCGCTGTATCCGCCCGGCCACCTCATCCACTTCGACGCCTCCACGCCGCAGGCCTCCGGGTTCGGTTCCGGGCGGATGGTGCTGGAGGCCGACATGGCGGCGTTCTCCGGCTGGCAGGCACAGGCCCCCGACCGGGCTCGCAGGCTGGTGGCCTATGGCATTCACTCCATGATCGCGGCTCCGCTGCGGGCACGCGGGGTGATTCTCGGTGTGGCCACCTTCTGGCGTTCGAAGGAGCCCGCGCCCTTCGGCCAGGAAGACCTCTCGGTGGCGGAGGAGCTGGTCGCCCGTGCGGCGGTGAGCATCGACAACGCCCGCCGTTTCACCCGGGAGCACGCCATGGCCGTCGCGCTGCAGCGCAGTCTTCTGCCGCACGCGCTTCCCGAGCACAGCGCTGTCGAGGTGGCCCACCGCTATCTGCCGGCCGAGGCGGGGCTCGGCGGTGTCGGCGGTGACTGGTTCGACGTCATCCCCCTGCCGGGAGCCCGCGTCGCGTTCGTGGTCGGCGACGTCGTGGGGCATGGTCTGCACGCCGCCGCCACCATGGGGCAACTGCGCACCGCCGTCCACAACTTCTCCACGCTCGACCTGCCGCCCGACGAGTTGCTCTGGTGCCTGGACGAACTCGTCACCCGAATCGACCAGGACCGGGACGACGAGAACAGCGAAGCACCCACGCTCACGGGTGCCACGTGCCTGTACGCGATCTACGACCCGGTGTCCGGTCTGTGCACGATGGCCAGAGCCGGCCACCTGGACGCCCTGATCGCGTACCCGGACGGACGCGCGGACCTGGCCGGGGTCCCGGCCGGTCCCCCGCTGGGGCTGGGCGGGCTGCCCTACGAGAAGGCAGAGATTCGCCTGCCCGAGAGCAGCGTCATGGTGCTGTACACCAACGGCCTGATCGAGGAGCGGCAGCGTGACATCGACGAGGGGATCGAGCAGCTGCGCCGCGCCATCGCCCACGCCGGACGGACGCCGGAACAGTTGTGCCAGGCCGTGATGGACGCGCTGCTGCCGACGGCACCACGCGACGACGTGGCTCTGCTGGTCGCGCGCACCCGGCTGCTCGACGGCGACCGTACCGCGGTCTGGGACGTGCCCTCCGATCCCGCGGCCGTCGCCGGTGTGCGGGCCTGCGCCGCAAGGCTGCTGCACACATGGGGTCTGGACGAGGAGGCGTTCACCCTGGAACTGATCCTCAGTGAGCTGGTCACCAACGCCATCCGGCACGCGACCGGCCCGATCAGCGTGCGCCTGATCCGCGACCGCACCCTCATCTGCGAAGTGTCCGACGGGAGCAGCGTCTCCCCGCACCTGCGACGGGCCACCACCATGGACGAGGGCGGCCGCGGCCTGTTCCTCGTGGCCCAGTTCGCCGACCGCTGGGGCACGCGCTACACGCCCGACGGCAAGGTCATCTGGACCGAACAGCAGCTGCCCGTATAGCCCCGGCGGCCTCGGTCAACTGCTCCGGCTCCGGTCGTAGGCCGCCCGCGCCTCGCCGATCGCCGGGGCCGTCAGCTCGGCCCACCGCCGTATCTCGCGCACGACCGGGCACATGGTCCCGCCCAGGGCCGTGAGTTCGTACTCCACACGGACCGGGACCTCGGGGTGGACCCGGCGAGCCACGAGCCCGTCGCGCTCGAGATCGCGGAGGGTTCTGGCCAGCACCTGCCCACTCACCCCGAGCCGGTTCTTCAGGTCGTTGAACCGGATGGGGCCACCTTCCAGTACATGGGTGATGAGCACGGTCCACCTGCTGGATATGCGCTCGACCGCTTCTCGCGTCGGAGTACCGGTGCCGTAGATCTCGGCTTCACGCCGAGGGGACGTACTCATTCGACAAACCCTCATTCCGTGACGGTAATTCACTTCTGACCAGGTCACTTGCGCGTGACTTGGTGACATAAATATCAGCCACCCGATGAACTTGATGAATCTTCAAGTACCTCCTAGCGTTGATCTCGGCCGGCCATTTGACCCCTCTCACCGAAAAAGAGGAAAGGCATGATCAACCGTCGTTCCATAATCCGTGGTGGCAGCGCCGCCGCCGTCGTCGGCGCCGGCGCCCTCGCTTTCCGGCCGAGTTCCGGTTACGCGGCGGAGACTCCGGGCTTCCTGCCGCTGCCCGCGGACGCGAAGCCGCTGCCCGAGAACGGAAAGGGCTACCGACTGCAGCGTGCCGGAAAGAACGGATACGTCGTCATCACCGGCTTCGTGCAGTCCGTCTTCGTCGTGACCCGCGATGGTGTCGTGATCGTCGACGCACCGCCCGCTTCCCGCGGAAAGCTCAAGGAGGCCATCGCCTCCGTGACCGACAAGCCGGTGACGCACTTCATCTACAGCCATTCTCATCTGGATCACGTGGGGGCTGTGACCGATTTCCCGGATGCGGTGCGTATCGCCCACGCCGACTGCGCCACGATTCTCGCGCTGCACAACGACCCCGCCCGGCCGTTGCCCCAGAAGGTCCTCCACGGGAAGCACAACACGCTGCACATCGGCGGCGAGGAGATCCAGGTGATCTACCCCGGCTCGAACCATGAGTCCGGGAACATCCTCACCTACTTCCCGCGCCAGCGGCTCGCCGTCATGACCGACGTCGTCATGCCGGGCTGGGCCCCTTATCGCGGCTGGGGCAACGCCGACTACCTGCCCGGAATCCTCCTGGCCCACGACGCCGTCCTCGGACTCGACTTCGACACCTACGTCGGCGGTCACGTCTACCGCACCGGCACACGGGCCGACGTCGAGCAGTCACGGGCCTTCTTCGTCGACTTCTGGAACACCACGAAGAAGAACATGGGGGCGATCTCCTTCACCGAGGCGGCTTCCGAGGTCGAGGCGGCGAACGCCTGGGCGGCCCAGAAGGTCTGGATCGACCGCGTCGCCAAGGCCACGCAGGCCGAACTCGTCGAGCGCTGGGGCTCGCGGATCGCCGCGGTCGACACCTTCACCGCCGACACCGCGGGTTCCGTCGTCGTGTCCATCTCCACCGACGCCACCGTCAACTTCCCGTAGTTCCCCTGATCCGACCGTCGGTCCGTTCACCAAGGCCGGGGCGCGCCACAGTGCCCCGGCCTCTGTCGGCTGCTCAGATCGGGAAGTGCGCGTGTCCGCGTACCTGGGCGGTGACCCAGCGCGTGTCGGTGAACGCCTCGACGCCGGCCTGCCCGCCGAAGCGGCCGTAACCGGAGTCCTTCACGCCTCCGAAGGGGGCCTGGGGCTCGTCGCCGATGGACTGGTCGTTGACGTGGACGATCCCGGTGCGCAGGCGGGCGGCCACGTCGAGCCCTGCGGCCAGATCCTCGGTGATGACGCCGGCGGTCAGCCCGTAGGGAGTGTCGTTGGCCAGGGCCACGGCTTCGTCCGGGCCGTCGACGACGTGCACGACGGTGACGGGGCCGAAGGTCTCGTCGTAGTAGATCTTCATGTCCTTGGTGACCCCGGTGAGCACCACCGGGCGGATCAGGGTGTCCGGTCCTTCGGGCCTGCCGGTGCCCGCCGCGAGGGTCGCGCCCTTGGCGACCGCGTCGTCGACGAGCGCCGTGATGCGCTGTGCGGCCCCGGAGTTCACGACGGGGCCGACGGCGACGCCGGGGTCGGCCGGGTCGCCGCAGTTCAGCTCGGCCACCCGGGCGGCGAGCTTTGCCGTGAACGCCTTTGCGAGGGAGCGGTGCACGATGAGGCGGTCGAGACACATGCAGATCTGGCCGGAGTTCATGAAGGAGCCGAAGACGGCCGCGTCGACGGCGTAGTCGAGATCTGCGTCCTCCAGGACCACCAGGGCGTTCTTGCCGCCGAGTTCGAGGACCGCGGGCTTGAGGTGCTGGGCGGCCTGGACCCCGATGGCACGGCCCACCTCGGTGGAGCCGGTGAAGTTGACCATGCGCACGCGTTCGTCGGCGACGAGTGCGGAGACCACGTCGGCGGCGTCCACGCGGTCGTTGGTGATGACGTTGAGCACCCCTGCGGGCAGCCCGGCCTCGTGCAGTATGTCGGCGATGAGCAGGCCGCACGCGATGGGGGCGTCCTCACTGGGCTTCATCACGACCGTGTTGCCGACGGCGAGCGGCAGCGCGACCGCGCGTACACCCAGGATGACCGGGGCGTTCCACGGTGAGACGGCGGCGACGACACCCTTGGGAACGCGTACTTGAGTGGAGATCACCCCGTCGGCGTCGGTGGCGAGGACCTGTCCGGCCGGCCGGCTGACGGCGGCCGCCGCCTCCAGCAGGATGTCGGCACCGAGGCGGGCGTTGAACGCGGCCCACGGTGCGGTGGCGCCGACTTCCTGCGCCATGGTTCGCACGATCTCGTCGGTGCGGCTGACCATCAGCTCGGCCGCCTTGAGGAAGATCTGCCGGCGTGTGGCGGGCTTGGTTGCGGCCCACCGCTCGAAGGCCGCGTCGGCGGCGTCCACCGCGCGGCGTACGTCATGGGCGGTGCCGGCGGCGACCTCCGCGTGGACGTCCCCCGTCCAGGGGTTGATGTCGGAAGTCGTACGGGCGGAGGAGGCGGGCACCTCGGTGCCGTCGATGATCAGGCCGCGGGTGGCGGGCATGCGCTGCTCCAGGATGAAGGGTGCGGGGTGGTCAGGTGGTGGCGGGCTGGGCGGGGGCCGGTCGGCCGGTGCGCAGGGTGCGGTGGGCGCGGCCGGTGAGGAAGCCGGCGACGAGGGGTGAGAGCAGGTAGGTGCCCAGGTGCGTGTATTCGCCGGAGAGCAGCGCCGGACCGAAGGCACGGGCCGGATTGATGTTGGCGCCGGTGACCGTGCCGAGCGAGGCGATGACGAGGCCCACGCCGACGGCGATGACGGCCGGGATGAGGGCGTGCAGCCGAGGGCGGCCCATCACCACCGCCACGGCGGCGAGTACGGCGATCAGCGCCGCGGTCTCGATCAGGAACAGCGCTGTCGTGCCGGTCCCTGGGGCGGGCGCGACCAGGGCGTAGTGGATGCGCAGGACGGGGTCGCCCCACACCAGGCGGGCCAGGGCGGGGCCGCCGACCGAACCGGCCAGCTGCGCCGCGATGTAGGGCAGGACCGCGCGGCCGGGAAAGAGACCGTCGGCCCACAGGAAGACGGTCACTCCGGGGTTGAAGTGGCCGCCGGAGGCACGTCCGGTCGGGGCGTACATGAGCGCGGCGAGCAGCAGTGCCACCACGGCGCCGGCCGTGCCGAGCATGAGGTGGGCGTCTCTGATCGCGAAGGGCGAGTCGGGCAGCGCGAGCAGGCGCACCAGGCTGACCACGCCGAACAGGAGCACGGTCGTCGACAGGAACTCATAGCCGGCGTGACGGGCGAGATCCGCGCGGCTCGGGACGGAAGAACTCATGGCTGTCCTCAGGGTTGGGGCCGGGCCGGTGATGTCCCGCAGGGCCAGGCAACCTGAATTTTTTCGCTGAGTGAACTTTCGTTCGTTCTGCGTGAAACCAGAGTCTGCGGTGTGTGTGCGGCGCTGTCAACGCTCGGTAGCGTTCTCCCGTCAGGGATCAGGACGAGGAGCACAGGAGCTGGGCCGGCGATGGCGGGACGCGCGAGGGCGACGACCGGTGGTGCCACGGAGGCGGGGTCCGGCACGGAGTCGGAGGGCCCGCTGGCGCGGGGCCTGGCCGTACTGAAGGCCGTGGCGGAGGCCGACGGGGCGGTGCGCCCGGCCGACCTCGCCAGGTCGACGGGCCTGGCACGCTCCGCCGTGGACCGGTTGGCCGCGACACTGACCCACCTGGGCCATCTGCGCCTGACGGACCGCGACCTCCTGGCCGCCCCCCGGCTGATGGAGTTCGGCAACGCCTATCTGCGCGCGGCAGGCCTGCCCGACCGGGTCCAGCCGCATCTGGACGACCTGGCCCGCACTCTGGACGAATCCGTGTCGCTGATCACGGCGGACGGTTGCGACATGCGCATCGTCGCTCGCGCGATCCCCCGGGACCGGGTGATTCCGCTGGGGTTCCGGGTCGGTGACCTGCTGCCCGCGGACCGCTGCGCGGCCGGTGCCGTACTCGCCGGCGACTGGGACCCCGAGCAGCACGCGGCCTGGCGGGCACACCGCGCCACCGACCCGCTCGACACCGGCTACCCGGCGCTGCCGCCACGCTTCACGCGTCTCGAACAGGAGGCCGCGGAGGCGGACTTCGCCGCCTGGATCTCCGACTCGGCCGAGCAGGGCTGGGCCCTGGACGACCAGATCGCCGCCCCGGGCCTGGTCGCCCTGTCCGTTCCCGTGCCCGGCCGGGACGGCGGACCCCGGTACGCACTGAGCGTCCTCGCCCACACGAGCCGCTTCGGCGCGGAGGCGCTCCGCACCCACGCCCTGGGCCATCTCACCCGGGCGGCACGGGAGATGGGTGACGCGCTCAGTGCCGACCGCCCGGCAGCCGACGGCCTGACCCCGTCCCCTTACGCCGACGCCAAAACGGAGCTGGGGCCCTTGTTCCTGCAGGCCCTGGCTCGCGGACTCGCGGTGCTCACCGCGCTCGGAGGGGCTCGTGGCGGTCTCACCCTCAACGAATCCGCGGAGGCCGCGGGCCTGTCCTACCAGAGCACGCGCCGCAACCTGCTCACCCTGCAGCACCTGGGCTACGCCGAGCAGCGCGGACGGCACTACCTTCCCGCCCCACGCACCCTCGGCCTCGGCTACGCCCGGCTGTCAGGTCTCGGTCTGGCCGACATCGCGCAGCCGCATCTGGCCGAACTCGCCACCCGCGTCCATGAGTCCGCCTCCGTCGCCGTACTCGACGCGGCGGAGGTGCGTTACCTGGCCCGCTCCGCCACCCAGCAGGTCACGAACGTCAGCATCCACCCGGGAGCCCGACTGCCCGCCTACGCCACGTCCATGGGGCGCGTGCTGCTGGCCGACCTGACCCGGCCGGACCAGGAGCGGCTGCTCGCCGCACTGCCTCCCCGACCGCTGACCCCCTTCACCCGTACCTCGCCCATGGATCTCGCCCGAGTCCTCGTCCAGGCACGGCAGGACGGATACGCCATGGTCGAGCAGGAGCTGGAGCTGGGACTTCGTTCCATGGCAGTGCCCCTGCGCGACGCGCGCGGCAGGGCCGTGGCCGCGCTCAATGTCGCCCTGCACGCGGGACCGGAGACACCCGAGCAGTCACGCGAGCGTCTGCTGCCGCACCTGATCTCCACCGCCCGGGCGGTGGAGGCCGACGTGGCCGCGGTGTTCGCGTTCGGGCCGGTACGCAGCGACTGACACGGGCCCGAAGCCCCTCGCGTTCCTGGCGGCGACTAGCGGAGGGCCACCGTGGGTGGACGTTCCCGAAGTGCGCCGTATCCGATGAAGTACGCGGGCAGGCGCCGCATCCATCGCGATCCGGCGACCCGGCGTGCGAGGCGCTGGGCCCGCTCCGGGCTGCCGAGAGGCGGACGGCCCTGCAGGACGGGTGCGATGAAGAGGGCGTGGGCCGTGCGCTGGAGCGCCTGGGTGGTGACCGTGGTCGGAAGACGTCGGCGCTGCACACCGCGTACATCGCGCAGGCCCACGGTCCCCTTGCGCAGCGGCTCGGTCAGATAGCGGGCAGCGGCCACGGCGTCCTGGACGGCGAGGTTGATCCCGATGCCGAAGACCGGGGACATCGCGTGCGCGGCGTCGCCGATGCACAACAGCCCCGGACGGTGCCAGCGGCGCAGCCGGTCCAGGCGTACGTCCAGGAGCTTGACCTCGTCCCAGGAGCGCAGGGCGTGCGAGCGGTCGGCGATCCAGGGGACGGCCGCGGTGAACTGGGCCAGGAAGCGGTCCAGGCCCGCGGCACGGCGCTGCGCGTCGGCGCCCTTCGGAATGAGTCCGGCGCACTGCCAGTACTCGCCGCGGTCGATCATCGCGGTCAGGAAGCGGTCCCCGGCACCGCCGACGAGTCCGCGCGGGTCCCCTTCCCGCCGTGGCAGGCGGAACCACCAGGCGTCCATGGGGCAGGTGAAGGTGCGCAGTCCCAGTTCCGGCCGGGAGCGCGCCAGTGATCCGCGGCCGTCACAGGCGACGGTCAGGACGGCCCGCAACTCGCCGGTACGGCCGTCGGCGGTGCGGTAACGCACCCCTGTGACCCGTCCGGACTCGATCAGGAAGGAGGTCGCCTCGGTGTTCATCCTC
This sequence comes from Streptomyces sp. NPDC085866, assembly GCF_044541035.1. Classification (NCBI taxonomy): domain Bacteria; kingdom Bacillati; phylum Actinomycetota; class Actinomycetes; order Kitasatosporales; family Streptomycetaceae; genus Streptomyces; species Streptomyces sp. NPDC085866. Next base: position 166,804 of record NZ_JBITSQ010000007.1, read on the forward strand.
AGCCGGAAGGACGGCTCGCGCCGGGCCTCGTCCGCGAGCAGGTCCAACAGGTCCCACTGGGGCACCATCGCCACGTAGTTGTACGGCCCGCGCAGCACCGTGAGGTCAGCGACGGTGACCGTCGAGCGGCCGGCCCCGACAGGCAGCTGGACGGTGTTCACCCGGCGCTGCGGCAGCTGGGCGAAGCGTTCGGCCAGCCCCAGGTCGTCCAGAAGGGCGAGGGTGGAGGGGTGGACGGTGTCGCCGCGGAAGTCGCGCAGGAAGTCGCCGTGCTTCTCCAGGACCGTCACCGCGACACCGGCCCGGGCCAGCAGCAGGGCGAGCACCATGCCCGCGGGACCGCCTCCCACTACACAGCACGTGGTCTGTTCCATTGCAGTCCTGCCCTTCACGATCACGAGAGCAGTAATTCATCAGTTGATGAATACTATACTCCTCGCCGCGCCGGCCGACCCGCGCAGCAGCGCACGGAAGGCGCCGGCCAGTACCCGGAAAGCACTTGCTTCGAGCACACTCGAACGATCTAGCGTGACGGGCATGAGCAACGGCATCGAACAGATCCGCAAGGTCCGGCTGTGCAACGGCGGCCCCCTCGTGGGGGTGCAGGGCTTCGGCGCCATGGGCATCAGCGACGCGTACGGCGAGACGGATGTCGCGGCGGCCCGCGACACCCTGGAGGCCACTCTCGAGGCGGGTGTCACCCTCATCGACACCGCCGACATGTACGGCTCCGGCGCCAACGAGGAGTTCCTCGCACCGTTCGTGGCCGCGCACCGCGACGAGATCACTCTGGCGACCAAGTTCGGCATCGAGCGCCGCGCCGACGACCCGCGCTACCGCGGTATCCGTAACGAACCGGCCTACGTGAGAAGCGCTGTCGAGGCGAGTCTGCGCCGCCTGAACGTCGAGGTCATCGACCTGTACTACATGCATCGGCGCGACCCCGCCGTCCCGCTCGCCGAATCCGTCGGCGCCATGGCCGAACTGGTGCGGGAGGGCAAGGTCAAGCACCTCGGCCTGAGCGAGGTCACCGGCGCCGAGCTGCGCGAGGCGCACGCCGTGCACCCGATCACCGCGCTCCAGTCCGAGTGGTCGGTCTTCAGCCGGGACGTCGAGCGCAGCGCGGTGGGCGCGGCCGCGGAGCTGGGGGTCGCGTTCGTGCCGTACTCGCCGCTGGGCCGCGGCTTCCTGACCGGTGCCTTCGTCGACGCGGGCACGGAGCTCTCCAGCAGCGACTTCCGGCAGTATCAGCCGCGCTTCACCGGCGACAACGCCAAGGCGAACGCCGCCCTCCTGGAGCCCCTGCGCAAGATCGCCGCCGATCACGGCGCCACCACGGCGCAGATCGCCCTTGCCTGGGTGCACCAGCGGGCCCAGGTGCACGGCCTGACCGTCGTGCCGATCCCCGGGACCCGCAAGCGCAGCCGCCTCCTGGAGAACGCCGCGGCCACCCGGATCACCCTGACCGCCGGCGAACTGACGCTGCTGGAGCCGATCGCCGGCCGGGTGGCGGGCGACCGCTACCCGGACATGTCGTTCACCTCCGTGGGGCGGGAGGCCTAGGACGGAGGTGCCATGTGTACGAGGACGACATCGACAAGATTCCCGAACGGACCCTGGCCCATGTCGCCACATCTCCGTACGGGTTGACCGGACAGGATGGAGGCCTGGCCGGCCCGGAGCGGGCTCGTGGCTTCGCCGCCCCCGCCGAAGCCGTCGGACCGCCGCCCCCCTGCCGGTGGCGCACGCTCTTCACCGGGGCGATGACTCCTCAGCACGAAGGAAATCGATGACTCTCCGCGAGATCAAGCCCGGCAACCGTGGCTTCCTCTACGTCAATTCCCACCCCGAGGGCTGCGCAGCCGTCGTCGACGAGTTGTGGCAGCACACCCCCGCGCCCACCAGCCCGGCCATCGAGGCGGGACCGGTCGCCCTGATCATCGGCTCCAGCGCCGGCTACGGACTCGCCGCCACCGTCGCCGCGTTGCGCACCTACGGTATGCGCGGAATCGGCATCGCCTTCGAGGCTCCCGAGACCGAGCGCCGTACCGCCTCCGGCGGCTGGTACCGGACGGCCCGCACCGCAGCACTCGCCGGACCGGACAGCGATTTCACCTTCCTCAACGCGGACGCCTTCTCCGTCGAGGCCAAGGAAGAGGCACTGGACCACCTCGCTGCCCGGTACGGCAAGGTCGACTACCTCGTCTACAGCGTCGCCGCGCCCCGCCGCACCGACCCGGTCACCGGCGAGGTCCACCACTCGGTGATCAAGCCCCTGGGATCCGCCTACCGGGCCAAGACCTTGCAGTTCGACGGCGACACCCCACTCGTCGGTTCCCTGGAACTCGAACCCGCCGTCGACGCGGAGCGCGACGCGACCGTGCAGGTCATGGGCGGCTCCGACTGGAAGCTGTGGATCGACGCCCTGGCGGACCGTGGCCTCATCCACAACGGCTTCCACACGGTGGCGCTCTCCTACGTGGGCTCCGACCTGACCGCACCGATCTACCGGGCCGGCACCATCGGCGCGGCCAAGCAGCACCTGGAGGACACCGCGCGCCGCCTTCAGCAGGACTTGGCGCCGCTCGGCGGACAGGCCCACACCGTGGTCGCCGGCGCGGCTGTCACCCAGGCCTCGACCGCCATCCCGTCCATCGCCCTCTACACCAGCCTTCTCCGTGCCGTCCTCGGCGACGGCTTCCAGAGCACCGCTCAGCAGGCCGCCGCCCTTTGGCAACAGCTCACCGGCGCGGTGCCGCTCCAGCTCGACCAGGAGCAGCGGATCCGCCTCGACGGCTGGGAGCTGGACGACAAGGTTCAGGACGCCGTCCACGAACGCTGGGCCGCCGCGGCCACCGACACCCTGGCCGAACTCGCGGACACCGCCTGGTTCCAGGCGCAGGTCGGCCGGCTCTACGGCTGGCACGTCCCCGAAATCGACTACGACGCCCCGGCCCAGAGCACGGTTCCCTGGCCGGCCACTGCCTGAGCCGGCGCGGGTCACCTGGGAGCCCCCGTGAGGACGGCCGCGAGATCAGGTGCGGCCTGGCGGGCGAGGGCAGGTACGGAAGTCGCGGGCAGGGTGAACTTTCGTGCTCAGGCGGCCTCTTGAGCGGCCCGTGGCATGAAGGAGAAGCGTCCTGGGCCTTGCCGTCGAAGTCGTCCCGGTCGGTGCGGCGTTCCCGCTGTCGTCGCCGCAATCCGCCTGCGCCGGAGGGCACTTGGCCCCGGCGCGGGCGGAAGCCCGTGGTCACGCGGAGGCCGTGGCGGCGGCGTGTGCGGTGGGAAGCCTGCGGGAGCGGACGAGCACCGGCAGCATGGCCACGCCTGCGGCCACGGCGGCGGCGTGCAGAAGGGCCGCGAACGCGAGGTTCTCGGGAAGCGACACATCAGTGGGGTGCGCGATCGCGACGTACAACGTGATCGGCAGCCTCCAGCCGCTCCACGCGAACAGCGAACCGGTCCCCAGCCAGCCGAGCGTCAAAGGGACCCAGCGGGGCAGACGGGCAGGCCGGCGGCGGCTGAGGATCCATGTGGCAGCGGAGGCGACGAGCGCCCACGTTCCCCACACCCCCGTCAGCAGCCGTCCGGCGGCTTCCCGGTCCGCGGGATGGGCGACACCGGCCGTGCCGCCGAGCGCCCAATAGACCCAGACGAGGCCGATCACCGCCGCGATGCCGGCCGCCCACAGAACCGGCCACGAACTGCGCTCGCCGTCGTCTCCGACTCTTCCCTCGAACACCTCCGGCCAACGCCGTCGAAGGTAGGCGGGCAAGGCGAGTGCGAGACCCAGGCCCATCCCCACGAAGCTGAGCTGGATCAGCGCGGCTTCCCAACCCGGCATGGAAGGGCCGGAGTCCTCATGGCGGTGTGGCGCGCCGCCCGACAGACCCAGCAGCGAGTCCAGTACGGCATACGGCAGCAAGGGAACGAGGAACCCCGTGCCCACCCAGGCGACGAACGCCACCAGCGGTCCCGGTATCCGCATCCCCCAGGGCCGTACGAGGCCGAGGGCCACGGCGATCCCGATGGCCGCCATGCCGATGGTCGCCGTGTTGAGCACCACCCATCCGGTCAGGTCGAACCCGTCACCGATGGGCAGCAGCCCCGCCACCGCCCCGACCACCCATGAGATCTTGATCAACGCGTAGGGCGTCATCACCAGAGCCGCCCCGTACGCCGCCAGCCGCCCCGCCCGGTCCAAACGGTCCACCTGGTCCACCTGGTCCATCGAAGGTCCCCCCTTTTCCTCTCCCCTTGGGAGATCCACCCTCGTCGGCAGGCTCACGCGCCGCGTCACGCGCAGGTCGTATCCCCCTCCCCCATCCGGCGGACACCGTCCTCCACCCATGCCCCGACCTCCAGAACATGCCGCCAAGTGGAGCAATCGCCGGTGTGCCGGGACCCCGCGCAGGAGGCTGGACCTCTTGCAGGGGTCGTGCGATCAGGAGTCCGGTGTGCGAAGGCCGCGAAAGCCGAACCATCAGGCGAGTCGTCCACCGGCACGACACGCGTCCCCGGCTGGTCCGGCAGTTCCGACGGCGCGCGCGTGCGGGAGTGCCGGGTGAGGCTCGGGCACACCCGTCGGGAGTTGGAGGCCGGCATGGCCGTACGAACACAGCTGGCCGCGCCTCCGGCGTGGATGCGCTGGCTTCCGGCGCTGTTCGTCGCGGCCCTTCTGCTGGTCGAACCCGTCACGCCGGTGGACTGGCCGGTGAGCTTCGCACTGATCACCGTGCCGCTGCTGGCCGCCTTCGCCCAGGGGCCGCTCGTGGTCGCCGCCGTCACGGTCTTCGCGGTCCTCTTCGAAGGGGTCCTGGCCGGTACCCCTTGCTGTGCGGGCCGGTCCGTCGGCTATCTGTGGGAGCGCCACTACGTGGCCTCCTACATCTGCACCGTCCTGGTGGGCGCAATCGGCACGGTCCTGGCCGCCCATCGGACCCGCCGTGAACGCACGCTCGCCGACGTGCGCTTCGTGGCCGAGATCGCGCAGCGTGTCCTGCTGCGGCCGGTGCCGCACCGGATCGGCAACCTTCGCCTGGAAAGCCTCTACCTGTCCGCCGCCGCTGAGGCGCGCATCGGCGGCGACCTCTACGAGGCCGTCCCCACCCCGTACGGGGTCCGGCTGCTCATCGGCGACGTCCGCGGCAAGGGGCTGCTCGCGGTCGAGACCGCCGCCACCATGCTGGGCGCGTTCCGCGAGGCGGCTCACGACGAGCCCGATCTGCCCGCCCTGGCCGACCACGTGGAGATCAGCATGGGCCGCAGAGCGATGCTGCTCAGCGGAAGCGAGGTGGGCGAGCGGTTCGTCACCGCCGTCTTCGCCGAGATCCCCACGGACGGTCATCTCGTCCGCATCGTCAACTGCGGTCATCCGCCCCCGCTCCTCATCCGCTCCGACGAGGTGCGCGAACTGGACCGGGGGCGGTCGGCTCCGCCGTTGAACCTCGGCGTGCTGATCGCCGAGCCGTACAACGTCGACGTCTACGATTTCCGGCCCGGCGACCAGCTCCTGCTGTACACGGACGGCATCACGGAGACCCGCGACTCCCACGGCACCTTCTACCCCTTGCTCGAGCGTCTGCGCTCCTGGGGACCCCTTCCGCCGCGGGAGCTGCTGGAACAGCTCCACCGCGACCTGATGGCCTACAGCCACAACCGCCTCCAGGACGACACCGCGGCGCTCACCGCCTGCCTGCTCGCCGACCAGCCGGCCGCGCCGCCTCCTCCGTCGGGCGGGCCGGGCAAAAGCGGCGGGCCGCGGTGATGCCACCGACCACGGACGGCCTCTACGGCATGCGCAGAAGGACGTGCGGGCCAGGGCCACGGGGCCCCGTCGGACACCGTGGTAGCGTCCCGTCGGAGGCTCTGACGTGCCTGCCCCGGACGAGATGTGCGCCGTACCCGGCCCGCCAAGACGACGCACGCACGGAGGCATCGTGGACACCGGCACGCCCCTGATCGACTTCACCAGCGCCCCTCCCCAGGCCCGTTCGCTGGACGTGCGGTGGATCCACGGCTCGCCGTCGGCCAAGCACAACACCGACCCGGACATCCAGGTCCACGCCTATGACGAGCACACGTTCATCCTGCGGCAGAACATGGCGGTGCACTACGAGGCGCCGTTCCTGTTCCTGCTCTGCGGCAACGAACGGGCGGTGCTGATCGACACCGGCGCCACCGAGTCGGCCGAGTTCTTCCCCCTGCGCCGGGTGGTCGACGGGCTCCTCGCGGACTGGCTCGACCGGCACCCCCGGGACGGCTACCAGCTGCTGGTGCTGCACACCCACGGGCACGGTGACCACGTCGCCGGCGACGACCAGTTCACCGATCGCCCCGACACCACGGTGGTGGGCGCCGACCGCGCCGGCGCCTGGCGGTATTTCGGGTTCGACGCGGACCCGGACGCCGTGGCCCACGTCGACCTGGGCGGCCGGGTGCTGGAGTGCCTGGCCACCCCGGGCCACCACGAGGCGGCCGTCACGTTCTACGACCCAGCCACCGGCCTGCTGCTCACCGGCGACAGCGTGTACCCCGGACGGCTCTACATCGAGGACGTCCCCGCCTTCGCCCGCAGCATCGACCGTCTGATCGAGTTCGCCGGCCGTCGACCCGTCACCCATGTGCTCGGCTGCCACATCGAGATGACCACCGAGCCGGGCGTGGACTACCCGGTCCGCACCACCTACCAGCCCGACGAGCCACCGCTCCAACTGACCCCGGCTCACCTTGGCAGGATCCGTGACGCGCTCACCGAACTCGACACCGACCTCACCTGGCGGGCCTACCCGGACTTCGTCCTGTGCCCCCGGGCCTGAGCACGGCGCGGACGGCGGAGCCCCTCAGGCGGCCGTAACCTCGTCACGTCCCCTCTGGTCGTGGTGGATCGGCGTCTTCGTGCCGGTCAGCGAAACGCCCGTCCCGCCGTGTCTGACGGCGACGATCTCCGCGACGATCGACAGGGCGGTCTCCTCCGGGGTGCGGGCGCCGAGGTCGAGGCCGATCGGGGAGCGCAGCCGGGCCAGCTCCCGCTCGCTCACGCCCTCTTCCCGCAGACGTCGATTTCGTTCCTCGTGGGTGCGGCGCGAGCCCATCGCACCGACGAACGCCACCGGCATCGAGAGGGCCGCCTTCAACAGGGGTACGTCGAACTTCGCGTCGTGGGTGAGCACGCACAGGACGGTCCGGGCGTCGGTCGCGGTGCGCCGCAGATAGCGATGCGGCCAGTCGACGACGACCTCGTCGGCGTCGGGGAATCGCGACCGCGTGGCGAAGACGGGGCGGGCGTCGCAGACGGTCACGTGGTAGCCGAGGAACTTGCCGGCCCGCGCCAGCGCCGAGGCGAAGTCCACCGCGCCGAAGACGATCATCCGCGGGGGCGGTACGTTCGACTCGATCAGCAGGGTGAGGGCGCCGGGACAGTGCGAGCCGTCCGCGGCGACGTCCACCGTGCCGGTACGCCCGGCCTCCAGCAGGGCCCGGGCCTCGGCCGCCGCCGCCCGGTCCAGCCGAGCAGGGCCGCCGAGGCCGCCCTCGTACGTGCCGTCGGGTCGTACCAGCAGGGCGCGGCCCAGGAGTTCGGCCGGACCGCGGGCGACCCTGGCCAGGGCCGCCGGTTCGCCCCGGACAACGGCCGACAGGGCCGACGCCAGGACCGTCCGGGCGAGCAGCCGCCCGGCCACCGGCGTGATCAGTACCTCGATCGTCCCGCCACAGGTCAGTCCTACGGCGAAGGCGTCCTCGTCGCTGTAGCCGAACCGCTCTGTGACGCTCTCGCCAGTCCCGAGCGCCTGCCGGCACAGGTCGTAGACCGCTCCCTCCACACACCCGCCGGAGACCGAGCCGATGACGGTGCCCTCGCTGTCGACGGCGAGGGCGGCGCCGGGACCGCGCGGTGCGCTGCCGCCCACCGCCAGCACGGTGGCGACGGCGAAGTCCCGGCCCTCCTCGACCCAGCGGAGCAACTCCGCGGCGATGTCAAACACTTCGTACCCCGGCCTGGATGACGCGGTCCGGTCGGATGGGCAGGCTGCGGTGGCGTACACCGGTCGCGTGCCAGACCGCGTTGGCGACGGCGGCCGCGGCACCCACGACGCCGATCTCTCCGATGCCCTTGATCCCGACCGGATCCCCAGGGTCCGAGTCGTCGATCCAGTCGGCCTCGATGTGCGGTACGTCGGCGTGCGTGGCCACGTGATAGCCCGCGAGGTCGGGTCCGACGTGGCCGCCCGAGGCGCGGTCCCGGATCGCCTCCTCGTGCAGGGCCATGGAGATGCCCCAGATCATGCCGCCCATGAACTGACCGCGTGCCGTGAGCGGATTGACGATCCGGCCTGCCGCGAAGATGCCGAGCATGCGCCGCACGCGCACCTCGCCGGTGCTGACGTCCACGGCCACCTCGGCGAACTGCGCCCCGAAGGAGTGGCGTTCGGCGGGGGCGAGGGCGCCGATGGCCGCGGTGGTGTCCGACCGCACCGTGATGCCCTCCGGGGGGATGCCGGCGCCCAGGGCCAGCCTGTCGCGCAGCTCGTCGGCCGCGGCCGTGACCGCCCAAGCCCAGGAGCGGGTGCCCATGGATCCGCCGGCGATCATGGCCGGTCCGAAGTCGCTGTCGCCGATGCGTACACGGACCCGCTCCGGGGGCACGCGCAGCGCGTCCGCGGCGACCAGGGTGAGTGCGGTACGGGCCCCGGTGCCGATGTCGGCCGCGGCGATCCGGACGGTGAAGGTGCCGTCCGGGTGCGCGGTCACGGCCGCCGTGGACGGCATGGCACCCGCGTGGAAGGAGGCTGCCGCCGTGCCGGTGCCGAGCAGCCAGCGACCGTCCCGGCGCAGACCCGGACGCGGGTCCCGGTCCGCCCAGCCGAACCTGCGCGCGCCCTCGCGGAAGCAGGCGGGCAGATTACGGCCCGCGAACGGCAGGCCGGACACCGGCCCCTTGTCGGGTTCGTTGCGCAGGCGCAGCTCGATCGGGTCGATCCCGCACTGCTCGGCGAGTTCGTCGAGCGCCGCCTCCAGCGCGAACGACCCCGGTGCCTCACCCGGGGCGCGCATCCACGTCGGGGTCGGTACGTCGAGCCGTACGACTCGGTTGGCGGTGTGGTGGGCGTCGGCGCCGTACATCACCCGGGCCACCCCGGCGCTCGGCTCGACGAACTCGTGCACGGTGGAGGTGAGGCTGACCGAGCGGTGCTCCAGAGCGCGCAGCCGTCCGTCGGCGCCGGCGCCGAGCCTGACACGCTGGACGGTGGGGCTGCGATAACCGGCGAGCGAGAACATCTGACGGCGGGTCAGGACCACGCGTACCGGGCGTTGCAGCACGGTCGCGGCCATCACGGCGGCCACCTGGTGGACGCGGACGCCCTTGCTGCCGAAGCCGCCGCCGACGTGTTCGGAGCGTACGTGCACCGAGGCCGGGTCGAGCGAGAAGAGGCTCGCGAGTTCGCCGACGACCCAGGTGGTGCCCTGGTTGGAGTCGACCACCTCGAGTCGGCCGCCGTCCCAGCGGACGGTCGCCGCGTGCGGTTCCATCGGGTTGTGGTGTTCCTCGGGGGTGGTGTACTCGGCGTCGAGGACGACGGCCGACGCGGCCAGCTCGGCGTCGAGATCTCCCTTCTCCGTCACCGCGGGCATATGGCCGTCCAGCGGATAGGCGTCCGGGTGTTCGCCCGTGAAGTCGACGTCGTGGGGCTCCTGTTCGTAGTGCACCACCAGCGCCTCGGCGGCCTCCCTGGCCTGCTCGGACGTCTCGGCGACGACCAGCGCCACCGGCCAGCCCAGGTGCGGCACCCGGTCGTGCTGGAAGACGGCGCAGGTCAAGTCGGGCTTCGATCCCATCAGGCCGGCGTAATCGGTCTCGACGCGCGGGGCGTTGCGGTGGTCCAGGACGGCGAGGACGCCCGGGAGTTCGAGGACGGGAGCGGTGTCGATCCCGCGGATGCGGCCGCGGGCGACCGTGGACAGCACCAGCCAGCCGTGCGCGAGGTCGGCGAAGGGGACCTCGCCCGCGTAGCGGGCCGCTCCGGTGACCTTGTCCCTGCCCTCCACGCGGGTGTGTGCGGTGCCGACGGAGGGCGTCGACGTGGGTGTCCCGGTGGTGACGGTGGTCATCGGGCGGCCTCCTCGGCGAGTTCGGTCAGCACGGCCACGAGGAGGTTGTGCATCAGGGTCACCTTGTAGCCGTTGTGCGGCAGCGGCCGCGCGGCCGTCAGCTCGGCCGCTGCCGCCGCGGCGTAACTCTCGGCGTCGGCCGGCGCGCCGGTCAGGACACGTTCGGCCGCGACGGCCCGCCACGGGCGGGACGCGACCGCGCCGAGCGCCAGACGCACGTCCCGGACGATGCCGTCACGAACGTCGAGGGCGGCGGCTACCGACCCGATGGCGAACGCGTACGAGGCGCGCTCGCGCACCTTGCGGTACCGGGAGTTGGCGGCTGTGGGCGCGGGCGGCACGGTGACGCCGGTGATCAGCGCGCCGGTCGGCAGGGCTGTCTCGCGGTGCGGGGTGTCGCCGACGGGCAGGTAGAACTCCAGGAGCGGCAACTCGCCCGGCCCGTCAGCGGTTTCGTACGAGACGACGGCGTCGAAGGCGGTGAGTGCGACGGCCATGTCCGAGGGGTGTACGGCCACGCAGTGGTCGGATGCGCCGAGGATCGCGTGGTTGTGGTGTTCGCCCTCGACGGCGGGGCAACCGCTGCCGGGGGCACGCTTGTTGCAGGGCTGGGTGACATCGGTGAAGTAGCCGCAGCGGGTGCGCTGGAGCAGGTTGCCGCCGACCGTGGCCATGTTGCGCAGCTGCCCGGACGCGCCGGCCAGCACCGCCTGTGCCAGTGCCGGATAGCGGCGCCGGACTTCGGGGTGGGCGGCCAGGTCACCGTTGGTGACGGTGGCGCCGATGCGCAGACCGCCCTCCGGCGTCGACTCGATCCCGTCGAGCGGGAGTGCGCGGATGTCGACCAGGTGGGCGGGGCGTTCGACGCCGGCCTTCATGAGGTCGACCAGGTTGGTGCCGCCGCCGAGGAAGCGCGTGTCCGGATCGGCACCGAGCAGCGCGACGGCGCCGGCCACGTCGGAGGCTCGCTGATAACCGAACTCCCTCATGCCATGGCCTCCTTGACCTCCGTAGCGGAGCCGGTGCGCACCGCCGCGGCTGCTCCGGTGTCCGATCCGGCCGCGGCCGCCCGGGCCACCGCCTCGACGATCGAGACGTACGCGCCGCAGCGGCACAGATTGCCGCTCATCCGCTCGCGTATCTCATCGGCGGTCAGGGGTGGTGGTCCCGCTTCGGGCCGTACGTCGTCGGTGACCGCACTCGGCCAGCCCGCCGCGTGCTCCTGGATCACCCCGATCGCCGAGCAGATCTGTCCGGGCGTGCAGTAGCCGCACTGGAAGCCGTCCAGGTCGAGGAAGGCCTGCTGCACGGGGTGCAACTGCTCCCCGTCGGCGACGCCTTCGACGGTGGTGATCTCGTGGCCCTCGGCGGCCACGGCCAGTTGCAGGCAGGCGACGGTCCGGCGCCCGTCCAGCAGGACGGTGCAGGCACCGCACTGGCCCTGGTCACAGCCCTTCTTGGTGCCGGTCAGATCGAGGCGCTCGCGCAGGGCGTCGAGCAGCGTGGTGCGGTGGTCGACGGGCAGCGTGTACTTCTCGCCGTTGATCTTCAGGGTGATGACACTGGACGTCGGTAACGCCATGAACAACTTCTTTCGCTTTCCAGGACGGTTGCGGAGAGTGCGTCGAGCGGGCCGCTGCCGGAGGCGGGAACCGAAGGTGCGGGATGCTTGGGCCGATGAAGGTGGCAACTGCTGACTGCCGCAGGGCGGCGTCCACGGCTACCGTGGACGCAACCGGACAGCTATCCGCTACCTGAGGAACCTATACGGACAGCTGTCCGGTTAGCAAGGGCGGGGTTCGGCCAGAACCCTTGAGGAGGACGAGTGCCACAGAAGAAGGACGCCCCGCTGCGGTCCGACGCACAGCGCAACCGTGAGCGCATCCTGGAAGTGGCACTCGTCGAGCTGACGCGCAGCGCGAACGCACCGCTCAGCGCGATCGCCAAGAAGGCCGGCGTCGGGCAGGGCACGTTCTACCGCAACTTCCCCAACCGCGAGGCACTCGTCCTCGAGATCTACCGCCACGAGATGCGGCAGGTCGCCGACAGCGCGGCTCAGTTGCTCGACACCCGGGCGCCCGAGCAGGCCCTGCGTGCCTGGATGGACCGGCTCGCCGAGTTCGCCATGACCAAGGCCGGCCTGGCCGACGCGATACGCCAGGCCACCAGCGCACCGGGAAGCCCGGCGAAGCCGGCTCACACGCCGGTGACCTCCGCGGCGGAACTCCTGCTCCGGGCCAACGAGAAGGCGGGCACGATCCGACCCGGAGTCACCCCGGAGGACTTCTTCCTCGCCATCGCGGGCCTGTGGCAGCTCGACCCGCACGAAGACTGGCAGGCACGCGCCGCCTGGCTCCTCGACCTAGTCCTGGACGGCCTGCGGACGGGGGCGCCCGGCCGGTGAGAGACGCACAGCACGCGACGGTCCGGCCGAGGCGGTGTCAGGCGAGGCCCTCGGCCGATATCGCTCCCTGCTCCCGCAGCCAGGCGACCAGGGTGGCGTGGCCGGACCTGTCGGCGGCATCGAGTGCGGTCAGCCCGTCGTAGCCGATCCGGTCGAGTTCACCGCCTTGCTCCAACAGGTTGGCGGCGAGCGGCTGTTGTCCCACCGTTGCAGACACGCCACAGCGCGTTGGTGATCTCCTCGCGGCGCGGCGGCTCGGCCTGGGGCGGGAAACTGGCGGTGACGCGGTCGGCTGCAGCGAGGGCGGCCCTGCCACAGGCTGGTGCGGGCGCCGCGGTCCAGCAGGCGCCGGGCGGCGTTCCACTGGCCGAAGGCGACCGCGCCGGCGATCGGGGTGCCGCCGCCGATGACCCCGCCGTCGGCTTCGATGTCTGCACCGAGATCGAGCAGGGCGTCAAGGACGGGGACGTCGTCGTTGCCGGCCGCCCAGTGCAGGGGGTCCCGCGGTGCGGGCCGGTGAAGCTCGTCCGCCCCCGCCGCGACCAGCGCGGTGACGGTGTGCGAGCCGCCCGGGTAGTGGCCGGGCCGGCCCGTGGCGATGTGCAGGACCCTTCGGCCGGCCTTCGTGTCGCCCGGCCGGACTGGCCAGGCCCCGATGCACGGCGAGCAGGTCCTGCAGTGCGGGTACGTCGCCTGCGTGGATCACCTCGACGGCGGCAAGAGGCGGCGGTCATGTCGGGCAGCATCGGGCCACCTCCCGGTTCACCACCTGGGTAGCACTAGCCACTGACAACCGGGGCACCGACCAGGGCGACGACCAGGGGCGCATCCGAACGGGTGACAGCGGAACGCTTCTCCTCCGACGGTCCGCATGCGAGGCGCTCGCGGGGAGCAGGGCTGCAGATGACCTTGGTTGTCCTCACGAAACGAGAACTCTGTGCGTCTCCGGAACACCGTCGCCGCCGTTTGCGGTGCTATCGCCCTCACCGCCGCCCTGGCCACCCCCGCGCAGGCCGCAACTGGCGACTTCAGCTACCGGTTCATCGGCCTGAACGGCCGGCCGCAGACGGCCACCCTGCACGACCCGACGAGCGATGAGTGCGTCACCCTGCCCGAGGTCGCGGACCCGGCCGCCTCCGAACCCGCCTTCGCCCCGCACAACGACACCGACGAGTTCGCCATCGTCTTCACCGAGCCCGACTGCTCGGGCGACTCCTGGACCCTCCGCCCCCACGGCAACCCGGCCACGGACCGCCTGAAGCTCCGCTCGGTCGTCTTCCTCATCCAGTGACCCCTCGGCCAGGGCCCCGGCCTGCGGGGCCCTCCCTCCCCCATGCTTCTCGCATTGCGGCCCGCCGCCAGGTGCGGACCATTGATCTCGTGACGGCTCGGGCCGGATTCCCGAGACGGCATCGCCGACGGACACCGAGGGCCCCGACAGTCCCGAGGTGAGCAGGAGGAGCTCGACATGGCCGTGGCCAACGCCGAGGTGGAGGTACTGATCGTCGGCGGCGGTCCGGTCGGGCTCACGGCCCGAGCGCTGCTGGAACGCTGGGGCGTGCGGGTACTGCTGGTCGAGAAGCACGCCGAGCTGTCACCGTTTCCTCGGTCCCGGCTGGTCAACGTGCGCTCGATGGAGATCTGTCGCCAGCTGGGGCTCGCCGACAGGATCGCGGCCAAGGCGTTCGCGCCGGAGTACGGCCGCGTCCGCTTCCGCGACACCCTGCACGACCGGGACTTCGCCACGGCGGCGATGGTCGGGGTCGACGCGCCGGTTCCCGAAAGCCCCGTGATCGGCGTGGTCACCTCGCAGGACCGGCTGGAACCCACTCTGCTCGCCGCGGCAGACACGGAAGTGCGGTTCGGGGTCGAACTCGTCGGCCTGGCCGAAGAAGCCGAGAGCGTCGTGGCCCTGCTCGCCGACCGCCGACGCGATGAGAGGACGCGCGTCCGTGCCCGTTACGTAATCGCCGCCGACGGCGCGCGATCCACCGTCCGGCCACTGCTCGGGATCGACACCGAAGGCCCCGGAGTACTGGGCGGCTTCACCACCGTCGTGTTCGACGCCGACCTCGACCGCTGGTGCGCACACCAACCCGCCGGGGTCTACTTCACCCCGCACGGCTCCTTCGCCCCGCTCTACCCCGAAGGAGGCTGGGCCTGGTTCGGTGCCACGCCCGAGCACACCACGGATGCCGACTGGCCCGACGTCGTCGCACGCGCCCTCGGCCCCGGAGCGGACGTGGAAGCACAGGTGTTGCGGGTCCAGCACTGGGTCATGAACGCGTTCGTCGCCGAGCGCTTCCTGCACGGCCGGATCCTGCTGGCCGGCGACGCCGCGCACGCGTTGCCCATCATCGGCGGCCTGGGCATGAACACCGGCCTCGCCGACGTGCACAACCTGTGCTGGAAACTGGCGGGCGTGCTCCGCGGCTGGGCCGAACCGAACCTGCTGGAAACCTACGAGAGGGAACGCCGCCCCGTCGCCCTCCGGACGCTCAGCCAGGCGGTGGCCAACACCGAGCTCATGGTCCACGTACTGACCAGGCGCCGTGACCAGCTCGCCACTGGCGAATGGACGTCGTCCGAGATCGAACTCCCCTGGTCGGAGCGGTTCTTCGCCCAACTGGGCCTCGTGCTCGGCTTCACCTACCACTCCGCAGCCGTCCTCACGGGCAACAGCACCCCGTCCGAACTGTGCGACGGAGACACGGACTACGTCCCCACCGCAGAGCCGGGCCACCGCATGCCCCACTTCTGGCTCGCACCCGGCCGCTCCACGCTCGACGCCCTCGGCGCATGGTTCACCCTGCTCACTCCGGACCCCACCCACTGGGCCCAACACACCGACGCGCGATGGCCACTACGCGTCGAGACCCTTCCGAAGGAGCACGCCGACCTCTGCGGTATCCACCCGCAGGGAGCGCTCCTCATCCGACCCGACGGTCACATCGGCGCGCGCTGGCAGGACCGCCCGTCGACGGACGGCACCCTCCATCAGGCGCTCGCCTCGATCACCTGCTCGGCACCCTCCTGACAACCGACCCTCGCCCGTCCACTCAGGGCTTCCGCAGCCTCACACCAACTTGGCTCCTGAGCGCCAAGTTGGCCGGACGTCATGTCACGGTCGCGCGAGGGGACGGTGGGTGTATCACGCGTCCACATCATCCGGCGGAACACGCACAGCGCCGATATTCGCTTGCGCACCGGCGTCACTCGGGTCAACGTCGCCTGGCACCCTGACGAAGGCAGAGAAGAATGACCACGCCGACCCACCCCGTCGACCACGAACTCATCCAGGCCGCGGCCCACGTCGCCCGCACCCGCTGCCGGGGCGACAACCACACCATGGCAGCCGCGGCCCGCGCCAAGGACGGCCGGATCATCACCGCGGTGAACGCCTACCACTTCACAGGAGGCCCCTGCGCAGAACTGGTCCTCATCGGCACGGCAGCCGCCCAAGGGGCCTACCACCTGGAGACGATCGTCGCCGTGGGCGACCGCGACCGCGGGGTTGTTCCCCCGTGCGGCCGGTGCCGTCAGGTCCTTCTCGACTACTTCCCGGCCCTCAAGATCATCGTCGGCGAAGGCGACCGCATCCGCAGCGTCCCCATCACCGACCTGCTGCCCGAAAGCTACGTCTGGGCCGACCACCAGCTCAACGCGGAGTAGACAACGTCAGCGGGGCTGGATCCGGGAGCGCAGGTCGATGACCAGTTCGCTGATGCGGCATGCCACGCCCGGTGCGATGCAAGGAGACAAAACACGCCACCCGATTGCATTTTGCTCCCTACCCCCAATACCCGGTATGCACCGCTGCCGCCTCCTCGTACAGGTACGGCCCGGACACCTCCACCGTGTTCCCACCCGACTCGAAGACCTGGCGGCACGGCAGGTCGAGCAGTGGTTCGTTGGGATCCGCTCCCGCGAGGACGTTCAGCTCCGTGGCCGCGAGTGCATACACCACTCGGCGGATGCCGCTCCAGTAGACGGCGCCGGAGCACATCGCGCACGGTTCTGTGCTGGTGTACATCGTGGCCTCGATGAGCCGATTCGGCTCCAGCGTGCGCGAGGCCGACCGCACCAGGTTGGTCTCCGCGTGACCGGTGACGTCGCGTTCCGTCAGCACCGTGTTCTCGGCCGTGAGCAGGACCTTTCCCGCGGAGTCGGTCAGCAGCGCGCCGAACGGATGGTTTCCGTGCTTCCGCGCGTCGGCCGCGAGCTCGATGGCTGCCAGCAGGTGAGCTCGGTCCCGATCGGTCGGTTTGTTCGGTGATGACTGCATTGCGCGCTCCTCAGCGGTTGAACATGGAGGGGAGGTTATACGTATGACCTCAACTCCACCAGAGTCTTCGCTTCCCTTTTGGGTCATCTAGAGACTCAGCGTTATCGCCGCGGCGACCCCGCCCAGACCGAGGGCGAACCCCGCCTCACCCCAGCCGCCCGTGCCCCAGCGGAAGAAGCGGTCCAGGGCGAGGCGGCCCGGGCCGATGGCCGCGATGGCGATGGCGACCACGGTGATGCAGACGCTGTACTCCACGCCGCCGTCCGTGTCCCACAGACCATGGGCGCCCGTGACGGTGGCCATGGCATTGATCATCGTGCCGATGAGGGCGGCGGCCGCGAGTGGAGTGAGCAGTCCGAGGGCCAGGCCGAGACCACCGAGGAACTCGGACGTGCCACCCATGACGGCGAACAGCTTTCCCGGGCGGTATCCGATGCTCGCGAACGCCCGGCCGGTCGCCGTCAGGCCGTTCCCGCCGAAGATCCCGAACAGTTTCTGCCCGCCGTGCGCGGCCATCAGCAGTCCGAAGGTGAGTCGGACGAGCAGGAGGCCCCAGTCGGCGGCGGTGGCCACGGGTGCCCCGGCCGCGTGCGCTCCCGTTTCTGCAGGGCTCGAAAGACGTCGCAATATGTGTTTCGTATCCATGTCAATGCTCCGGTAACAACGCCGGAACGGGCGATACCCCCAGCTCGGACGGATGCCGAGGCGCCGGTCGGTGGTGAGCACCGCACTGCGTCGCGGAGCGTGGACCACCCACGCCGATCCTTCTATGCCGATCCTTCCGCCGCGAGCATGGTCATGCATCCGGGCGGGGGCAGGGAACGGGCCCGCGAGTCCTGGATGCGGTCGGGCTGTAGCCTGCTCGTGAGGGCAGCCATGGCCGATGAGGTACACATCCGACTCCTCGGTGGTTTTGCCGTTGCGGTCGGGGACCGCCCGGTCGCCGCCGGGGCGTGGCGGCTGCGCAAGGCCCGAAGCCTGCTGAAACTGCTGTGCCTGTCACCCGGCCACCGGATGCACCGGGAACGGCTCTACGACCTTCTGTGGCCGGACCTCGACCCGGCGTCCGCGGCGAACAACCTGCACCAGGTGCTGCACGCCGTGCGGCGCGCACTGGCCTCCACCGGCACACCGGGAGACGTGCTCGTCCTCCGCGACGACATGGTGGTGCTCGCACCCGACGGCGGTGTGCGGATCGACCTCGACGCGTTCGAGCAGGCGGCCCGGCGGGCCTCGGGCGTCGGCGGTGCCGCGGACTACCGTGCCGCGCTCGCCCTGGCCGATGCCGGGCTGCTGCCCGAGGACCGGTACGAGCCCTGGGCGAGCGAGGCGGCCGAGGCGCTGGAGGCGCGGCGTGCGGCGCTCCGGCTGGGGCTGGGCGAGGCACTGGAGCACGACCATCGGACGGCCGAGGCCCTCGACGTACTGCGGGCCCTGATCGCGCAGGATCCGCTGCACGAGCCCGGTCACCGGGCGCTGATGCGGGTCCTGGCCGAGGCCGGGCGACGGCGGGAGGCGCTGGCCGACTTCGAGCAGCTGCGGGACGCACTGCGCCACGAGACCGGCGCCGACCCCGACCCGCAGACACGCCGTCTCTACCGTGAGCTGCTGGCCGACTCCGTCGAGGCGCGGGAGCAGCGGCCGGCGGCGCCACGGCACCGTCTGCCGGCGCCTGCGACCGCCCTCATCGGGCGGGAACGCGAGATGGCCGAGGTGGAGAAGCTGCTCGGGCGGGGCAGGCTGCTGACCCTCACCGGGGCCGGTGGCTGCGGCAAGACCCGGCTCGCGCTCGCCGTGGCTGCTCGTCGGGGCGACGACTTCCGGGACGGGGCGTGGTTCGTGGACCTCGGCGGGCTTGCGGAACCGCACCTCGTGCCCGAGGTGGTCGCCGCTGCCCTGGGACTGCAGCTGCCACCGTCCGGAGGCCGGGAAGCACTGCTCGCACAGCTCGACGGCCGCGAGTTGCTGCTCGTCCTGGACAACTGCGAGCACCTGATCGACGCGTGTGCCGCCCTGGCTTCGGAGGTCCTGGCCCGCTGCCCCGGCGTCCTCGTGCTCGCGACCAGCCGTGAGCCGCTGCGCAGCTACGGGGAACGCACCTTCCGGGTGCCCTCCCTGGGACTGCCGGATCCCCGCCGGCTTCCGGGCGTGGAGGAGCTGGGCCGGTTCGCCTCGGTACGGCTGTTCGTGGAGCGGGCCGGCGACGCGGACCCCGGGTTCCGGTTGACCCCGGGGAACGCGGAGGCCGTCGCGCAGATCTGCTTCCGGCTCGACGGCATGCCCCTGGCCCTGGAGCTCGCGGCGGCTCGGGTGCCCGTACTGGCCCCGCGTCAGATCGCGGAACGGCTCGACGACGCCCTGGCCCTCCTCGGCCGGGGCGGCCGGCGCGGCGCGACCCGCCAGGAGACGTTGCTGGCCACCCTGGAGTGGAGCCACCGGCTGCTCGACGAGGAGGAACGGCGCCTGTTCCGCCGACTGGCGGTCTTCGCGGGCGGGTTCTCCCTCGCCGCGGCCGAGGAGGTGTGCGCGGACGGCGCCCATGACACCTCGGTACTGGATCTCCTCGGCCGGCTGGCCGACAAGTCCCTGGTGTGGGCGGAGCCCCGGCAGGACGAGGTCCGCTACCGGCTGCTGGAGACGATCCGGCAGTACGCCGCCGAGCGGCTGCGGGCCGCCGGGGAACTGGCCGCCACCGAGGCCAGGCATCGCCGGTTCTACCTGGAGCTGGCCGAGGCGCGGGACCGCGAGCCGCCCACCGGCATCTGCGGAGCCACCTCGCTCGAGCTGGAGGCCGACTACGGCAATCTCCGGGCCGCCCTGCGCTCCTTCCTGCGCCACGAACCGGACAGTGCGCTCCGGCTGGCCGTGGCCCTGCGCTCGTTCTGGCCCGAACGAGGACGCCTCGCCGAGGGCCGCCGCTGGCTGGAGGACGCCCTGGCCGCCGCACCGGAGCCCACCCTCGCGCGGGCGAGAGCGCTGATGGGGCGCGCCGTGCTGGCCGTCCGCCTCGGTGACGGCTCCCCGCTGAAGGACATCGGCGAGCAGATCGTAGGCATCCACCGGCTGCGGGCGGACCCGGCGGCGCTGGCGTACGCCCACTGCCAGCAGGCGATCCTGCTGTGGATGCGGGGTACGTGGGACCGCGCCCGCACCGCCCTCGACCTGGCGCGCACCCTCGCCCACGATGCCGGCGATCCCTCGGTCCTCGCCGCCGCCGCGCACCTGGAGGGCATCTGGGCCGTATGCCGGGGCGAGGGCTCGGTGGCGCGTGAGGCCTGCGCGGAGTGTCTCCGGCTGCTGGATGACGTCCAGGGCGGGAGGGGGCCGTTCTTCCCGGTGATGACACCGGGTTACGTGGTCGAGGACGACGAGGCGGGGCAGGTGTCGCTGTTCTACGAGGAGACGGTACTCGTCGGCCGTACGGTCGGCCCCGCCCGGGCACGCGGCTACGCCCTGGCGACTCTCGCGTGTGCGAGCCGCCGCGACGGCGACACCGGGGCCGCCGTGGCGGCGGCCGAACGCGGTGTCGACTGCTTCCGCGCGCTCGACGACCCGCACGGTGAGTCCCTGGCCCTCAACACCCTCGGCAACATCCACCGAAGCCGGGGCGGCCACGACGCGGCACGCAAGCACCTCGAGGCGGCTCTGGCGATCCGGCGCCGACTCGGCGACCGCCGGGCCGAGGGCATCACCCTCGGTTGCCTGGGCCTGCTCCACCTGGCCGCCGGGGACACCGACCGCGCGCAGGCGACCCTCTGCGATGTCCTCGCCGGCTTCGAGGAGACCGACGACATCCCGGGCACCACCAACAGCCTGCTCCACCTCGGGCTCGTGGCCAGGGCCGCGGACGACTCGGCGCGAGCCCTCACCCTGCTGACCCGCGCCCAGCGCCTGGAACACATCGCCGGGTCGACCTGCACCGTCGGGTGGGTCGCCCTCATGCTGGCCCGGATGCTGTGGGAGGCGGGGGACCGCGAGGCGGCCGAGGCGGCGGCCGACCGGGCGGGTGATCTCTTCGCCGAGCTGGGCGACACGCGCGGCCCGGCCGTCCTGCGGCGCACGCTGCCCTGGTCGCCCTCCGGTCAAAGCGGCTGCTGAGTGGATGCTAAGAGGCGCTGCCTACGGTCCTGAGTGTCAGTCCGACCAACTCACACCGAGGAGCCGACCATGTCGATCGACACGGCAAAGGGCATCCTGGGGGACGCCACCGTCGCCGAACTGGAGGCGGGCCTGCGCGGCACTGTCATCCGTCCCGACGACGCCGACTACGACCAGGCCCGCGCGGTCTGGAACGCGGCCCATGACAAGCATCCGGCGCTGATCGTGCGGTGCGCGGGTACCGCCGACGTCATGCGCGCCGTCGAGTTCGCCCGCAGTCAGGACCTGCTCGTCGCCGTGCGCGGTGGCTCCCACAGCATCGCCGGGTTCTCGACCTGCGACGACGGCATCGTCATCGACCTTTCGCCCATGAAGGGCGCCATCGTGGATCCGGTACGCCGCCGGGTGGTCGCCCAGACCGGTATGACCTGGGGCGACCTCGACCACGAGACCCAGGCCTTCGGCCTGGCCGTGACCGGTGGCCTGGTCTCCTCGACCGGCATCGCGGGCTTCACGCTCGGCGGCGGCGTGGGCTGGCTGGTGCGCCGCCACGGTCTGGCCTCCGACAACGTGACGGCGGCCGAGGTCGTCACGGCGGACGGCCGTGTGGTGCGCGCGGACCGGGACGAGAACCCCGAGCTGTTCTGGGCCCTGCGGGGTGGTGGCGGCAACTTCGGTGTCGTGACCTCCCTCGAGTACCAGTTGCACCCGGTCGGGCCGCAGGTCCTCGCCGGCCTGATCATCTATCCGCTGGAGCAGGCCCGACAGGTGGTCATGGGCTGGCGTGAGCTGACCGGGAACATGCCCGACGAGCTGACGACCCTGATCAATTTCACCACGGCACCCCCGCTGCCCTTCCTGCCCCCGGAGGTCCACGGCACCCGCATCGTGGTGCTGGCCGGCATGTACGCGGGCGACCCCGCGGCCGGCGAGGCGGCCGTCGCCCCGCTGCGGACGCTGGGGACACCCATCGCCGACCTCATGGGCCCCATGCCGTACACCGGTATGCAGACACTGCTCGACCCGCTGTGGACGGCGGGCGCGCACAACTACTTCACGTCGGCGTTCATCGAGCCGTCCGACGCCGCCCTCGACGCCGTACTGCGCCTCCACCTGACGACACCGTCGCCCTCGAGCGAACTCCATCTCCACCACCTGGGCGGTGCCTTCGCCCGCGTGCCCGCCGAGGCCACGGCCTTCAGCCAGCGTGATTCGAGCGTCCTGTGCAACGTGATCGCCAGGTCCCCGGACCCGACCGGCTTCGACGCGCGGATCGCCTGGGCCCGCGGCGCCCGTGAGGAGATCGCCCGCCACGGCCGCGGGACCATGTACGTCAACTTCACCGGCGACGCGGCCGAGGACAAGGTGCGCGCCGCGTACCCCGACGCGGTCCACGAGCGGCTGGTGCGGGTGAAGGACGCCTACGATCCCACGAACCTGTTCCGCCTCAACCAGAACATCCGGCCCTCCAACGCAGCCTGATCGGCCCTCTGGGCCGAGGCCCGGCCAAGGTGGTCTCCGCCGTACTGCTCAGCCTGGTGCCCGCGGTGATGCCCTTGGCCGGGGAGGTGAACTGGTGATCGCTTTCCGTCTCGTCGCTCTCCGAGCCTTCGGCCGGCGCCGCGTCAGACATAAGGCGCCCCGGTGACAAGCGGGTTGTGTTACGTTCCACGTCGCCAGGTGCTGCTGCGAACCGAGGAGGTGAGACCGATCAACGCTGTGACAGGTCGGGGCTCCCTCCTCTGCATGGGCTAGGGAGTGCCCGCAGAAAGCGTCTCGGGCAACACCGGCCACCCCGGCTACCCGCCCGCTGATCCTGATGGGACACGGGGGCGGCCGGCACAAGAAGGCTCCCGGCATCGTGGCGCGTGCCCGCCCTATCGCGGCCCGCGCACAGCTGATGCCGCACCGGTCGCCGCGTCCTTCAGGAGGGCACCCAGCAGATGGATGTCGGGTCTGTGGGCGGTGCCTGAGCGGCTGACGGTGAAGATGGTCCTGCTGACCGGCATCACCAGCGGGTGGAGACTGACGCCTTCGGCGTTCTCCGGAACGGCCAGGCGAGGAGCCAGGGCTACACCGGCCCCTGCGGCCACCAGTGCGGTCAGCACGGAGAAGTCGCTGCTCCGTACGCGGATGTCAGGCACGAATCCTGCGGCGCCACAGGTGCGCTGGATCATCTCGTAGCAGGACGTGTCGGGTGCCGGAGTCAACCAGGGGTCGTGCGCGAGGTCGACCAGGTCTGCCGGCCTGCCCGGAGTCAGCCCCAGAGCCTGCGCACGATCGGGGTGGAGAACAGCCACGACCGGGTCGTCCATGAGCAGTTCCTGTTCGCTGCCCGACGGGAAGTCACGGGGCAGCACGGTGTAGCCGTGCACGACGGCCACATCCGTCTCACGCTTGCGCAGGGCTTCCAGCGCCGCGTCGGGTTCCTGTTCGACGAGGTGCACGGTGAGTGCGGGCTCCGAGTCCTCGGCCTGTTCCGCGAAGGCTCTGTACACCAGGGGCAGGAGCGTGCGGGCGGCCGACGCGAACGCGGCCACCCGGATCAGTCCGCGTCGCCCTCCGCGCAGGGCCGCGAGGTCGGACTCCGCTGCGGCGAGGTCACCGAGGACCACTTCGGCGTGGGCCACCAGCAGCTCCCCCGCGGCCGTCAACCTCAAGGTGCGGCCCTGCTTCTCCACCACCGGCATTCCGGCCTCGCGCTCGAGTACGGCGAGCTGTTGGGAAACGGCCGGCGCGGTCAGGTGCAGGGCATCGGCGGCCGCTGCGACCGTGCCGTAGGTGGCCAGATGATGCAGGATCCTCAGCCGACGTACATCAAGCATAAGTCGAGCTTAAGCTTCATGAATGGAAAATCAAGGCTGCCTTTTGCCTGGCATCCGGCCGGTGAGCTGCACAATTAAGGATCTCTATGGTTAGCGGGAACAAAACCTAACTGGACCTTCCCGTTCTGTCGCGACACGGTGGGCGGGTGATTAGCCGGTTCACCTCTCCCCGCTTCCTGGCCCTGGCCGGCACGGTCGTGCTCTGGGCGTCCGCCTTTCCGGCGATCCGTGTCGGTGTCGACGGACTCGGCCCGGCGGCCCTGTCGTTCCTTCGCCTGGCCATCGCCGCCGTAGCGCTGGTCGCCGTAGCGCCTTTCGCTCATGTGCGACTGCCGAAGCCGAGCGACCTGCCCTCGATAGCCCTGTGCGGCCTCACCGGCATGACCGCCTACCAGATCCTGTTGAACTGGGGGGAGATCCACGTCGCAGCCGGAACAGCGAGCCTGCTCATCGCGGCCGCGCCCGTGTTCAGCATCCTCCTGGGCAGCGCTTTCCTGGCCGAACCCCTGACCCGCGACATCGTCATCGGCAGTGCCGTCGCCCTCGCCGGAACCGCCGTCGTCACCCTGGCGAACGGTGTCTCCGGATTCACCGCCGCTTCCCTGGTCGTCGTGGCCGCGGCCGTCGTCCAGGGCGTCTACCACAGCGCCACGAAGCCACTCCTGCGCCGGTACACGGGCCTGGAGGTTGCCACCTACGCCATGGTCGCCGGCACCGTGTTCGCCCTGCCTCTGGTCCCGGCAACAGTACCTGCCGCGACCCAGGCTCCGACCGTCGCTCTGCTGTCCGCCGTCTACCTCGGCCTTCTGCCTTCCGCGCTCGGGTTCGTCATCTGGGGCCACGCCGTCGCACGGCTACCCCTCGCCGTCTCCACCGCAGCGCTGTACCTGGTACCGCCGGTGGCTCTGGTCGTGTCCTTCGTCTGGCTCGGCGAGGTCCCGCATGTGGTCGAACTCCTCGGCGGTGGCGTCGTCGTGGCCGGAGTGACCCTCATCAACCGGCGCGGGCGCCGGCCGGCGGTGGAGGCGGCAGCGCAGCCTGCGGTCGCCGCCGAACCGTGCGCCGACATCGCCCGACGGTCGGCACTCCGACGGCTCGATCGCGAGTGACCGGGAGAGCCGCAACTACCCTTTTTTGAGGGCCAGTTCACATCTTGACGCGATTGGTTCAGACCTCTTACGTTCCAGGTCTGCCGGGTGGGTCCGATCCCACCCGTACACCGACCGCGAAAGGCTGTGAGCTCCCCCTTGCCCGCACAACCCCCCACGCCTTCAGCCCTGTTACGCTCCGCGCTCGCCGTCGCCGTCCTCGCCGTATCGACAGGTCTGCTCGCCGCGGCCCCGGCCCAGGCCGCCACCGGCACCATCACCGGCCTCGGCGGCAAGTGCCTCGACGTCGCCGGCGCAAGCCCCGCCGACGGCACGGCCGTCCAGCTCTACGACTGCAACGGCACCGCCGCCCAGCAGTGGACGGTCGGCGGCGACGGCACCGTCCGCGCCCTCGGCAAGTGCCTCGACGTCACCGGGAACTCCACCGCCGACGGCGCCAAGGTCCAGCTGTGGACCTGTACCGGCGGCGCCAACCAGAAGTGGACCGTCAGCGCCGCCCACGACATCGTCAACCCGCAGGCCGACAAGTGCCTGGACGCCACCGGCAACTCCTCGGCCACCGGCACCCGCGCCCAGATATGGAGCTGCAGCGGCGGCGCCAACCAGAAGTGGAACGCGCCGGCCACCCAGACCACCGACCAATGCTGGGCGACGCACTACGGCCCCCAGCCCCCCGGCGCCCTCACCGCCAGCGGCGAGCTCTTCGACAACAACGCCGACACGGCGGCGACATCCCTCAGCCGTCAGCCGCAACTGCCGTTCGGCACACGCGTACAGGTGACCAACACCGCCAACGGCAGGTCCCTTGTGGTCCGCATCAACGACCGGGGCACCTTCACCCAGACCCCACAGGAACCCAAGTGCCTCGATCTGACCGACGGCGCGTTCAGCCGACTCGGTGGAATCCTCGACCCTGATGACGGCCACATCGTCGTCACCCAGACCGTCCTGAACTGAGGGCTCCGTCCTCGCGAAAGGCAGGGCCGGTGGCGTTCCTGGACGGTGGCACGCCGCCGGTGTACGTGGGCATCGGCAGCATGCCCATGCACCCATCGACAGATGTCGCCCGCCTGGCCGTCGAGGCGCCGTGGTGCACCACGGCGGCGCGGGCACCACGACGACGGCCACCCCGGGCGGGCGCGGCTCAGGTGGTGGTACCCCAGTCCGCGGACCAGCCGTACTGGGCCGACAGGGTCGGCGACCTGGGCGTCGGCGTGGCACACGACGGTCCGCGTCCGACCTTCGAGTCCCTGTCGGCCGCCCTCAGGACGGCCCTGGCTCCCGAGACCCGCGCGCGGGCGACGGCCGTGGCCGGCACGATCCGCACCGACGGAGCGAGGGTGGCGGCGCAACTGTTGCTCAACGCGATCAACTGAAAAAGCGCGGGATTCTGAAGCCCGGTCCGCCCTGAAGACGGATGTCCAAGGGACGAAACCGACCGGTGATCATGCAGATTCGGCGTCCTGCGCCCGCTCTCCCTCCGCCTGGGACGGCTCGGTCCTGGGAACGTCCGGATGCTGCTCCACAGCTGAGCGCTCGGCCGGCTCGTCGCGCTCGCCCTCGGCCTGGGAGGGGGTGTGCGAGTACAGCCAGGCGTCGTAATCCGAGGCTCCGGTCTTCATGACGGGCCCCCTTTGCTCGCCTTTGTTCACTCACCTTCCATACTCCTCCGGGAGGCGCGACAAGGCGAGAGCAGCTCCGCTCATGGCGCCACCGAAAAGGATCAACCGGAATTTCTCGGATACGGGATCGCCGCGCGCGTCGGCCGTCACCTCCGCCCTCCAGGACGTGTGGGAGGGCATGGCCGCGCGCATGGACACCGATGCGACCACCGCATCTCCCTGGACGAATTCATAGCGGACAGGCTCGAAGCGGTTCGGGACGGCGCCGACGCTTCGCGGACGCGGAGGGACGGCTTCCTGTCCGTGGACGAGATGGTCGAGGCGACCCTGGAGTAGAGCACAAACTCCGATCCGCGGGCCGGCAGCAGCGATCTGCTCGGGCCTCTGGGGTCCGGGAGCCGTAGGTAGCGGACGAGGCCGCCCTCAGCCGATCCAGCCGATCGACTGCCAGTCGTTCCAACCGCGCCCACCGGCGCGACGGCCGTGTCTCGGTCTGGCCCAGCGCCCGCCGGGGCATGGGCCGGGGCGAGGGCTCCGGCGGGCCGGCGTTCGACTTTCTGGCGGACACCACGCCGCCCGGCACGGGGACGGGTGCGACGGGGGCCTGTGACGGCGCATCAGGTGTGGACCTTCTCAGCCCCATCGGGCACTCTGCATCCTCGGAGTCACACCACCCGCCCCAGGCGGCACCCCCCAACTACCGAGGGCTGTCCACATGTCGATAGCACCAGCTGTCCTGCGTCTGGCCGCGACAGCCGCGGGCCTCCTGCTCGTGGCCGCGCAGACGGCAACGGCGTCCGCCACCGCACCGCCACCACGCTCACCCGCCGCTGTGACGGCCTCGGCCACCTGGACCGCACCCCTGTCGACCCAGGGGCGCTACATAGTCGACGCCCAGGGCAACCGCTTCCGGCTCAAGGCGGCCAACTGGGACGGCGCACAGGGCTCGTGGACGGGCAGCGGCAGCATCACCGACCCCGCCAACCACCACGCCGGCCAGGACTCCTACGGCATTCCGCTCGGCCTCGACCGCGTCCCACTGGACGGGCTGCTCGCCGACTTCCACCAGCTGGGCATCAACGCCATCCGGCTGCCGTTCTCCAACGAGATGATCCACAGCACGACCCCGGTGCCCGACAACGCCGTGACCGCCAACCCCCAACTGCGGGGCGAAACGCCCCTGCAGATCTACGACGCCGTCGTCGGCGCGCTCAGCGACAGCGGGTTCGCCGTCATCCTCAACAACCACACCAACACGTCCCGTTGGTGTTGCGGGGTCGATGGCAACGAGCGATGGAACAGCGGGCAGTCCACACAGCAGTGGGCCGACGACTGGGTCTTCATGGCCCGCCGCTACGCCGCTGTGCCCCGCGTGGTCGGCGCCGACCTGTACAACGAGGTGCGCCGCGACGTCCTGGACGACCCCAACTGGGGCCTGGGCGACAACCACGACTGGTTCGCGGCCGCCCAGCTCGCCGCCGACCGGATCCTCACGGAGGCCAACCCCCGTCTCCTGATGGTGATCGAGGGCATCAACTGGACCGGCGTGCCCGTCGACGGGCTCCCGCACGGCCGGCCGATGCTCACCCCCGCCCGCACCCTCTCGCACACCCTCGTCGACTCCCACAAGCTGGTCTACTCCGCCCACTTCTACGGCTACACCGGACCCCACCACAGCGGCGCCACCGGCATCGGCGAGACGCACGACCCCCGCTACCAGGACCTGACCCGCGATCAACTCGCCGCGGCTCTCGACGACGAGGCGTTCTTCGTAGAGGAGAGCGGCCGGCACTACACCGCACCTGTGTGGGTCAGCGAGTTCGGCGTCGGCGGCAACGAGACGAACACGGCAGCCCGAACCTGGTTCGGGAACGTCACCGACTACTTCGCCGACCACGACGCCGACTTCGCGTACTGGCCACTGGTGGGTTTCGCCGGGCACGACGACTGGGCACTGCTGCGCTACGACACCGCCGGGCACCGCACCGGCATCCTCGACGACGGCGACTGGCGCAGTACGGCATGGCAGCACCTCATGTCCGCGCCGAGCACGACCGGGCCCGTCGCGGCCGTTCCGGTGTGGCGGATGCTGAGCACCGACCACGCCGACGCGGTGGAGTCCCTGCGTGTACGGACCACGGGAGACTGGGATCCGGGGGCCTACAAGGCCGCGTGCCCGGACGGGCTGCGGCTGATCGGTCTGAGCCACACCACCGGTCGCGGCCTGTGCACCGACACCGGTTCGGCGGACCTGCGGACCTCGGCCGCGGGACAGACCGTCGTCGTCGACGAGCGGTACGTCCCGGCGGGCGGCGACTGGGCGTCCGGGTACACCAAACTCCAGTGCCCACAGGGTGGTTTCCTGATCGGCTACAGCCTCCGCGGAGAGCGTGTGTCGGCGGCGCTGTGCGTGCCGGGTCGCACCACGCTGTCGGGAACCGGACGCACCGTGTGGTTCGACCGGTCCGACAATCGCCCGGCCGACGGGGCGGGCGGCGACTACGCCTCCGGTGACTACAAGGGCCAGTGCGCGGCGAACGAGTACGCCGCCGGGATCGCCTTCACCACCCGCTTCGGCAGCCGTCCGGGACCCGATGCGCTGTTGTGCCGGACACTGCCCTGAGGCAAGCCACGCGAAGGGGCCCGTCAGGATCACGGATGGAACTGGCGGCCCAGTGGCGGAACAAGCCGATGCCCTCGTCGTTCGCCAAGAGGCGGGGGCGCGGCTCGTACCGTCTGGTGTTCCAGATCCTGAGGTCCTTGCGGACCTCGCCGACCGCGGTCTTCGACATCGCCCGGGCGAAGGCTCGGTGCAGGCCGTGCCGTGGGAACGACGCGCCGATGGCATCCGGTCTGCGGAGGTCCGCGCAGGCCGTCGCAACCAGCATCCGAGTGCGTCGCGGCCCGGTGGGTGTGCGAAGGCAGGGGCAGTTCTGGCCGGTGTCGGGGACTTCCCAGGTGGGTGCGGCGCCCTCCGGGTCGTACCAGGCGAGGGCGAGGCCGTTGCGCTCGCCGAGGGTGTGGTGCTCCAGGCGGGCGTACGACGGCGGTCCGTCGGGTGTGCCGACGCAGGTGCCGTCGGGGGCGAAAGCGGTGGATCGGGCGCACCGGGTTCTCGCCCTGCACGGTGCGCCCGCCCCGAGGTCGGCGCCGAGCTGCGGACAACAGGGACGCACCGCGCGGAGCCGGCCGGCCGGGCCAGTGCCGAGCACGACGACCCCGCATGGAATCCTGCGGTGACAAGATCAGGACTCCAGTGAGGAGGCTCCCCATGATGTCGCTCGATCTCCATCCCCTCTTCCGCAACAACCGTGACATCGAACTGGCACTGCGGCAGTTCGTCTTCAAGGCCAACCACTCGGGCGAGCCGGTTGCGGAGATCATTCCGGGCAAGGGATCAGGGCAACTCAGGGCGCGTGTCCTCGCGTTCCTCGACCAGAAGCACATCAGGAAGCTGTACGTCCGCCGGGAGGTCGACTCCGGCAACACCGGGCGCATTCTCGTCTACTTCGAGTGAGTCGACCGCCTCGGCCCTGGATCAGTCGACGAACTCCATCGCCGGGTACCGGGGCGAGGGTCCGTCCAGTAGGAGGTCGTGGCGGCCGCGCAGCCAGCGGTCGAAGAACGCGGAGACGTAGGCCTCGTTGGTGCGCACGGCCGTGGTCGGGTCGATCGTGCCGATGTCCTGTGTCTGTGTGGCCGGTGGCAGATCCAGCTGCGGGAGCAGGGCCTCCGCGTCCGTGAAGGACGCGTGTTCGGCGCCGCGCAGTCTGAGCTGACGGTTCCAGCCGGGTGTGTGAGCCCGGAAGGCGGTCCAGCCGGGACCCGTGTCCGTGGGGCCGTCCATGCCCATCAGCAGGAACGGCCGGGTGAGCCCGTGTTCGGCCACCGGCATCAACGTGCCGTCGACGTTGGTCAGGTTGCCGTCCATGTCGATACCGGCGGCGATGCGCGGGTCGGTGTCCATGGCGGTGGCCGCGGCCGTTCCGCCCAGCGAGTGGCCGAACATGCCGACCCTGGTGAGGTCGAGAGCGCCGGTGAGGCCACAGGGCAGCGGGCGGTCGTCCACGTCGGGGTTCCGTCCGGCGTTCAACAGGCTCAGTCGGTCCAGCACGAAGCCGGTGTCGGTGTTCCGGACACCGAGGGCCTTCCTGATGAAGGTGTCGGGGTCGCCCGGGGTGACCATGGTGGCCAAGGCACCGTCGGGGAACTCCACTTCCGGCGATTCGTAGGTGTTGTCGATGGTCACCACCACGTAGCCCCGGCTGGCCAGGTCCGTCACCAGAGTCGTGCCCCAGGTCCGCGGTTCACCTAGGCCCGGGGAGTAGATCAGCACCGGTCGTTTCCTGCCGGCGTCGGCGACCGGAGCACCCTGTGCGGCGTGCGTGACCGTGGCCGCCCAGTCGGCCTGCCCGGCCGGCAGGCCCATCCCCAGGTAGTCGTTGGCGGTCACCGAGTCGAAGTGGGCTGCCGCCTCGGGCAGCATGTAAGGCGCGGCCGGACGCCCGGCTGCGCGGGTCGCTGGGTAGTACACGCCGACCATCAACTCGCGGCTGTTCCTGCCCACCTGCCAAGGGTCGTGGCGGGAGGTGTCGGCCAGGTGCAGCGTCACTTCGCCGACCTGGAAACGGCCTGTGGGGGCCGGTAACCGCATCCGGGCAGGGGGCACGGCCGACCCGCGCGGTGTCGCGGCCTGAGCGGGAAGGAGTGCGATCAGCGAGCTGATGACCATGACCGCGCAGACGGTGACCGCCCGCAGGCCTCGATGCTGATGGACCCGACGCCTGGTCGGCTCTGCCTTCGTCATACCGCCCATCGTGCAAGCTCGGCTCCTGCCCGCGCATCGGGGACATCCCCCAGTCGAACCCGGAGTTCAGGACACGCCCCCGCCAGGCCGGGCCGGACACGGCGTCACACGGCGCTCGTGTCAGCGGTGTGTCAGGCCCGGGTCAGCGGCTCCTGCCACTCTCCTTCATGTGAACGGCACGGGAAACCGGAGGCCGGGAACAGGGAGAGGTGCCCGGAGTGGCTGATCGGGGACCTACGAGCACGCCTCGAGGTCGGGCCCCACGGGGCCCACGCAGGTTCGAATCCTGCCCTCTCCGCAGCGATGCCCTAGCGCCCGACCGCGTAGTCACTGATCGTGTACTCGGCCTCGTCGTCGGCCGCGTTCGCCGACCAGTCCAGGGTGATGCGCAGTGGATACCCAGTGGTCGAGTACTCCGCCTCCGCGGTGTCCGCGCCGTCGCGACGGGCCTGTTCGAGTTCCTTCACCAGTCCGCCGATGGTGGGCACCGCCCGGGGCGACCGCTTCACCACCCTGCGGCCCGGCTCGTCCAGCCCCACCACCCGCACCGCCTTCCCCTCCCGCACGGTCACCCGGAAGGTGCCGATCAGGAGCCGCTCTCCCCCACTCGACTTCAGGGTGTAGGCGTACGCCGACGGCTCCTTCCAGGCGGTGCTCTCCGCCTGCGCCGTTCTGTCGACGTCGGCCTCCCCCTGGCACGCGGCGGTTGCCCAGACGAGCCCCGCCATCAGTGCGAGGCGGGGCAGCGCGGACCGGGGTACCAGACGGACGGATGTCATGTTCGGGCCTCTCACCTACGCGGGCAGTTGTTCCTTCGACGCCGGAGGACCGCGGAACGTTCGCCCGACCTGCCTGAACCTCGGTTCAGGACCGGGCGGTGGCCGAGGACAGGTTCCGTCGCACCCTGATGCCCACTGCCGTCACGAGCAGGATCGCGCACGCCGTGAACACCAGACCGGCTCCGCGCAGCCCCAGCACCAGCGTCATGGCGCCCACCCCCACGACCGGCAACGAGATCCCCACGTACGCGACGACGAAGAACGCCGAGATGGTGGCGCCTTGGTGCGCCGGCGGCGCCGCGTTGCTCACCTCGGTCAGCCCGGCGCGGAACGCCATCCCCTGCCCCACGCCACCGGTCACCGCCCCGGCCAGCAGCAGCGGGAAGGACTCCAGGAACAGCGCGGTCGCGATGAGGAGGAGTCCCGCGACGAGCACCGTACAGCCCAAGGGCAGGGAGCGGCGCGCGCCGACCCGTCCCATGAGCAACTGGCCACCGGTCGAGGCGCAGAACACGCAGAACACGACGCCACCGGCGACCGCCAGGTTGTGCTCCCCGAGTGTCTGCGTGAGGAAGGCCGGGGCGACGGCCGTGAACAGGCCGAGCATGGCGAAGCCCGCGAAGGCGGCGAGGGCGCAGGGAGCGAACACTCCGCGTGCCTCCGCCGGGACCCGCATGCCCTGGGGTCGCAGCGACGGCCGCGGAACGGTACGGCGCACGGTCTCGGGCAGCAGGCAGACGACCACCGTGGCGACGGCCAGGAGCGCCAGATGGGTGGCGAACGGAAGCTTGAGCGGCCACGGGGCGTACTCGGCGAGGAATCCGGAGACGAGCGGGCCGAGCCCCAGACCGCCCATGTTGGCCGCGGTCGCCGCCAGTGCGGCACGGCCGCGTTGGGCGGGCGGGGCCAGTTCGAGTACGGCCGCGGTGCCCGTGCCGCTGAGCAGACCGGCCGAGAAGCCCGACAGCACCCGGCCCGTGTACAGCAGCGGCAGTCCGACCTCGGCGAGGAAGCACACCGCGCTGAGGGCGGCCAGGCCGAGCGCGACCAGCAGCACCGGCCGCCGTCCCAGCACGTCGGAGAAGCCGCCGGCGATCAGCAGGGCGGCGATGACGCCCACCGCGTAGACGGCGAACACCACCGTCACGATCAGTTCGGAGAACCCGATCTGCTCCCGGTACAAGCCGTACAGCGGTGTGGGCAGGGTGGTGCCCATCATTCCGATGGCGAAGACGCCCGCCGCGGACTTGTACCCAGGGCGTCCTCCACCCCGCCGGTGAGGCTCTGCGTCGCTGCTGATCACATCCCACCTTAGGCATCGGCCGTCGGGCGCGGTGCGCCCCGCAACGCCGTGCTGCGCCGTCCGTGCCGCCACACCCGGCCAGGGGCTCAGCCCCCGAACGCGGGATACCCTGACAGGGGCGCGGCCTGCCACCCTCCGGCGACCTTCCGCAGCAGCAGTTCCATGGTCTCCGCGAACGCCGGGAACTCCTCGATCCCGCTCGCCGTCTCCCAACGGTGTCGCAGTACCTGACGCATCGTCGGCACGGGACGCCGGGTCCGGTGCATCGGCCGGTCCTCCGCGGCGCGCGGGAGCAGCGCCACTGTCACGTCGACCGTCCAGACCGCGATCGCCTTGCGCATTCCGGCCTCCCACACCGCATCCTCGGCGAGGGCCGGGTACGCGGTCACGACCTCCGTGCGACAGATCTGCTCGATCTCCTCGGCCAGTCCCGCCGGAAGCCTGAAGACGCACCAGCAGCTGGAGAAGGGCATCCGGCAGTAGGCGGCGGTCAGGAACACCGACTGGAAACAGGCCGCCTCGAAGTCGATCAGGCGCAGGCCGTCCGCGGTGAGCAGGTTGTTGTCGGGGCAGGTGTCCCCCGGGGTGAACGCCGGGTACTCGTCGGCGCCCACCGTCCCGATCCGGGCCAGCTCCGCCGACAGTTCCGGTGGCGCGGTGACTCCGGCCTCGGCCAGCAGCGGGAGCAGGTCAGCGGCGTTCCGCTCGATCCACGGCTCGTCCCCCCAGGACGACAGTCCCTTGTCGTACCGCGCCGCCAGCCTGGTGAAGTCGGCTCGCCTGTGCACCGACGCCGCGGCGAGCCGGCCGAGCCCCGCGGCCCAGGTCAACAGGCCCTCCGCGGCGGCCTTCGGGTCGTCTCCGAGCAGTACGTCCGCCAGCGTGGGCGCAGCCCCCAGATCCTCCATCACCAGCAGCGGTACGTCGGTGTCCACGCCGAGCAGCGCCGGGCCGGCCGCCCGGAGGTCGAGCCCGGCGGCCTCGGAGGTGAACGACCGCAAGGCGTCCGGCTCGTCGGTGAACGACTTGACGATCACACTGTCGCCGGCCGCGGTGCGACAGCGCACCACGGTGCTGCGCCGGCTGCCTCCCAGGTCGACGGGATCGGAGAGTTGGGTGCCCAGCAGGGCGCCTGCGGCACGGAGGATCGCATCCATCCCGGCATCCTGCCACCCCCTCCGCAGCGACATGAGCCCTGCGGACGCAGGCGATTCAGCTCGCGGCGCCGGCCTCGTAGAAGGCGCAAACGGCGCAGCCGATCCATTCCGGTCGTTCCCAAGTGGCCCAGCGGAGGCGGGCGTCCTTGTCGATCGAGGCGGACGTCCCGTCGGCGCTCACGCCGACTGCACGCAGCCGCCCGGTCTCGTCACGGACATGGGTGAGGCCGTCGCGGACGTCACGGATCACCGTCTGCAGCCACTGATCGCTCTCGGCCGCAGCTACATCCAGTGGGCCGTCGAGGACCCCGCCGTCGCGCGGCTCGTCTTCAGGGCGGGAGCCACCGGTCCGGACTCGGTCGTCACCCCGCACCCGCTTGAGGTGCCCGGGGCAGAACTCGACCGGTTCGCCGCGGCCGGCGCACTGCCGGCCACGGCGCGCCCGGGCGCCGAGTTCACTGTCTGGGCGGCCCTTCACGGGCTTGCCGTGCTGCTCGTCGACGGGCTCGGACACACCGACGACGAGCGGGCCGCCGGCCTCCAGGCCGAACGCCTGGTACGGGCCGTTCTCACCGGCCCGGCACAGGAGGAGACCCCGTCCGCCGGCCGGCCGGCGCTCGGCTCCGCCCACACCCGGCGCCTGGCCGGCCCGCAGCCCGGCCCCGCGCCCGCTACACCAGGAAGGCGTTGACGCGACCCGCCGCGATCTGCTTCTTACCGGTGACCGGCTGTGCGACCGCGGCCTGGGGCGTGGCGGAGTTGACGCTCCAGCGGTATCCGACGAAGAGGGACGTGTCGGGGTCCGCGTAGAAGATCATGTGCCCGTAGCCCACTCCGCTGTGCTCGGTGTAGGTGGCATTGTCGTCGGCGATCTCGGCGCGGCTGTCCGGGTACGAACGGTAGCGGTCGATGCTGGACTGGCTGGTGAGGTCGGGGCCGCCGTGGGGGCTGTTGGTGCAGTCGACGATCTGGAAGAGGTGCGGGACGACCCCGGTGATACCCAGCTTGCTGTCGACGGAGGAGGCGTAGGTGCCGAGGTAGGCGCGGATCAGCACGGTGTGCCCGGTGTAGGGGGTGCTCTTGACGGCGGGGTCGTAGTCCCAGGCGACGATGTCGCCGGGGCGCAGGTTCACCGGCTTGGTCACCGGGTCGATGTGCGGGACGTTGGAGGCGTTGAGGAATCCGGCCTGCAGATCCTCGGCGTTGGGGAACGAGGTGGTGCGGGTCGAGCCGTCCTTCGGCGGGAAGTACTGGTTGAAGTACGCCGTGGTGGCCCAGCCGTACGCGGTGTCGGCTCCGTACGAGCGCTGCAGCAGGCTCGTCATGAACGAGGCGCACTGGGAGAGGTTCTCGAACTCCTCCGGGTGCCCCGGACGCCCCCAGGTCACCTGGGTTCTGCCGAGGTTCTCACCGTTGGTCTGTTCGACGTTGTACCGGTTGTGGTCCCACTGGTTCGTACGCAGCCGCAGGTACTCCACCAGCGTCTCGGCCTCCAGCAGGTGCGGCGGCTTGAGCTGGTAGAGCGCGGCGGTCGCCGGTTCGGCCGCGGCGGCCCGGGTGGGCGAGATCAGGGAACCGGCGGACGCGGCGAGCGCCAACCCGGCGCTCCCGGCCAGCAGGTGACGACGGGACGGACCCGAAAAGGACGTGGACACATGACCCCCCTGGTTATGTGGAGCGGCGAGAACGGTCAGGGCCTCGCCTTCGATCGCCGGACGATACCAGGCGATCTGATCTTGGTCGGGCCGTCCGCCTCGGCAGTGTTCCAGATCGGGCACATGGTCCCGACAAGGCAATATTTGCGCCACGCGGCCGATGCACGGTCGCCCAGCAGCCGCGTCCGGCCTGCTCGAGCACCTGGCGGGCACACACGACGACACCGTCCCGCGCCTGCGCGCGACGCACAACCACGTGGCCGGGCATGGGAGTTGATGTGCGAAGCTGTCGTGAACCGTTCGTGCGTGGGGCCGTGGCGGTCGTCGAGAGGGGCGCGGTGTGGGACAGGACGGCGGCTTCAGCGTCGAGGAGATCGACACCGGCAGGCCGCACCCTGCGCGGATCTACGACTACCTGCTGGGTGGCAAGGACAACTACGAGGTGGACCGGCGGGCCGGCGACGAACTGGCCGCCGCCGCACCCGAGGTGCGCATAGGGCTGCAGGCCAACCGCGCGTTCCTGCGGCGCGCCGTCCGGTACGTCGTCAGCAGCGGGGTACGCCAGATTCTCGACATCGGCACCGGGCTCCCCACCTCTCCGAACGTGCACGAGGTCGCCCACGAGCTGGCACCGGACGTCCGCGTGGCCTATGTCGACAACGATCCGATCGTGGCCGCGCACGCCAACGCGCTGCTCAGCAGCTCCGGCGCGACCAGTGTCGTACTCGCCGACGTACGCGACCCCCAGGCCATCGTGAACCATCCGGAGGTCCGCCGGGCCATCGACTTCGACCGGCCGGTCGCGCTCCTCCTCGTGGCCGTCCTCCACTTCCTCACCGACGCGGAGAAGCCCGCGCAGGCCGTCGCCGCCCTGCGCGACGCGCTTCCGGCCGGCAGCTTCCTGGTGCTCTCGCACGCCACCGGCGACTTCGCCGATCGCAGCGCCGCCCAGGCCGTCTACAACAAGGCCACCGCCACGCTCAACCTGCGGTCCCGCACCGAGGTCGAGGGGTTCTTCGACGGCTTCGAACTGGTCGAGCCCGGCCTGGCCCAGGCCCCGTTCTGGCGCCCGGACACCCCGCCTCCGCCGAGGTCGGCCGAGATCGGCTTCTACGGAGGGGTGGCCCGCAAGGCCGCGTGATCCCAAGGCGGTTCGGGATGCATGGGCCGTCCCGGCCGGTCGCCGTTCACCGGTGGCGTATCGTGCCCCCGGCCTGGGGGTGGGTCTGTGATCGTGGGCGGATGATCGAGGACCGACTTGAGCAGGTGTTCGCCGAGGCCGGGTGCCAGGGCAGTGTGGCTGTCCTGGACATCGACGGTCCCGGGCAAGTGGTGTTGGCCGACGACGAGTTGGTGGTCGCCGCGTCCACGTTCAAGATCGCGGTGGCGTTGGAGTTGTTCTGCCAGGGCGCCGAGGGCGAGCTGGACCTGGCCGAGCGGGTCCGGCTGTCGCCGTCGCGGGCCACGCCGGGCGGTCAGGGCTTCTGCATCTTCGAGGACGAGGCCGAGGTCTCGCTGCGCGATGTCGCCCGGATGATGGTGACGATCAGCGACAACACCGCGACCGACGTGGCGATCCGTCGGGTGTCGGTGCCGCGGATCCACGCACGGCTGGCCGCGTTGGGCCTGGACCGGATCCGGTTGGCGGGCACGATCCAGGAGGAGTTCGACGCGATCGGCCGCGATACGGGCTTCGCCGGGTGGGCGGAGATGAACCGCGCGATGCGCGAGGCGGGCTCGCCAGGGGACGCCGACCGCATATGGGAGCGCGCGCTGTCCACTCCGTCCCTGCAGCCCGGGCGCATCACGAGCGCGACGGCCGGGCAGATGGCCGCCTTGCTGAGGATGATCTGGCGGGACGAGGCCGGGCCCGCTGACGCCTGCGCCGCGGTGCGGACCGTCATCGGTCAGCAGCGGCTGACCCGCAAGATCGCCGCGGGGTTCGGTACCGAGGCGCGGGTGGCTGCCAAGTCCGGCACGGTTCCCGGATGTGTGAGCAACGACGCCGGAGTCGTGCAGTTCCCGGACGGCTCCCGCTTCGCGGTGGCGGTGTTCACCAGGCCCACCGGGCCCGGTACGGGGACACCACAGGCGGATTCCGTGATCGGCGCAGCCGCACGGTTGGCCGTCGAGCACCTGCGTCGGCCGAGGGACGCCGGGTGATCAGTCCTCGAGCAGCCGCCATGCGATGAGGGCGGGCCTGTCCCGGAACAGGGCGGTGGGCTCGGTGAGTTGGACACCCAGGGTCCGTACGATCTCTTCTGGTCGGCGGGCGACGCTGCCGTGATGCAGGTGGAGACGGTCGGCGGCCCGACGCAGGGAGCCGGTGGCGCAGTAGGCGTCCAGGGTCTCCAGGTCTTCCGGGTCGCCGGCGACGCGGGAGATCGCGGCCACGTCGGCGCTGTCCCGCGCCGCGTCCTCGGGTATCCGGGCGAGCAGCGCCAACGCCCCCGCATCGGCGAGCGTCGCCGCCGTCACTGCGCGGGCCGGGCAGATCAGGCCGCCGATCCGGTCGAGCGGAAGCTGAGACCGCACGGCGACGACGCGGAGCGCCAGGGCGGCGGCGACCCCCGTGAGCCGTAGCGCCGGTACCTGTCGCGTTCGCGCGCCTGCTCAGCCCTGATGCGGAGCATTCCGGCCGGCCGCGGCCAACTCCCTCCTCACCCGAGCTCG
The DNA here is from genome assembly GCF_044541035.1 of Streptomyces sp. NPDC085866. Classification (NCBI taxonomy): domain Bacteria; kingdom Bacillati; phylum Actinomycetota; class Actinomycetes; order Kitasatosporales; family Streptomycetaceae; genus Streptomyces; species Streptomyces sp. NPDC085866. The sequence goes on from NZ_JBITSQ010000007.1 coordinate 205,631, forward strand.
GTCGATGGACCACGCGCAGAGACCCACCAGTACGGCCGCCGCGAACCCGTATGCCGGCAGCCACAGGGTGGTAGTAGCCGACAGGCAGTCGGCAACAGCCTCATGGATCTTCGCCTCCTGCGCGTGAGCCAAGGCGGCCCTGTCTCGGCCGACCAGGTTCGCCAGCGCGGCCTCCGCCTGGATGCCCGCGTACTTGCCCAGCTCGGGACACGCACGCCGAGTGCCCGGCATCGGAAACAGCCATGCCGAGCGCTGAAGAACGGGGGCGATGGTGATCGCAACACACAGGCCGACCACCAGTGAGAACGCGGCCAGATTCCTTATGTACGTGGATCCGAGGCCGGGCATCCATGTCGGCAGTCGGTAGAAGGAGAAGATCACCGCAAGAAGCGTCACCCCGATGTAGCTGGCGAACCATTGCCAGGAACCCTGCGCGAGTGCGGCCGTGAGCACGGCGGCGAGTGCGATGCCGATGACCCCTGCCTCACCGGGAGTCTCACGGCCCGCACCCATGGATGTCGTTTGCCGGGCTTCTTGAAGTCTGGGGCGATCGTCCATGATCTCTCCTGCAGGGTTCGGAAGCCATCAGCATCGGGGCACGGTGCGTTTCGACATGGAGCCATGCCGAACCGGCCCGGAGGCCCCGCCCGATTGGCCGGGATTCCAGACCGGGTGCGTCCGCCCACGAGTGGCGCGCCTGCTCACCCTTCGCTGTCACAGGTCACAGGTCGGCCGGGCGCCCGGCCCCGGCAGGGACGGTCGGACTTCGCCACACGAACACTTCGGTGCTGGGCCCCCGTTCGCAGAAGCGGCCCGTCGGGGAGGACGAGCGCAGCAGGTGGCGCAGATCGGCTTCGAAGGCGTCACGGCGCGCGCCGAAGAGGCCGGGTGCGGAGTACGACATCGAGAAGGTCCCGGCGACGACGTCGTCCTCTCCACGTTCCAGTACCTGCCCGCCGGGGACGACATGCCGCTCGGGCCCCAGGAATCCGGCGCGGGCGATGACCGCCGCTTCGCCGCCGGGTGTTCCGTTGGGCAGCACTCCGCGCCCGGCACGACGGACGGGTCCCAGGTACCGCTTGACCAGTTCGTCGATCGCGCCGTACGGAACACCTGGATACGCCAGGCCGTCGATACCGAGCCGCTCGCCCTTCAGGTCCGAGACGTGCACCAGCGCCCCGCCGGGCCGGAGCATGCCGCGCACGGTGGCCGCCACCAGGTCGCGGTCCATCCAGTGGAAGGACTGGGCGAAGACCGCCACGGTGAAGGTGCCGAGGTCCGCCGGCAGGTCCTCGGCCCGGATCCCTACCCAGCGGGACTTGGCGGCCCGGCCCGCGGCGGCGGCCCGGCGGGCGGCTTCGTCGAGCATGCCGGGGTCGGGGTCCACGCCCACGACTTCGCCGAACAGGGGCGCGAGGGGCACGGACAGGGTGCCTGGACCGCATCCCACGTCGAGGAGGCGCCCGGTCCCGTCGAGCCCGAGCGCGTCGGCCAGCACCGGCACGAGGGTGGGGGCGTACGGCAGTCTGCCCCGGTCGTAGTAGGGGGCTGCGCCCGCGAACAGTGTTTCGTCCCACACCCAGTCTTCGGCCACAGGAGGATTTTCCACGTGTGCGGGGCGCGGGGCACGGTGTTTATCGGTGGGGTGCCAAGCGACACCAGACGCTCAAGGAGACCCTTCTGCACGTCGCGGGACTCCACGAAGGTAGGTTGATCGCCATGAGTGACAACGTGTACTTCGACATCAGCATCAACGACCAGCCGGCCGGCCGGATCGTCTTCAAGCTCTTCGACGACGTGGTTCCCAAGACCGCCACTAACTTCCGCGAGCTGGCCACCGGCAAGCACGGCTTCGGCTACGCCGGTTCCTCCTTCCACCGGATCATCCCGCAGTTCATGCTGCAGGGCGGCGACTTCACCAAGGGCAACGGCACCGGCGGCAAGAGCATCTACGGCGAGAAGTTCGCCGACGAGAACTTCACTCTGAAGCACGACCGACCGTACCTGCTGAGCATGGCGAACGCCGGCCGGAACACCAACGGCTCGCAGTTCTTCATCACCACGATCGTCACCGACTGGCTCGACGGCAAGCACGTCGTCTTCGGTGAGGTCGTCGAGGGGCAGAAGCTCGTCGACCAGATCGAGGGCCTGGGCAGCCGGAGCGGCACGCCCAGCGCCAAGGTCACGATCACCGCGAGCGGCACGGTCTGACCGACGCTCCCCGCACCGGCGGGTGACGTGAACGCCCCGGTGATGACGCCGGTCGGTTCTCTCTGACCGGCCGTCTCACCGGGCGTCACTCTGTCGACGGGCCGTCAGTGCGCGAAGACCGTGCTGGCCAGGGCCACATGGACGGCGGTGCCGCCGAGGATGCTCAACAGGGCGTTGCGGCGCCACAGATGCAGGCCGACGGTGACCGTCAGGGCCGCCAGAGGGGCCGCCACGCGGGCGTGGGTCAGCGGCAGGTCACGCAGGCAGTAGACGACCAGGATCACCATGATCCCGGCGGGCATGCGTGTGCTCAGGTACTGGACCGTACCGCTCGCCCGCAGCGGGGCGAGGGCGGCGAAGGGCAGGGCGCGCAGGGCCCAGGTCACCGCGGCCGATATCAGGACCGCGGCAACGAGGTAGGTCGTGTCAGGCATGGCTCGGCTTCCTGCGGGTGGTGAGGTGTCGGGCCAGGAGCCCGGCCGTGAACAGGGCGAAGGCGACCGGCAGCAGCTGACCGGGGAACAGCAACCGGGCGGCAAGGGCGCTGAGGAGGGCGAGCAGCGGGGTGGGCAGATCGCCCCGCCGGTCACGCACGGCGTCGAGCGACAGCACGGTGAACAGCGCGGTCAGCGCGAAGTCCAGCCCGGTGACGCTGTCCGGGACGAGGGAGCCGAGCAGGGCTCCGGCGGTGGCGCCCCCGGCCCAGTACAGGTGCATGAAGAGCTGCAGCCAGAGGATGCGCCGGCTCGGCCACGAGCGGGCCTGCTGCCCGGCGGTCAGGGCGTACGCCTCGTCGCACAGGGCGAAGGTGCTGTACGCCTTCCCGAGACGCCCCTGCACCCGGTGCAGTGGGAAGGACAGGGCGTAGAAGACGTGCCGCAGGTTCACCAGGAACGCGGACACGGCGATGGAGACCAGCGGCGCGGACGCCGTGACCATGCCGATCAGCAGGAACTCGAACGACCCGCCGTAGATGAGCGCGCTGGACAGGCCCGCCCACCACCAGCCGACTCCGGCGTGGGTGACGAGCACCCCGAGGGCGATGCCGAGCGGGACGAAGCCGAGGCCCACGGAGGCGGAGTCCTCGAACGCGGCTCGTGCCTCGGAGCGGGGCCTGGGCGGCGGGCTCGGCGCAGCCGAGGTCGGGCTGTCGGCCACGGCGGGGGTTGTTCGCATGAAGACATTTTAGGAAATATGTCACGTCATATGGTTGCCGATAATGTCCCTATGCTGGGTGGATGCGCAATGAAATGAGACTCGACGCCATCGATCGAGACATTCTGTTTCACCTGCGCCAGGACGGCCGGCTGACCAACGTCGAGCTGGCCCAGCGGGTGGGACTGACCCCACCGCCGTGCCTGCGCCGGGTCAAGCGGCTGGAGGAGGCGGGTGTCATCGCCGGGTACCGGGCCGTCGTCGACCCCGAGGCCCTCGGCCGCGGTCTCGAAGTCCTCATCGACGTCGAGGTCAGCGCCAATGACCGGACGACGTTCCTGGAGTTCGAGGACACCGTGGCCGCCTTCGACGAGGTGATCGAGTTCCGGCGCATGTACGGCCGCCCCGACTACTTCGTCCGCGTCGCCGTCGCCGACCACGCCGCCTACGAGTCCTTCCTCACCGAGAAGCTCAGCGGCCTGCCGTGCGTCCTGCGCATCGACTCACACCTGACCATGAAGACGATCAAGTCGGGTTCCTGAGCCCAGGGTGCGGCCGCGTCGGCCCCGGGTAGGCCGACCTCCGAGTGCCCCCCTCGGCATGTCCGGCCGGGCGATTCCGCGGCTTTTGTCCGATCCTGTCACCAGAGACTCATCGAGGGCCGCCCGGGCGAAGCAGACGGCGGACGACCGTCGGCGACGATGCCTGGTGCGGCGAGCACGGGAGGAACCCGTGAGGCAGTGGCGGCGCGGCCTCCACCGCGCTTGGGAGTGGCTGCGTCTGCGCGCCCTGCTCCAACACGGCCGTGAACTGGAGCTGATGCACCGGGCCATGGGGTTCGCCACGCTGGCTCTGGTGACGCTGGCCCCGCTGTTGATCGTGGTCGCCGCGACCGATCCGCTGGTGCGGGGAGGCTTCGCCTCATGGCTCACCGACGGCATGGGACTGTCGGGGCAGTCCGCCGAGGCGCTCACCGAAATCATCAGTCCCCCGCGCAAGGTCATCGGCACCACCAGCGTGCTGAGCCTCATCCTGCTCGCGGTGTTCGGTATCTCCTTCGCGGGCAGCGTGCAGAACGGGTACGAGCGGATCTGGGACCTCGCGTCGGGGCCCTGGCACCGGGTCTGGCGGCAGGCGACCTGGCTGGTGGTGCTGACCGCCTACCTCTATCAGGAGGTGCAGACGCGGACGGCGATGCACGGTACGCAGCGGATCTCACTGTCCGTGATCAGCGGGGTCCTGTTCTTCTGGTGGGGCCAGCACTTCCTGCTCGGGGGCCAGGTCCACTGGCGCACCCTGCTACCGGGCGCGATCGCCACGGTCCTCGGCCTGGTCGGCCTCAGGGCGTTCTCGTTCCTCGTCTTCACCCCGCTCATCGTCACCAACGCACTGAACTACGGCGCGGTCGGGACCGTGCTGGTGGTGGAGTCGTGGCTGATCGGGGTCGGGTTCGTGGTGTACGGGGGTGCACTGTTCGGCCGCTGGTTCGTCGAGCACCACTGGATGCCCACCCACGAGGAGTGAACGGCCCGTCAGCCGGCCGAGACCGCGACCGGTGCGCCTTCGAGGTTGCGCGTCATACGTTCCAGGACGCGTACAGCGGTGCCGTACTCCTCCAGCGGGATGCCCGCGATGACCTCCTCCCGGAAGAAGGCGACCCGTTCGGTGACGACGGCCAGGCGGACGTCGCCCTGCGCGGTGAGGATGAGGAGGCCCGTGGCGGGGCGTGTCGCCCAGCCGTCGGTGAGGACGGTCCGGACGGCGGCGGCCAGGGCGATGGTGTCGGCATTGGCGGCCAGGGTGGCGTGGACCTCGGTGTCGGCGACTCCGGGTGCGGCGCGGACGACGTTGAGGACCTGCCAGGTCAGGCGGGAGAGGCCGTACTCCGCGAGCAGGGCGTCCATGCGCCGGGTGAGGGCTTGGTCGGTTCGGTTGAGCCAGTAGCCGATGGGTTTCATGACAGGGCGGGTTCCTTCGGGTTCGGGGCGAGCAGGCCGGGCCAGTCCTGGGCGGCGGCCCAGTCGGCGAAGGTGCGCCAGCCGACCCCGGGGTGGGCGCGGCGCAGGCCCGTGACGTCGACGTCGAGGCCGTTGGTGGTGAAGTACGAGAACATCGCCGCGAGGTCGTCGGAGTGGGTGCGGACGTAGGACAGGGGCACCTCGCGGTGCGTGACGGGTCGGCCGGTGGCGGTGGACAGGACCGCGGCGATCTGGGCGGCGGTGAGTTCGTCGGAGGCGATGTCGACACGGCGGCCGGTGAAGGCGGGCCGGCGCTGCAGGACCAGGGCCGCGAACGCGCCGATGTCGCCGGCCGGGATGAGCGTCAGGGGGCGGTCGGCCGGCATGGGCCAGGCGAAGGTGTTCTCGCGCAGGCCTTCCAGGGTCCAGCCGGAGGCGAAGTTGTCCATGAAGGCCGCGGGGGCGATGACCGTCCAGGGGACGCCCGTCGCCCTCAGGTGGCGCTCGATCTCGTCCTTGCTGTCGTAGTGCGGGATGCCCGTGCCGCGGTCGGCGTGCGCCGCCGACGTGAACACGATGTGGCCGACCCGGGCGGCCGCCGCCGCGTCCAGCAGGGTCCTGCCCTGCCGTACCTCGGTGGTGGTGTCCGTGCCGAACGGGGTGGTCACCGCGAAGAGGGAGTCGGCGTCGGCGAGGGCGGCGTCCAGGGAGGGACGGTCGTCGAAGTCGGCGTACCGGATGTCAGCACCGAGTCGGCGCAGGGCCTCGGCCGCCGGTGCGGCGGGGGTGCGGGTGAGGGCGCGGACCCGGTGTCCGGCGGCCAGCAGGGCGTGGGCGGTGGCTCCGCCCTGGGCACCGGTCGCACCGGTGACGGCGATGGTGAGCATGTGGGCTCCTGAACGTATCCGGACAACACTTAACTGCGCTGCACATTAACTGCGTTACGAAGAGAATAACCCGCACCTTCACTGCGTCGCACAGATAAAAGAGTGTGAAGCGGATCACCCCTGCGTCGGCCCGACGGCCGCACGTGCGGATTCGTCGACATGGAGGGTGGAGACGTCCGGGCGGGCGTAGTGGCCGGTGGGGTCGAAGTCGAAGCGGACCCGGGCGAGGTCGTCGAGGTCGAGTTCGGCGGACAGGATGACCTCGCCGTCGCGCAGCGGGCCGGCCAGGACCTCGCCGAGCGGGGACACGATGACGGAGCCGCCGCCGATGAGGACGGTGCCCGGTGCGTCGCCCTGGACGGGGTGGACGTCGGCGGGCAGGGAGTCGCGGCGCGGGTACTGGCCGGCGCCGAGCACGAAGCAGCGGCACTCCACGGCGATGTGCTGCAGGGTGGCCTGCCACGAGTCGCGGTCGTCCACGGTCGGGGCGCACCACAGGTCGACGCCCTTGGCGTACATCGCCGTACGGAACAACGGCATGTAGTTCTCCCAGCAGATCGCCGTGCTCCCGCTGTGGCCGCTGGGTCTGGTGGTCGGCCGAGTGTGGAGCGGGCTGCTGCGCCGCGCGCCGGTCGTGCTGCCGCTGACCACCCGGCTCGCCGACCTGGAGGCCGCCTGGTCGACGGCCCTGTTGCGGCCATCGCCCCCGGACCCTGCTCGCCGCCCGCGTCGAGGAGCTGGCCGCGACCCGCGCCGACGCGATCTCCGCGAGGCCGAACTGCGCCGTATCGAACGCGATCTGGGCGACGGGGCCCAGGCCCGCCCGGTGGCGCTGTCCCTGCGGATCGGGCTGGCACGGCGAGCCTACGACCGTGATCCGGAGACCGCGCGCAGGCTGCTGGCCGGGGCACAGGACCAGGCCGAGGAGGCGCTCACCGAGCTGCGCCAGGTGGTGCGCGGCATCCATCCGCCGATCCTCACCGACCGTGGCCTGGCCGGTGCCGTGCGGGCCCTGGCGGCGAGGTGGGGGTCCCCCGCTCCGGCGAAGCCGAGAGTTCGGGAGGGGTTGAGGTGGCCGTGGAGGTGGCGGGCGGTCCGGCGGAGGGACCGCGGCCCCCGGCCGCCGTCGAGGCCGCGGCGTATTTCGCGTCGCCGAGGCGCTGACCAACGCCGCCAAGCACGGTGGTGGCCGACGGGCGGCCGTACGGCTGGAACGCCTGCGCTCCGGGCTGCGTGCCGTCGTCCGGGGCGACGGCACGGGCGGGGCCGACGAGAGCGAGGGCACGGGCCTGCTGGGCATCCGCCGCAGGGTGGCCGCGCCGGACGGCAGCGTGCAGGTGTCCAGTCCGGTCGGGGGCCCGACCGTCGTCGAAGTGCGGCTGCCGTGTGTGTGGTGATCGCCGAGGGCGGCGGGCAACCGGCCGGGGCGGCCCTCACTTCATGCAGTCGCCCGAGCCCGTGAACTCGGGGAAGCGGCTGTTGCCCTCCCACACGACTACGGACCAACGGGTGTACTGCCACGCCTTGTTGCTGCTGTACTCGGAGACCAGCCGCCGGCAGGCCGTGGTGGTGACGACGTCCTGGAAGTTGGACCGCTGGGCGCGGCCGATCAGTGTGCCGTCGGGGTCGTGCATCCACACGTACGCGGCCTTCTCGACGGGATCGAAGCCGAGGCTGATGTCGTTCTCCGCGGCCGCCGGATCCACCCCGTTGCCCTCGGCGACCCGGACCTTCCAGGCCGCCGTGACGGCCTTGTCGGTCGCGTCGGCGACACGGATCTCCGCCCGGTCGCTGCTCGGTATCTGCGCGGTCGTCAGGCCGGACTCGTCACCCTGCCACTGACCGGCGATCAGGTTGTAGCACCCGTCGGTGGCCTCGCCGAAGCCGAGGATGTTCGGCTCGGGATCGGTGTCGTAGCCCTTCCAGAAGACCGAGTAGCGGCCGTAGGGCCAGGCGGTGGGGTCGTCCGCGAGCCGGCGGGCGAGGGCGGTGCAGGCCGCCATCTCCCCGCTCCTGCGGAACACTTCCTGCTGGTCCTCCGGAAGCTGGGAGATCGGGCCGCCGGTCACCATCAGCGTCTGCGCGCTCTTGTTGAACGTGACCGTGGGCTCCATGAAGGCCATGTCCTTGGTGGCGAGCATGGTCCTCATGTCGTCCCGGACCGTCGTCGCCACGTCCTGCTCGTCCGCGGCGCTCGCTCCGGTGCTGGCTCTCCACTCGTCGTCACCGGGCTGGGTCTCGTCCCCGGCGCGGGTGAAGGCGGGGTCGGCCACCCCGGCGAGCGGGTCGGTCGGGACGGCTGCCCTGCGAGGATCGACCGCCGGCTGTACCGGTTCCGTCGTCCCGTCGGGCGCGGCGGAACCGCTGTGCTGTGCGGTGCTGTCCTCGTGTGCGGCCGGGGACGCGGTGGCCGTGGACTCCCTGGTCTTTGCGGCATGGTCGCGGCCTCCACCGGGGAGGGCGATGACGGCGCCCGCGAGACCGCCGGCCACGGCTGCGGCGACGAGGACGGTCGTGATGCTCCGCTTGCGGGAGGACGGTGCCGCCGGGGCATGCCAGCGGGGATCGTCCAGGGTGGGCAGGTCCCACCGGGCCATGACCGGTTCACCGGCGCGGGTGGGTCCCAGGTCCACCTCGCCGCCGACGACCTGGGTGGTCTGCGCGGCGAGCAGCCCGGCACACTTCTCCGCCGCCGCGACGGCTCGAATCCGGTCGGCGGGCTCCTTCGCGAGGGCCGTCTCCACGATCTCCCGCAACTCCCGAGGAACTCCGTCCAGATCGGGCTCCCCCGACATGACGCGGAACGCGACCGCGTCCGGCGCACCGGCGCCGAACGGGAGACGGCCGGTCGCGGCGTACGCCACCAGCGCGCCCCAGGCGAACAGGTCGCCCTCGGGTCCGGCCGTGCCGCCGCGGTAGTACTCGGGGCTGATCCAGCCGGGGGTGCCGGTCAGGACGCCGGTCCGGGTCACGCTGGTGCCGTCGGCGGCGTGCGCGATGCCGAAGTCCAGCACGCGGGGCCCGGCGGGCGTGAGGATGACGTTCTGCGGCTTCACGTCCCGGTGGACCACACCGGCCTGGTGAATGGCCGCCAGCGCCTGGGCCGTACCGGTCGCGAAGGCGTACAGGGTGCCACCGGCGAGGGGGCCGTGCTCGGCCAGGTGCTCACTGAGGGTGGGGCCGGGCGCGTAGGCGGTCGCCAGCCAGGGTGCGGCGGCTTCGGGGTCGGCGGCGAGCAGGGGCACGAGGCAGGGGCCCTGCACCCGGGCGGAGAGCTGGACCTCGCGGCGGAACCGGGCCCGGAACTCCGGGTCCTGGGCCTGCGCGGGGTGGATCACCTTGACCGCGACCCGCAGTCCGTCGTCGGTGAGGCCGGCGTGGACCGTGCCCATGCCGCCGGAGCCGAGACGGCCGATGATCCGGTACGGGCCGATGCGGGCAGGGTCCCCGGGCTGGGCAGGCCGCACCCGCCCGCCCGCGCCAGTAGTGCTCACGGAACTCCCCCCAGGAGCATGCCGATGGGCCGTGCAGAAGATGTGGAGAATGTGTATATCACGCAGATGGTTGACGTCGGCACGCGTTCTCGGGGAGCGGGCGGGTCACACGGTCACGGCGATACTCACCCCGGCCGACGCACCGTCAAGCTGCCATTCCCTGGGCGTCATCCCGTACACGGCGCGGAAGCAGCGGCTGAAGTGGCTGGGGCTCACGAAACCCCAGCGGCGGGCGACCGCTGCCACGCCGCCCGACTGCGCCTCGGGCCTCAGCAGGTCCCTTCGGCAGCGTTCCAGGCGCTGCAGCCGGATCCAGCAGCCCACCGTCACGCCCTCGGACCGGAACAGCTGGTGCAGGGAACGGACCGACATGAAGTGTGCCGCGGCGATCCCGGACGGGGAGAGTTCCGGGTCGGACAGGTTGCGCACGATGTGGTCCTTCACGCGCACCAGGGTGACCGCGGCGGTCTCCGAGGACGGCGGCGCGAGGCGTCCGCACCGCTCGTCGATCAGCAGCGCGAGCAGGTCGAGCGCCGTGGCGGCGACCTGCCGGCCCGCGGTGTCGTCGAAGCTCTCCGCCGCACGCGCCATGCGGGTGAAGTACGTCGACACCAGTGCGGTGCTCGCCTCGTCGGGGCGGAACGCCGTCGCCGTCACCGCCCGCAGATCCTCGTCCGGCACACGGAGGGCCTGGCGCGGGAAATGGAAGGACGTGAAGCGGAATTTCTCGTCGAGTCTCTTTCTGAACCTGCGGGACGAATCCGAGAGAGAGAACTCGCCGGGCCGAATCACGGTCTCCCGGCCGTCCTGCTCCTTGAGTGAGGAACCCCGGAGCTGGAGGCTGAGGGTGAGGAACTCCTGGCCGTCGCGGGCGATGAGACGTCTGCTGCGCGTCACCTGTTGCGGACCCGCCTCGACATGAGCGACCTGCAGGACGCCGACGCGCCGGCCGACGATGCTTCCCGGGGACGGTTCCCTCTCCAGGAAGGTGACGTCGAGCGGGATGAAGGTGCGGGACAACGCCTCGTGCCAGCGCTCGGCCCGGGCGGAGGCGGCGAGGGGCGCCGCGGAGAGAACGTCGGACACCAGGCTCCACGAAGAGTCGGAAGGAAGACCGCGTACGGGCTCGCCCTCCCGCACGGGCGGGAGGGCGAGCTCCGTGGCGTGCGGTCAGCTCGTCGCGCGGACCGCGTCGAGGATCAGTGCGGCGACCTCCTTGGGCCGGGACACGGCGACCGCGTGGGACGCGCCCTCCAGCTCCAGGACGGTCGCCCCGGCCCGCTTCGCGCCGTAGCGCTCGACCTCCGGGTTGATCGCCTCGTCCGCACCGGCGACCAGGGCCCAGGACGGCTTGGTCTGCCACGCGGCGGCGGAAGCGGTCTCCTCGAAGGCCGCGGCGGCGAGCGGGCGCTGGGCCACCGCGAGGACCTTGGTGACCTCGGGGGCCACGTCGGCGGCGAAGACCGACGGGAAGGCGTCCGCCGCGATGGTGACCTCGACCGCGTCCTCGCCGTCCGGGCCCGGGTACGTCCACTGCTTCAGGTTGCTCACCAGCGGCGAGAGCGGGAAGCGGCCCTGCAGCTCACCGAGGCTCTCACCCTCTTCAAGGACGTAGGCGGCCACGTAGACCAGCCCGACGACGTTCTCGACGGTGCCGGCCACGGTGATGAGCGCACCGCCGTACGAGTGGCCGACCAGCACGACGGGACCGTCGATCTGGGCGGCCACGGAGGCGATGTAGGCGGCGTCGGAGGCGAGGCCGCGCAGCGGGTTGGGCGGCGCGACGACGGGGATGCCCTCGCGCTGCAGTTCTTCGATGACCCCAGACCAGCTGGCCGCGTCGGCGAACGCGCCGTGGACCAGGACGACCGTGGGAGTGGAGGCGGTCATGTCGGTGCTGTCTCCTCGGCTTCAGGCGGTGTGCAGGGCGGTGTGCAGGGTGCGGGCGGCCAGGGAGATGGCGGCCTCGGCGGCGTGGGTGCCGCGCAGGGCGTTGAGCATGACGAAGTCGTGGATGATGCCCTGGAAGCGCACCGCGGTGACGGGCACGCCGGCCTCGCGCAGCTTGTTGGCATAGGCCTCGCCCTCGTCCCGCAGGACGTCCGCCTCGGCGGTGATGACCAGGGCCGGCGGCAGGTCCTTGAGCTGCTCCGTGCCGGCGCGCAGCGGGGAGGCGGTGATCTGCGCCCGCTCGGCCTCGTCGGTCGTGTACTGGTCCCAGAACCACTGCATGCCGTCGCGGCGCAGGAAGTAGCCGGTGGCGAACTGGTGGTAGGAGCCGGTGTCGAAGTTCGCGTCCGTGACCGGGTAGAACAGCACCTGCTGGACCAGCGGGAGACCCCCGCGCTCCTTGGCCATCAGGGTGAGGGCGGCGGTCATGTTCCCGCCGACGGAGTCACCGGCCACGGCCAGCCGGGAACCGTCCAGGCCCTTGGAGGCGCCCTGCTCGACGACCCACCGGGCGACGGCGTAGTTCTGCTCGATCGCGACCGGGTAGCGGGCCTCGGGCGACAGGTCGTACTCGGGGAAGACGACGGCCGCGTCGGCGCCGACGGCGAGTTCGCGCACCAGGCGGTCGTGGGTGTGCGCGTTGCCGAAGACCCAGCCGGCGCCGTGGATGTAGACGATCACCGGGAGGGTACCGGTGGCACCGGCAGGCTTGACGATCCGAGCCCGGACACTGCCCGTGGGGCCACCCGAGACGGTGATCCACTCCTCGTCGACGGCCGGCTTCTCGATCTCGCCGGACTGCACCTCGTCGACCGCCTTGCGGCCCTCCGCCGGGTCGAGGTCGAACAGGTACGGCGGGTTGGCGGTCGCGCGGGCGAACTCGGCGGCGGCGGGTTCCAGCACCGGCTCGACCGGTGCTACGGCATCGGACATCGATTCTCCTCGATTTTCGGGGGGCGCCGGATCGCGTGGTGAATCCGCTGAGTACTCCGGCACCGCTCAGCGCCACCGTAAGTCCGCTGGGCGGAGGTCAATTGCCCGTGAGCGAACGGTCGGTGTGCCGACAGTGCACGGATTCGCGCGGCGCCGCTGTGGGTCCGTCGGAGGGCACGGTTCGGTGCGCCGACGGGAGGCAGCCGGCTACCGGCCCGCGGAGTCCCGCCACTCGCGCGGGGTCATCCCGTACGTGGCCCGGAAGACGCGGCTGAAGTGCGTGGCGCTGGCGAAGCCCCAGTGGCCCGCCACCGCGGCGATGGTCCGGGTTCCATGGGAACGGGCCGCGAGTTCGCGCCGGCACTCCTCCAGCCTGCGCAGCAGGATCCGCCGGCCGACGGTGGTCCCTTCGTCCGCGAAGAGCTTGTGCAGGTACCGCACGGAGATGTGGTGGGCGCGGGCGATCCGCTCGGGGGACAGCTCCACGTCGCTCAGGTTCAGGTCGATGAACCTGAGGATCCGGGACACCAGGGCCGACTGGTCGTCGGCGGCCGCCCTCCCGTGTTCGCGCAGGTGATCCGTGGCGAGGGTGGTGAGCAGGTTCACCGCGTTCCAGGCGAGCATCTCGCCGACCGTGGCCCGCGACGCGACGGCTGTGTCGGCGAGGTCGGACAGGAACGGCGAGAGGAGGGAGCCCATCCGGGAGTCGCGGCGCACCGGCACCCTCGTGATCCGGTGCAGGTCGCGGTCCGTGAGCCCCAGGAGTCCGCGTGAGAGCAGGAACGTCTTCGTACGGCATCGCTCGGGGAGGTCCAGCGCGGGCGGGCGGTGCAGATCGAAGAAGCAGATGTCGCCCGGGCCGAGTTCGCCGTCCACGGAGGGTTCCTGCAGTAACAGCGGCCCGCCGCCCCGCACGCCCACGAAGAGGAACTCGCCGCTGTCCCGGGCGATCCACCTGCGGGGCCCTCCGGTGAGGTCCGGTTGCGCGTACGGCGAGCGTTCGCGTGGCAGTGCGGCAGGGGCCGGGTCCGTGATGAGGATGTCGAGTCCCATGGCCCGCCGCCACATCGGTCCCGGTTGCGGTGACCCCGGGTGTCCGCCGCTCGCCTCGATGCCGGACGTCGCCGTCATCCTTCGTCGCCTCCGCTCTGTCGTCGCATGAAGCGGCACTGGAGAAGGCCACTTCGCCGGGAGCGTAGGGCGGGGGATGTGCAAAAAGAGTGACAAGGAAGTGAGGGCGCTTACTCCGTGAGTTCGGCGGCGAAGGCGCGCAGCAGCTCGTGCGGGGCGTAGTGGCCGGGCGCGGCTTCGGTGACGAGGTGCGCCTCGGCCAGCTCGCCCAGGAGGGTCCGGGCCTCGCACAGCGGCAGGTCGGCGAGTGCTGCGGCGGTACCGGCCGTGACGAAGGGGCCGGTGTGCCGCGGAAGCAGCCGGAACAGCCGGGCGCCCTGCGCCGACAGGGTGCGGTAGGAGCAGTGGAACGCGGCGCGGGCGTCGGCCGCCCCCTTGGCGGAGGAGAAGGCGTCGAGGCTGCCGTGGGAGGCCCGGAGTTCGGCGGCGAGAGCGGCCAGCGGGAAGTCTCTGCGGCTGGTGGCGCGCGCGGCGACGACGGCGAGGGCCAGCGGCAGCCGCCCGCACCGCGCCACGATCTCCTCGGCCGCCTCGGGTTCGGCGGCCATCCGCCCGGAGCCGATCCGCCGGGCCAGGACGGCGCGGGCGTCCGCCGCGGTCGGCAGGTTCAGGCGCAGCGGGCGCGCGCCGGCGGCGAGCAGGCCGGGCAGTCCGTTGCGGCTCGTGACCACTGTCAGGCAGCCGGGCGAGACGGGCAGCAGGGGGCGGAGCTGCTCGATGTCGGCTGCGCCGTCGAGGAGAAGGAGAAGGCGGCGGCCCGCCACCAGGCCCTGGTAGAGGCCGGCGAGGGCGTCCGCGCCCTCCGGCATCCGCTGCGCGGGCACTCCGAGGGCGGTGAGGAGGTGCCGTAGCGCCTCGACGGGTTCCAGGGCAGCCCGGCGCGGATCGAAGCCGCCCAGCTCCACGTGGAGTTGGCCGTCCGGGAAGCGGTCGGCGGCGCGGTGCGCCCAGTGGACCGCGAGGGTGGTCTTGCCGATGCCCGCCATTCCGCTGATCAGGACGGTCGCGGGCCGGTGGCCGGTGGCCGCAGCCGTGTCGGCGAGGGCGCTCAGCGTGTCGAGCTCGGTGCTGCGGCCCGTGAAGACGGCGAGGTCGGGCGGCAACTGGGCAGGACGGATGAAGGGTTCCGGAGATTCCGGTCGCGCCGACGGCATGTTCCAAGCGGTGACGTGCCCGGCGGCCCGCACCTCCTGGCGCAGGACGCGGGCGTGGGCCGCGCCCAGCTCGGGGCCGGGTGCGACGCCCAGCTGGGCGGCCAGGTCGCGCCGGACGTGCTCGAACACGGTCAACGCCTCGGCCTGCAGTCCGCAGGCCGCCAGCGACATGACCAGTCGGGCGTGCAACGGCTCGTCGAGCGGCTGGAGTTCGGCGGCTCTGCGCAGGGCGGGCAGCACCTGCTCCGACCTGCCGCACAGCAGCGCGACGTCCGCCGCCGTCTGCGCGGTGCGCACGATGTCCCGCTCCACGGCCGCGAAGTGCGGGTGCGCGCGGGTGGCCGCGGGTATCCCCGTCGCCACCGGGCCGCCCCACAGGGCCAGGGCGTCGGCGAAGTGCCGTACCGCCTCCTCCGGCCGTCCGGTGGCGGCGGCCCGCATGCCCTGCCGGGCGAGGTCACGGAAGCACAGCAGGTCGACCTCGTCGGTGTCCGCCTCCAGCAGATAGCCGCCGGTGCGGCCGAGCACGCGCCGTCCGGGCGCGCGCGGCGGCAGCCCCGGTTCCAGCAGCCTGCGCAAGGCACCGACGTAGCGGCGCACCACGTTCCGGGCACTTGCCGGGGGCTGCCCGCACCAGAGCACGTCCACGATCTCGCTCATCCGCATGGGCCGGCCCGTGTGCACCAGCAGCAGCCCGAGCAGGGCCCGCTGCTGCGGAAAGCCGAGATCCAGCTCGGTCTCCCCCCGCACCACCCGCAGGGATCCGAGCACTTCGAACCGCATCACGTCACCGAGCCCCGTACCGCACGACCACCGACCAGCGCCGCAGCGCGCGTGTGCCCACCGCTCACACCGCGCCGAGCCATTCGTCCCGTCCGTCGAGTCTGGCCCGGACCCGGTCGGCGTCGGGATGGCCGAGGGCGGTGAGGAGAGTGAGAGCCTCTTCCCAGGCGGCCCGGGCGCTGTCACGGTCGCCGGTGGCCAGGTGGGTCTCGCCGATGCGGGTGAGCGTGTCGGCCTCCGGGTACGGCACCCCGAGCGCGCGGTACAGGGTCAGCGCGTTGCGGTAGCCGAGCAGGGCGTGCGGGTGGCGGCCGAGGTGGTGGTAGGCGTAGGCGATGCTGTCCCAGGTCGCGGCCTGGCCGTAGCGGTCGCCCAGGTCCTGGAGCAGGGTCAGGGCTTCGAAGCAGTGGGCGAGCGCCTGCCGGTGTTCGCCGAGCAGGACGTGGTACCAGCCGACCGAGTTGAGGACACTGGCCTGCGCCGGCCGGTGGCCCGCGGTACGGAACAGGTCGAGGGCGAGCCGGTTGTGCCGCAGGGCCCCGGCCAGGTCGCCCTGCTGCTCGCTCATCCAGCCCAGGCTGCGGTGGGTCCCCGCGCGGCCGACGCGGTCACCGAGGCCGGTGAACAGCTCCAGGGCCCGGTCGAGGTGGGCGCGGGCCTCCTCGTACAGTCCCAGTCTGCCCGCCGCCCGGCCGAGGCCCCGCAGGGCGCGGGCCTCCAGGGCGGGCTCGGCGAGCCGCAGCGCCGCGTCGAGCGCGGTGCGCTGGGCGGCCAGTCCGTCGTGCCAGTGGCCGCGCCGTTCGAAGTACGGCTCCAGGGACCAGGTCAGCAGACACGCGAGCCGGTCGCGCCGGGAGGCCGCCGCCGCCTGGATGACGGCGGGCAGCGCCCCGTACTCGGCACCGAGCCAGGCCAGGGCCTGGCTGTCGTCGGCGAACGGGTCGGCGTGCGTGTGCTGCGGCAGGGGCGGGAGATCCCCACTGGGATCGAGGAGCACACCGGCGGCATGGGCGGAGTACAGGTAGTGCGCGAACAGCCTGTCGGTCGCCTCCTGCCGCTCGGCCTCGCCGTGGTGGGCCTGCAGGAGTTCGGCGGCGTGCGCGCGGAGCAGGTCGTGGAAGGCGTAGCGGCCGGGCGCCGGCTCGTTGACGAGGTGGACGCCGGAGAGTTCGGCGAGCAGGGGACGCACCTGACGTAGCGGCAGTCCGGCGAGCGCTGCCGCGGCGGCCGGGGACACGTCCGGGCCGGGATGCAGGGCGAGGAACCGGAAGAGCCGGGCGGCCTCGGCCGACACGGCACCGACGGACCAGGAGAACACCGTGGCGACATCCGCCGAGGTGTCGGGCCGGGTGAAGGCGTCGAGGCTGCCGTGGGCCTCGCGGAGTTCGGCGGCCACGGCAGCCAGCGGGAAGTGCGGGCGCAGGGCGGCGCGGGCGGCCACGCAGGCGAGGGCGAGGGGCAGCCCGGCGCACCGGGTGATGATCGCGTCGACCGCCGCGGGTTCGGCGGCGATCCGCTCCGCGCCCAGCCGGCCGGTGAGGAACGCCCGCGCCTGACCGGTGTCGAACGGCCGCAGGGTCAGGGAGCGGGCTCCGTGGACGGCCACCAGGCCGGTGAGTTCGTCCCGGCTGGTGACGATGGTGAGGCAGCCGGGCGCGCCGGGCAGCAGCGGCCGCACCTGCTCCGCGTCGCGTGCGTTGTCGAGCAGGACGAGCACCCGCCGTCCGGACAGCACGCTGCGGTAGAGCGCGGCCTGGGCGTCCAGGCCCTGCGGTATGCGCTCCGGCGGCACCCCGAGCGCGTCGAGGAAGCCGCGCAGGGCCTCCCCCGGATCGGTGATCGCCCCGGCCGGAGCGAAGCCGCGCAGGTCGATGTAGAGCTGCCCGTCCGGATACCGGTCGGCGACCCGGTGGGCCCAGTGGACGGCGAGCGTGGTCTTGCCCACCCCCGCCATGCCGCCGAGCGCGGAGATCAGCACCGTCTCGGCGTGCTCCGCGTCACCGGCGAGCGAGCCGAGCACCTCCGCGAGCTCGGTGTGCCGTCCGGTGAACGTGGGCAGGTCGTGCGGCAGTTGGGCGGGTACGGCGGGGTGCGGGCCCGGGGATTCCCTGGGCGGCGTGTCGGCGCCCTGACCGGTCGCCTCGTGCAGCGCTTCCCGCAGTTCCGGGCCGGGATCGATGCCCAGCTCGTCGGCGAGGCGGCAGCACGCGGTCCGGTGCGTGTCCAGCGCCTCGGCGCGGCGGCCGGTGGCCGCGAGGGCCAGGACCAGCCGGGCCAGCAGGGGCTCGTCCAGCGGGTGCGCGGCGGCGGCCTGCCGGAGTTCCGGCAGCACCCTCTCCGGTACGCCGGCGCGCAGCGCCGCGTCGGCCGCCTCACGCACGGCGGCGAGGCGCTCGCGCTCCGGCCCGCCGACCGCGATGCGTTCGCGCACGTCCGGGGAGATCCCGGCGGCAACCGGTCCGTTCCACAGCGACAGCGCTTCGGCGAGCACCTCCACGGCCCGTACGGGCGAGCCCTCGGCGGCGGCCCGCCGGGCTTCGTCCCGCAACTCGCGGAACCGTACGAGGTCCAGGGCGTCGCCGTCGGTGACGAGCCGGTAGCCGCCCGCGCCACGCACCACTCGCCGGCCCGACGCCCGCGCGGGCAGCCCCGGCTCCAACAGGCGGCGCAGGGAGCCGACATGGCGGCGGACGACGTTGACGGCGGTACGCGGCGGGTGCGGCCCCCACAGCGCGTCGACGATCTCGGCTACGGGCACGGGCCGGCCTGCACGAAGCAACAGGAAGGCGAGCAGCGCCTGTTCCTGAGGCCCCCCGAGTTCCAGCTCGCGCTCCCCGCGCCAGACCCGCACGGGCCCCAGCACCGCGAACCGCACGGCCGACTCGTCCGGCATGACGCCCCCCTCCGGTCTGCCTCCCCGGACTCGAATGTACGTCACCGGATCAGTAACCGAGAGTTACTGCACCGCGAGATCCCCGGAACTTCCGGCGTCTCTGCGTGCAACCATTCGCCATAGTTGCGTGTCTCACCTCATAACAGCATGACTCGACCAAGGGGGACATCATGCGAAGATTTGAGGCAGTGATAGCAGCGCTCCTTCTGGCGGGCGCAGGGTTGGGGACGGCGTCGAGCGCGGCGGCCACCACACCGGCGACGGCCTGTCCGACCGGCTGGGGCAGCGGCGCCAAGGGCGGCCCCACCGCCGGTGCCGTGCCGCTCGACGACATCAGGACCGGTCGGCACGCCTGCTTCGACCGTATGGTCTTCGACGTGCCGGGCGGGGGCCGTTCCCTCGGCTACTCCGTCAAGTACGTCCACCGGCTCCACCAGAGCGCCAGCGGCCGGTACATCCCGGTCGGCGGCGGGGCGATCCTCGACGTCCACATCGGCGCGCCGAGTTACGACCCGGAGACCGGCGCGGTGACGTACCCGGGACGGGTGGGCCACCACCTTCCGGGCGTGAACGTCAGCGGGTACCGCACCTTCAGGGACACCCGGTTCGCCGGCAGCTTCGAGGGAGAGACCCAGATCGGTCTCGGGGTCCGGGCCCGGCTGCCGTTCCGGGTGATCCAGCTGTCCGACCGTCTGGTCATCGACGTGGCCCACAACTGGACGGGCAGCCGCTGATCAGGGGCCGCCCGCAGGCTTGCCCTGTGCTCCCGAGTCTGGTTGGGTACCCGGCACCCCGTACCCACGGGGCACGGCGGGCAGGAGGGACGGGCGGCGTGCGGTCGACGGAACGGCAGGACACCGAGGGGGTGTTGCCCGACGGACTCGGGCAGGCGATACGCGGGACCGCCGAGGACATCGCCGCGCTGTTGCGAGGGGTGCCCGACACGGCGGTTCCCGTACCGGGGTCGCAGTGGACCGTCGGCGAGGCGGCCGCGCATCTGGCCCTGGCCAACGAGCTGATGGCCGACCTCGCCGCCGGGCGCGAACGCCCCTACGGCGACGGCACCCCGCAGAGCCTGGCGGCGGCGAACGAGGAGTCGCTGACCGCCTTCGCGGAGCGCCGGGCGGAGCCGCTGGCGACGATGATCGCGGAGCAGGCCGAGGTCTTCCTGGACGCCATGACGCGGACGGCCGCCGAGGACCCTGCACCGACCACGCCACTGGGCCCCATGAACCGCGGCGTTCTCGCGTCCTACCTGCTCACGCACATGCTGGGCCACGGATACGATCTCGCGCGCGCCCTCGGCCGCCCGCACATGGTCGACGGACCCCGCGTGAGCCTCTGCATGCCGTTCATGCTCTCGGTCATGCCGCGCGTCACGAACACCGCGGCCACCGCCGGTCTCACGGCTCGCTACACGGTCCGGCTCCGCGGCGGCGAGGCGTTCGGCGTGGCCTTGGCCGACGGTGCCGTGCAGGTGACCCCGGGGCCACCGCAGGACCGCTCGGACTGCACCATCCTCATCGAGCCCACCACCTTCCTGCTCGTCGCGCTGGGCCGGCTCAACCCGTGGCGTGCCATCGCCCGGGGACAGATCCTCGCCTGGGGATCCAAGCCCTGGCTGGCCCCCCGCTTCCCGACCCTGTTCACCGCGCCCTGAGCCGTCTCACCCCTGGGACCGGGTGGCTCCGAAGTGGGTCTCGTGGTTCCAGACGTGGGTGCAGGACGGGCACTGCAGGTGGAGCAGGCTGCCGGTGTTGGAGAGCAGGTAGCGCCAGTGGGAGCGGCACTCACCGCCCTGCGCGCAGGTGGCGCACTGCCGGCGGTCGTCGCAGTTCGGGCAGTCCACCCAGGCACGGCGCCCGATGTCGGCCTGCGGATCAAGCGGCAGCATCGCCGCCCCCGCGCCTGGGGAGCACCCCGGCCGCGACCAGCTCGTCGTAGATCCGCTGCTGTTCCGCGTCGAGGCCGGAGTACAGCAGGTCGTACGCCTCCTCCTCACCGCGCAGCGCCGCGACAGGGTCCCAGTCGGGCCCCAGAGCGGCCAGGGCGTGCGTACGCCGGAGCATCTCGTGCGCGGTCAGGTCGACGACGAACTCGACCGGCTCGGACTCGCTCACCGCGGCAGGCTCGTCGGGCTCGCCGGGAAGGATGGGGTCAAAGGAGGACATACGATCGAACGTAGGTAAGCCTTTCCCGCCACGGCAAGAGCAGGTGGGGGAAGTCACAGCAGGTCACTTCAGGATGTTGACGGCCCGCGCGACCACCAGGACCACCGTCACCAGGGAGACCGAGGACTGCAGCATCATCAGCATCTTCGCCCACCGTGACAGGGGCATCACGTCGGTCGGGCTGAAGGCGGTGGAGTTGGTGAAGGACAGGTACAGGTAGTCCAGGAAAGCGGGCTCCCAGTCCGGCGGGGCGACCTCCGGGCTCTGCATCTGCGCGAAGAGGAAGTCGGCGTGCTGCTGCCGGCCGAGGGCCCGCGCCATCGGGCCGCCGCGGTCCCACTCCCAGTACCACAGGGCGAACACGATGACGTTCGTCAGCCAGATGCCGCCGCCGGTCAGCAGCAGCGGCACCGCGTCCTTCCCCGCGCGGCCGCTCACCAGGTCCCCGACGAGGCGGAGGGCCGCCAGGCCGTTGGCCAGGCTGATGACGGAGATCAGGCCCAGGCCGAGCCACCGCAGCCATCGCGTCCGCGGCTCGACCCGCCGGGGGTTCGCGGCGATCAGGCCGGCCAGCAGCACCAGCTCCAGCACCGGCAGCGCCCAGTACGGCTGGAGCGCGAGCCGGTGCGGCAGCATCAGCTGCAGGGCGACCGCCACCAGGATCACGGCGGTCACCGCCCAGCGCGGCTCCCCGCGCGTCGCCCGCCGCCACGCGGGGACCAGATCGCGCTCGCCGGTCTCCAGCAGTCGCTCGATCCTGGCCAAGCGGTTCTCGGCGTCGCCCGTGGCATCGGTCATGGCGACGATTGTCCCGGGGGGGGGGCGGGCCGCGCGTCGATGGGGGTGTCGGGCACCGGGCGTACGGGCGCTGACCTGCGGTTCAGCCGCTCATGAGGGCGGTGAACCGCTCGGTGTCGATGTTGCCGCCCGAGGCGATGACGCCGATCCGCCGCGGGAGGTTCTCGACGCGTCCGGCCAGCAGGGCCGCCAGGCCCGTGGCGCCGCTGGGTTCCAGGACGATCTTCAGGCGTTCGAAGGCGAACCTCATGGCCTGGATGATCTCCTCGTCGCTGACGAGCGCGACGGCGTCGACCAGACGCTGGCTGATGCCGAAGGTGATCTCGCCGGGGGTGGAGATCGCCTGGCCGTCGGCGATGGTGCGGGGCACGGGAATGGTCACGCGCTCGCCGCTCTCCAGGGAACGCTTGGTGTCGTCGCCCGCCTCGGGCTCGACGCCGATCATCCGGATGTCCGGGTGCAGGGCCTTGGCGGTAGTGGCGCTGCCGGCGATGAGGCCGCCCCCACCGACGGGCACGACGAGTGCGTCCAGTTCTCCGGTGTCCTCGAGGAGTTCGAGGGCTGCGGTGCCCTGGCCGGCGATGACGTGGGGGTGGTCGTAGGGCGGGATCAGGGCCAGGCCGCGGTCTTCGGCCAGGGCCTCGCCGAGGGCGGTGCGGTCCTGGGCGTAGCGGTCGTACGTGACGATCTCCGCCCCGTAGCCGGCCGTGGCCTCCATCTTGGAGCGGGGGGCGTCCTCGGGCATCAGGATGACGGCGCTGGTGCCCAGTTCGCGGGCGGCCAGGGCGGTGGCCTGGGCGTGGTTGCCGGAGGAGTAGGCGGCGATGCCCTTGGCCAGTTGCTCGGGAGAGAGCTGGGCGGCCGCGTTGTAGGCGCCGCGGATCTTGAAGGCGCCGATCCGCTGGAAGTTCTCGCACTTGATGAACACCTCGGCGCCGACGAGGGCGTCGAGCGTGCGCGAGGTGAGGACGGGGGTGCGGTGGGCGATGCCCTTGAGGCGTGCGGCGGCCTCACGGACGTCGTCGAACGTTACGGGCGAAACGGCGGCCATGGCATGTCCTTGGAGTAGGAGGCGGGACGTGGTCGGGAACCTCGGTGGGCGGGCTACCAGCCGCTGACGCGGTTCCAGACCCCCTGGATCGCGGGCGTGGGGCCGTCGGGACGGCTGCCGTCGACGACGTGGTAGCCGTGGTGCTGGGCCGCCGTGGCGCAGGCGTGGTTGGGCAGGACGCGCAGGCGGGTGCCGACGGGCAGGTCGGGCAGGACGGCTCCGTCACGTGCGGAGAGGATGCCGTGCTCCTGGCTCGCGCCCGTCATGACGAGCCCGGGGATCAGCCGCCCGGTCAGGTCGGTGACGAGGCCGTAGCCCCGGTCCTCGGTCTGGGCGGAGGTGCCCCGGTCCCGGGACATGGCCATCCAGCCGCCGTCGGTGATGATCCACCCGTACTCCGGGCGGTGACCGATGACGGTGACGACCACCGACAGGGCGAGGTCGTCGAGGTCGCAGACGCCCAGGCCGGCCATGACCAGGTCGAAGAAGACGTAGTTGCCGGCGCGCAGTTCGGTGACGCCGGCGAGGTCGTCCGCCGCGTGGGCGGTGGGTGTGGAACCGACACTGACGACGGGCACGGGCAGCCCGGCGGCCCGCAGCGCGTCGGCCGCGGCGACGGCGGCGTCGCGTTCGCTCTTCGCCGCGAGGCGCTGATCCTCCGCGGTGTTGGCGAAGTAGGACTCCCCCGCGTGCGTCAGTACACCGTCGAGGCAGGCCGCCTCGTGCAGGATGCGGCCGATGCCGACGAGCCCGGGCGCGTCGGGCCTGAGGCCGCCGCGGTGGCCGTCGCAGTCGATCTCGATCTGGGCGGGCAGGGCGATGCCCGCTTCGCGCGCGCCGTCGGCGACGGCCGTCGCCTGTTCGGTGCTGTCGAGCAGGACGCGCAGCATGACACCGCGGCGCCGCAGGGCGATCACGCGGGGCAGCTTGTGGGGGTCGATACCGACGGCGTAGGTGATGTCGGTGTAGCCGGCGTCGGCGAACGCCTCGGCTTCGGCGAGGGTGGAGACGGTGACCGGTCCGGGTGTGCCGTCGTGCAGGAGGGCGGCGACGTCTAGGCTCTTGGCCGTCTTGACGTGCGGGCGCAGGGTGACTCCGAGGCGGTCCGCCCGCCGGGCGAGCCGTGCGATGTTGCGTCGTGTCCTGTGCACGTCGACGACGGCGAACGGGGTGTCGGGATCGGCCAGGTTCCGGACGTGCGTTGATGGTGCGGTGGTCACAGGGTCATGTCCAGTTTCTCCAGAAGGGCCAGGCCCAGGCAGAGGTCCTGCAGGCCGATGCCGGAGCTGTCGAAGACCGTGATGTCGGCGTCGTCGGTGCGTCCCGAGACCCGGCCGGTGAGGACCTCGCCGAGTGGGGTGAGCACGGTCTTGTCCGGGGCGTGCTGGCTCTCGCCCATGCGGCGGGCCTGCTCGGGCAGATCGCAGAAGACGCGCGCCACGGAGAACAGTTCCGGGTCCAGTTCCCGCTTGCCGGGAGCGTCGGCGCCCATGCAGGAGATGTGGGTGCCGGGCCGGACCCATGCGGCCTGGAACAGGGGCGGGGCGTCGGCGGTGGCGTTGGTGGCGGTGACGATGACATCGGCCCGGGCGCAGGCCTCCTCGGCGCCTGTGACCATCGCCGTACGGCCTTCCGCCGCGAGGTCGGCTGCCATCCGTGCGGCGCGGTCCTCGTCGCGGCCCACGACCAGGACCTCCGCCACGGGCCGGACCCGGCTGACGGCCCGTACCTCGTAGGCGGCCTGGTGCCCGGTGCCGAACACGGCCAGCGTGGTGGCGTCGGGGCGGGCCAGCAGATCGACGGCGAGGGCGTCGGCGGCCGCGGTCCGGTAGGCGTTGGCCTTGCCGACCTCCAGGACGGCGGCGATCCTGCCGATCGTCTGGTCGAGGAGCAGCAGGGTGGAGTGGTGGCGCGGCAGACCCTGCTCCGGGTTGCCCGGCCAGTAGCTGCCGATCTTCACCCCGGCGTGCGTGGCGGAGGCCGACGGTTTGAGCGTGAACCGGTTCTTCGGGTCGGATCCGTGCACGGCCAGACCGGGGAAGACCGCACCGTCCACGGTCGCGGCGAACGCCTCGCGGGCCGCCTGCAGCGCGAGGTCCTCGTCGACGACCGCGGCGGTCTCCTCCTCGGTGATGTGCAGCAGACGGCGGCTCATGAGTGGCCCTTCACTTGGTGTAGTTGTAGACGGTCGCGCGGGACACGCCGAGCAGGTCCGCGATCGCCTGGGCGGCATCACGCGAGTCGAAGTAGCCGTCCGAGTGCAACTGCCGTACGAGCGCCTTCTTGCCCTCCCGGCCCAGCGACCTCGGGGTTCCCCCACGTTCCGCGGCGAGCGCCTCCACCGCCTGGCGCAGTTCCCGGGCGTTGCGGTCGCGCAGGGTCTCCAGCGGCTGCTCACGGTGCTCGGTGTCGGTGGCGACGAGGTTGGCCAGGGCGAGCGTGACCGGCGACAGCACGGAGACGTCGAGGTTCAGGCACAGAGCCGCGATGTACTCACCGGCACTGTTCTTGATGCCGATCGACGTGCTCTTGGCCGGGCGGCCGTCGGGGAACTGGTTCGGGTAGTTCTGGATGACGCTCGGGTACTGCGGGTCGGCGATGCGCGCCAGCCCCAACTCGGTTGCGGAGTCGCCGACTTGTCGGCCGGAGAGGTTGTTCTCGATCGCCCGGATCGCTTGCTCCGGATCGCGCAGGTCGTGCAGAACCACCTCGCACAGCCCCGGGAACATCCGGCCCAGGGCAACGGCGATCTTCTCCGTTTCGCGGATGAGGTGCTCGTCCGCCTCGGCCGCAGCGGTACGCATGACGTGGCCCTCCCACTCAACGCTCTTCGACTCATTTTCCAACTCTGGACAGTAAGGCTAAGCGGTTGCGCCGTCGCCGTCCAGCAGCCGGCCGTGGAGGCCTCCATGAGCGGGCCGTCCTGCGCGCTACCTCCGTTGGGCGGCCAGACGTATGGGGGCGTTGGCGGCGCCGTATCCGCGGTAGCCGCCGGACCGTTGCACGAACTCGAAGAAGACGTGGCCGACCGTCTGCGTGTAGCAGTGCCGGAACTCGCCGCCGTGCTCGTCCCGGTCGTAGAGGATGCCGAGTTCGCGGTAGGTCTCCCACTCGCCCTCGGGAAACTCGTACCGCGCCCGAAGGTCGTCGTAGTAGTTGGCGGGCACCTGCAGCAGGCCGGCGCCCGCCGCGCGGAAGCGGCGCACCGCCGCAACGATGTCGTCGACGGCGAAGGCCACGTGCTGAGCCCGGGTGCCGTCCTCGTCCGTGGGGCTCGGGGCGAGGTTGAGGATCAGCCGCGGTCCGGCGTGCGGGCCGGACAGGGCGCGGCTGCGGAAGAGCCCGTAGGGGTCGGCGAGTTCGACGGTGTCGTGCGGGCTCAGGCCGAGCACGGCGCGATGGAAGAGCACCGCCTCGTCGAAGTGGTGCCAGGGCTGGGTGAGCGCGAGATGGTCGATGCCGGTGACGCCGGAGGACCGGCCCGCCGCCCGGTGCTCGAAGTCGTCCGCCCAGCTGGGGAGTCCCGGTCGGCGGGTGGCGCAGAAGAGCACTTCGGTGCCGTCCGGTGCGGCGACCGACTCCAGGGGGAGGCCCTGCTCGGCGCGGCGCCTGGGGAGGGTCGGGGCGAGCAGGGCCTCGGCGCGACGGGCGCAGGCCTGCGGATCCGGTGACTCCAGACCGATGGCGGCCAGCCTCGTACCGGCGCGACGGGTGGCGGCTCCGGCGTCGACCAGGACCCGGGCCTCGCCCTGCTCCCACAGGTCGACGGGCTTGCCGCGGTGCCGGGCGGTGCGGGTGAAGCCGAGGGCGGCCAGCAGGTCACCGACGGGCTGGGGGTCGCCGGCGGCGAGTTCGGCGAAGGCCACGCCGGAGGGTGCGGCCGTGGCCGGCAGGGCGGACACGCCGGCGGCCTCCTCCAGGGCGAGCAGGGACCGCAGACCGTCCACGGCGGTGCGGCCCGCGTCCGCCTGACGGAACACGTCGTTGAAGACCTCCAGGGACAGCGGTCCCTGGTAGCCGGTTGCGCGCACGTGCCGTACCAGGCCGGCGACGTCGAAGCCGCCCTGGCCGGGGAAGCAGCGGTAGTGGCGGCTCCACTGCAGGACGTCCATCGCGAGCAGCGGGGCGTCGGCCAGCTGGAGGAAGAAGATCTTCTCGCCGGGGATGTCCTCGATACCCTTGGGGTCCGAGCCCCGGGAGAGGATGTGGAAGCTGTCCAGGCAGGTGCCCAGCGCCGGGTGGCCGGCGGTCTCGACGATGCGCCAAGCGTGATCGTACGTGTTCACGTGCCGCCCCCAGGCGAGCGCCTCGTAGGCGACGCGAATGCCGAACTCCTGCGCCAGATCCGCCAGTCGGCCCAGCTGCCGGGCGGCGAGCGCGTCGTCGTCCAGCGTCTGCGGGGAGACGTTGGAGCAGACGAGGACGGTGTCGACGCCGAGCCGGGTCATCAGCTCGAACTTGTGCCGGGCGCGGCGGAGGTTGCGGGCGAACTCGTCGGCGGGCACGGCCTCGATGTCCCGCATGGGCTGGTAGAGGTCGATGGTCAGGCCCAGGTCCGCCGCGCGGGCGGCGATCTCCTCGGGCGACAGGGGGCTCGCGAGCAGGTCGTTCTCGAAGATCTCGACGCCGTCGAAGCCGGCGCGCGCAGCGGCGGTGAGCTTCTCGGT
The DNA here is from genome assembly GCF_044541035.1 of Streptomyces sp. NPDC085866. Taxonomy (NCBI): domain Bacteria; kingdom Bacillati; phylum Actinomycetota; class Actinomycetes; order Kitasatosporales; family Streptomycetaceae; genus Streptomyces; species Streptomyces sp. NPDC085866. The sequence continues at coordinate 232,867 of NZ_JBITSQ010000007.1, forward strand.
CAGAGTGCCGCTCAGGCAGACGGTGGCGATCGACTTCCGCATGGTCGCTCCCTACGCTGATCCAGGTCTTCTGGGCGACCACTAGGCGGTTCGTCCGTTCCACTGTGCGGTCAGACTAATCACGCGACGGGCTTCGGACAAGGGCGCGTCGAGCCGGGCCGGACCGGCACGCGGAGCAGCCCCGAACGCTGTCGATGAGCGTGGCGAGCAGTAACGACGCGAAGGCGGCCCTGGACCGCTTGACCCATTGTGTGGATCAAGCGGTCCATTGAGCAGCGCGATAGGGGCAGGCTGCGGAGCCATCCAGGGCTGCGACAGGATGGCCCCGGCGTCGTGGTTTCACCGGTCCGTGCACCGGACTACCGTCGGGGGTGTCATGAGCGGGTCGGCCACAGCGGGGAGGCAGCAGGTGAGCGTGGAAGAAACGCCGACGGGCGGCGACCGGGATCAGCAGCCCACCGGGGTGCGCAGTGTCCGGCGGGCCTTCGACATCCTCAACCTGCTCAACGAGCAGCGGCCCGTCATCACGCTACGGGAGATCACCGAGGCCACCGGGCTGGCGAAGACCACCGCGCTGCGGCTGGTGCAGACCCTGGAGGAGAGCGGCCTGCTGTGGTCGCACCCGGCCGGCTACACCGCGGGGCCGGCACTGTGGCGCTGGGCCTATCTCGCCCGCAGCCAGTGGGAGGTGCCCCAGGAGACCCGCAAGGTCATGCGCGACCTCGCCGACCGGCTCGGCGAGACGGTCAATCTCTTCGTCGCCCGGGACGTCCACCGCATCTGCGTCGCCCACGAGGAGAGCCCGCACCCGCTGCGTCATGTCGTCGACGTCGGCGACGAGCAGCCCCTGTGGGCCGGCGCCTCCTCCAAGATCCTCCTGCGCGACGCCTCCGATGCGTTCCTGCAGCGTGTGGCCGCCGCCTCGCCCCACGGTGAGACGTACGCCGATCAGCTGCGGACGTGGGCGGCCGATGCGGCCGAGCGGGGCTACGCGGTCAGCAGCAGCGAGTGGGACGAGGGGCTGACCGCCGTGGCGGTGCCCGTCACCGGCCGCACCGGCCGGGTCGTCGGGTCCCTCTCATTGAGCGGCCCCAGCCACCGCTTCCCCTACGAGGCCGTCGAGCGCTTCGCCGCAGAACTCGCCCAGGGTGCCCGGCTCATCTCCGACCAGGGCTTCACCCACCCCCTGGGCAGCGAGGGCTGAGCCGACGGTCGGCGGCGGCCGGATGGGCGCGGGCATCGCCGAGGTCTGTGCGCGGGCCGGGCTGGACACGGTGGTCTGCGAGGCCGACGCCACGGCCGCACGCGCCGCACGGAAACGCGTGGCCTCCTCCCTGGACCGCGCGGTCCGGCGGGGCAGGCTGGAACCGGCAGCGGCCCGGGACGCACTGGACCGGCTGGTCTTCAGCGGTGATCTGGAGGACCTGGCCGACCGGCAGCTGGTCGTCGAGGCCGTCATCGAGAACGTGGACGTCAAGACCGAGGTGTTCGCGGCGCTCGACAAGATCGTCGAGGATCCTGGCGCCGTGCTCGCGACGAACACCTCGTCGCTCCCCTTGATGCGCCTCGGCATGGCCACCTGTCGCGCGGACCGGGTGGGTCTGCACTTCTTCAACCCGGTACCCGTACTGCCGCTGGTCGAGGTCGTGACCTCCCTGCACACTGCGGCGCAAGCGGCTGCCGTCGTCGAGGAGTTCGCCGCACAGACGCTCGACAAGACGGTCATCCGCTCCCGGGACCGGGCCGGCTTCGTCGTCAACGCGCTGCTCGTCCCGTACCTCCTGTCGGCCGTCCGCACGGCGGAGTCCTGCTTCGCACCGCCGCCGACATCGACACCGGCATGGAGCTGGGTTGCGCCCACTCATGGGTCCGCTCAGGCTCGCGGACCTGATCGGGCTCGACACCGTCGCCTCGATCGCAGAGTCCCTCTACGACGAGTTCAGGGAACCTCTCTACGCCCCTCCCCCACTGCTCCGGCGGATGGTCGAGGCGGGACTGCTGGGCCGCAAGTCCGGGCGGGGTTCCACCTGTACGACCGGAGCTGAGCGGTAGGCTTGCCCGTGCAGCTGGTTCGCCCCGTCCTCCAGGCGGGATGCGTCCCCTCGCGTGCCCGGCACGGGCGAGGTGGCCGACCTGCTGCGCCTCGGGCTCGAGGCCGTCCCGGCCGAACGCCTGTGGGTCAACCCGGACTGCGGTCTCAAGACCCGCGGCTGGCCGGAGGTACGGGCCGCCCTGGAGAACCTGGTCGCCGCGGCTTTGACCGTGCGCACGGAGATCTAGTCGCCGAGCCCGCCCCGGCCGTACCGGCCGGGGCGGGTCTGCACGGCCACCACGCATGCCCGTACCGTCCTACGTACGCAGCCCAGGACCCCCGCCCCGCGGCGGAAGCAGGAGGAACAACCACGTGACCAGCCGTGTCACTCTCATCTCACCCGCGACCACGCCCTCACTGCGGCGGGCCCGCTTCGACGACGGCGACTCGATCGAGGACAGCGCGGCGGCGCGGGTCAGACCGGCGGCCGGGTCCCTGCCCGCAGCGGGCCGCGTCCTCGTCTCTCCCAGCGTGCGCTGCCGGCAGACGGCCTGCGCCCTCGGCCTCGACGCATCGGCGGAACCGGAACTCTCGGGCCTCGACGTGGGCCGGTGGCGCGGGCGGACGCTGGACGACGTCGGCGCCGTCGAGCCGGAAGCGGTGGCCCGCTGGCTGGCCGATCCCGGGGCTGCACCGCATGGCGGCGAGTCGGTGCGGGAGCTGTGTGCGCGGGTCGCGGGCTGGCTGGACACTAGCGGGCCGGCGGACGGCAGGACGATCGCCGTGGTGGAGCCCGAGGTCGTACGGGCTGTGGTGGTGCACGCGTTGGGCGCGCCCGAGGCGGCGTTCTGGCGCCTCGACGTCGCGCCGCTCACGGCGACGGAGGTCACCGGCCGGTCCGGACGCTGGAACGTGCGGCTCGGACACGGCCTCGCCCAGCCGGGCGACTGACGGCGGTCAGGAAGTCGCCTCCCGATGGCGACGCAGCAGTGCGGCGATCGCGCACCGCAGGCAGTCGGTGTCCGGGGCGCCGGTCGTGCCGTGGTCGCCGTGGCAGTCGGCCGTCGCCCGTCGGACCGCGCCCTCATCCGGCGTGCGGCAGAGGGCCGTTGGGCCGCCGACCAGGGCCTCCAGCTCGTCGAGAAGTCTCTCGGTCCGCTTGACCTGTTGGGCGAGCACCCGTACCCGCGCGCTCTGGCCGCCGATCTGGCGTCGGCTGGCGATGAGTTGGGCGTACTCCTCCATGGTCAGGGCGATCGCCTCACGTCCGCCGAGAGTGATGTGGCGCGGTTCGGGACGTTGTCTGGCCACTCGGCTCCTCCGCTCGTCGCCTCCGCCGGTGTCCCGGGAACGCGAGAGGGCCCCCGGACGGTTCCGAAGGGCCCTCTCGTGTCCTGAAGGGATCAGTGCGTGGCGGGAACTCTCCGCCCGGACGCAGTGGTCGCGGGCTTCGGATTCAGTTGCCGCTCGGCCAACTCGCCGAAGAGCAGGCCGAATCCGCCCCACAGAACGGCCTGGATGGCCAGTGCGGAGAGGCGGAACCGCCACAGCAGGGTGGCCGGGAAGTCCTTCGGCACCTCGTTGACGACCGGGAGGAAGGCGTAGGCCAGACCGATCGCGACGGCGAAGGCGGCGACCGCGACGACGGTCGCGTACCAGGTGCCCAGGGTGGGTGCGAGGCGCTTGCCCAGGATGGTGACGGCGACCGCCAGGAGCACGCTGAGCAGCATCATCAGGAAGTACAGGGTAGTCCGCTTGCCGATGGTGTCGGGCTCGCCGACCGACGGCGGGTTGGCCGGGTACTTCAGGAACGGGACGACGTACACGGCGAGCAGCGCGCAGCCGGACAGCAGCAGCGCGGTCGCCCGCGGGCTGAAGCGGCCGACACGGCCGAGCGCGACGCAGAAGGCGAGCGCGGCGATCCCGCCGAAGGCGACCCCGTAGATGAGGACACCGGTGGCGAGGCCCAGGGTGGACTGCAGGGAGCGGGAGACGACCTCCATCCCGTGCTCGTGGGAGTGGGCGTCCTCGAAGCTGATCGCGCTGTCGACGTTCGGCTCACCGAGGAGGTAGGCGACGACGAGGGCGAGCACGCCGGCGGCCAGGCCGGCGAGCATGCCTCGCACGAGAAGGTTTCTCACGGTTGCGGAGTTCATGGTCGAGCGGCGTCCCTCGCGTCAGTGGCAGGGGAAGCCGAGCAGGTGGCGTGCGTCATGCACCCACTCGTGGACGTCCGTGCCGTTGAACACGGAGGTGGCGCCCTGCTCGGCGCCGACGAAGTACAGCAGGACGAGCATGAGGATGCCGAAGAAGACCGCCCACGGAGCGATCGCCTTCAGCGGCAGCGTGGCGGGAACGGCGGGGGTGGTGGCTGTCGGCTGGGCGACGGTCTGCGCCATGGCAGGACCTCCTCTGGGAGTTCGCGTCCCATCTCGGTGGTGCACATGACGACGGCCACGGGTCTGACTCACGGGACACCCAGGGGTGTTCCGCATACAGTGGCGCGACCGTGCCGGATTCCCACCGGCTTCCGTCTCGCCGTCGTCGATATCGGACAGACCGTACCGCGTGGCGCGTGCATGGCCAAGACCGCGTGGTCCGTCGTGATCTTCCTCTCGCCTCGGCCGCTGTGCTGACGACGGGTCGGGTCTGCCGGGCTGTGCGGCCCGGCAGACCTGCGCCGTCCTCGTGATGCTGCTAGCCGCGGCGGCCCGACGGATCGGGTGCGACCGTGTCCCGGTTCCGGCCGGGAACCGAACCGGCGTCAGGAGATCCGGCGCCGACCGCCGCTTCCCGCGCCTGGTCCCCGTGGCCCGGCCACCACGCCGCGTGGCCGATCAGCGCGGTGAGGCTCGGCGTGAAGAACATCGCCATCACGAAGGCGGCGACCGCGATACCGAAGGAGACCGCGAAACCCATCTCCGTCAGCAGCGCGTTGCCCGCCAGCATCATCGTGGCGAAGGTCGCCGCCAGGATGAAGCCGGCCGCCGCCACGGTCGGCCCGGCGTGCCGGAGCGCCATGCCGGCCGCCTCGCGGGGCTCGCGGCCCTCGCGGGCCTCCTCGCGGAGCCGGGCGATCATGAGGATGTTGTAGTCGGTGCCGATGGCGACCACGAACAGATACATGATCACCGGGAGCATGAACATCAGACCGGAGTGTCCCTGCCCCTCCTGGAAGATCCATACCGTGGCGCCGAGGGTGGCACCGAAGCCGAGGCCCACCGAGGCCATCAGGTACCAGGGGGCGACCACGCTGCGCAGCAGCAGCCCCAGGATGACCATGATGAGGAGGGCGGCGACGGGGAAGACCGTCCGGTAGTCGTGGTTGACCGCCGTGGCGATGTCCTTGTAGATCGAGGACATGCCGCCGACGAGGGCTTCGGTGCCCTCGGGGGCGTCGGAGTGCGCGACGTCGCGCACCTCGCCCACGGCATCGATCGCCTTGTCCGTCGACGCCTCGTACCTGAGCGTGACGGTGAAGTCGGCGGTGGTACCGCCCTTGTTCAGCTGGGTCAGGCGGGCGTTCGCGACGCCGTCCACGGCCCCGAGCTTGTGCGCGTACGCGTCCAGGCCGGACTTGTCCAGCTGCTTGCCGTCGGTGCTGGACAGGAAGACGTCGGTGGGTGCGGCGGCGCCGGCCGAGTACGCCTTCTGCATCTCGTCCTGGACGACCATGGACTCCTTGGTCTTGGGCATGGAGCCCGCCGCCAGGTCGAACGTGGCGTTGAACCCGAGGGTGCCGAGCGACAGTGCGACCAGGACGAGGCCGGACACCGCGGCGGTCAGCGCCGGGCGGCGCTGCACGCCGCGGCCGAGGGCGGCGAACCGGGCGTTCTCCGGCTCCCGTTGCCAGGACTTGGAGGGCCAGAAGACCTTCGGCCCGATGAGCGAGACCACGGCCGGGATCAGGGTCAGGCCCGCGACCAGCGTGGCCGCGACCGCGATGGCGAGTGCCGGGCCCATCTGCTTGAGGAAGCCGAGCGTGGACAGCACCAGCGCGAGGAAGGCGATGATCACCGCTCCGGCGGCCGAGGCGATGGCCTCGCCGACCCGGTCAACCGCGTTGATCATGGCCTGTTTCGGCTCGTCGCCGGCGCGCAGGCGCTCGCGGTAGCGGAACATCAGGAAGAGGAAGTAGTCCGTGCCCACGCCGAAGAGCACGACGATCAGGATCGACGAGATCGAGCTGTTGGCCTGCAGGTCGAACAGCTTGGTGGCGTAGGCGATCAGGCCGTTGGCGACGGCCGACACCAGGCCGATCAGGACGAGGGGGAGGATCGCCAGGATCGGCGCACGGAAGATGATCAGCAGGGTGATCAGGATGATCGCGAAGGTGCCGATACCGATCAGTGCCTGACCGCGCTTGGACGAGTCCTGCTGGTCGAGAGCCTGCGCGGCGGAACCACCGAGCTTGACGTCGAGGTTCGTGCCCGTGGCCAGTTTCTTGACGTCATCGCGCAACGCCTTGGCCGCGTCGATCTGTTTGGGCTGGCCGGCGTTCTTGCTGTCCATCTGCACCAGGGTCAGGTCATACCTGCCGTCCTTGGACGGCTGGCCGGGGACGACCTTCTGCACCTGGTCGATGTGCTTGCTGCCCAGTTGTGAAGTGATCCGGGCGATGTCCTGTTTGTCGGCGGCGGTGAGCTTGCCGCCGTCGGTGCGTTGGTACAGCGCGATCGCGGACGGGGTGAAGGCGCTGGGGAACGCCTTCTCCTGTAGCTCCGCCGCTTTGATCGACTCGTAACTCTTTGGCAGGAAACTGCTCTCGTCACTGTTCGAGGGCAGGCTCGGCGCGGTGGCGACGATCGCCACCGCCGCGATGAGCCATGCCACGATCGTCCAGACGGGATGACGGACGACGGCATTCCCAATGCGTCGGAACATGCGGAAGGTCCTCCTGGACAGGAAGATCACCGCAGCCCGGGGAGCGGACCCTGGCATCGGCGACCCTGACCGGCCGTCACTCTCGGGCCGGTCGAATGGTTGTCTTGAGATGCGATCGTAGTGACCGCACGCCGAGATCATTCCATCGTGTGACGCCCGGCCGGGAAAAACCCTTCTCTTTTCAGTCACGGCTGTTCACTTGAGGTTTGAGGCGTGAACTCCCGCCTGACTGACGGGTGCCGGAGCGCCCTGTCCGGATCCGCTTCCGGCGTACGGACTCCCCCAGCGCTCACATGCCGTGCGCCGTCGGCTCCCGTGAGGCGTACGCGTGGGCCCCGAGCGCCGAGGCGCTGGTCCCCCTGGCGGCTCAGATGTTGCTCAGACCGCTTGCTCTGCACTCCGCCGCGATGATCGGATCGCCCCGTGTTCGAACGGCACCGGTCGTTCATCGCTGAGGGGGAGCATGTGGAAAGTGATCGTCACAGTCGACCGGTAAGCGCTGCCCGCATCAAAATCACGACAGCAGCCGCGTACGCCGTCGCCGGCATGGTCCATCTCGTTACGGCGGCGCTGTTCACCGTCAGCCTGTTGTTGATCGTTCTCGGGTTCCGCACTGTTGTTCAGCCTCTGGTGGGTCTGATGCCGCTCGGCATGGCACTTGCAATGCGCCCACGCCCCGGACGGCTGAATCCTGACCTGCCCACACTGCGGGGGGCAGATGCTCCGGCCCTGTTTCAACTGTTGAACGACATAGCGGACACGGGCGGGGTACGGCGCCCCGATACGGTCCAGTTCACTCCGGACTTCTCGATCACCGTCACCCACTTCGGGTTTCGCCGGAAGAGCTGCCTTGTTCTCGGCCTCCCGCTCTGGGCCGCTTACCCGCCTCAACAACGTATTGCCGCTGTGACCCATGCACTGGCTTACACAGCTCCTCACAACGTCCGTTCTCGCGCATTTGTCGCCACGGCCCTCGAGGCACTTACCGCCGGGTCGGAGACAATGCGAGCCAACGGCAATGCGTACATCTCGTGGAATGCCAATGCCTATGCCTGGCGTGCGGACGATGTGGCAGCCGGAGCACGGCGCTTCAACATCCGGGCCCGGACCAGCGAGTGGGTACTGTGGATGCCAAGAGCGGCAATGGCAGCGACGGCGCGCCTGCTGCTCCGGCTCACGCTGCCGGCCCTGCAGAGTGCGCAGTTGGAGGCGGACGACGCGACTGCCCGTACGGCTTCCTCCGAAGCCGCTGTCGCCGCATTGAACGACCAGCACCTCGCACGCGCGATATGCCTGGAAGTGCATCGTCTGGTGATCGAGACAAAAACGCTTTCCAGGAACCGGTCCGCCGCAACCCCCCACGGCGATTTCTGGGAAAACGTTGCCCACCATGCCGAACGTCTACGCGAGCACCGAGGCAGTGGCCGGTCCTCCGACCCCGACGCTCTCACTACCGCGTTCGACGTTACCCGTGATCCTTTCGATGCTCTGCGCATGGCGCGATTGACGGATACCCCGCAACACCGCGCGACGATCGTTCTGAACGAGTCCAGCCTGACCCGTATCGCCAACGAACTCCGCCTACCCGAACAGGCAGTGTTGAGCAAGATGATGCGCGATGGCATCGCTGTGACATGAGCCCGTTGCGCTGCACTGCGAGTCGTTCCCAGGGCGTGATCGCATCGACTCCTCGCAGCGGCACCGCCGTTACGACGGCCACGGTGGCGGCGGTGCTCGGCGAGGACGGTCGATCCGCGACCGTTGTTGAAGCAGTTGGCCTGACGGCACCCCCTTAGGGGCGCGGGGAACTGCGCGACCAGCCACGACGAACCCTCCGCCGCAGCCGGATACGACCAGGCGAACTTCATCACCGGCGCCGAGATCCCCGTCGACGGGGCCCTCACCGCGCACGGTGGCGCCAAGTCCGCCTCGGACGCGCCGCCTTCGTGAGCCGTCACCGTGGAGCGACCGCCTCGCGAATCTCCGGGGCGCCCGCGCAGTACTCGAGAGCGCCCCGGAGCGTACGGCTCAGCGGCTGCGCAGAGCGGTGAGTGCGGCATCGAGGTCGGCCGCGCGGGGACGGTTGTGCGGCAGCTTGCCGAGCAGGGCGGCCATGCCGCAGGTGTCGGTGAGCGCGGAGAAGACGAGACCGCCCGCGACGCCCGCCGACAGGACCTGGAAGGCCGGGTGCACGAGCAGCCCGAGGCCAATGCCGGCGAGGACCAGCGCGCCCGCCGTGAACCGGACCTGCCGCTCCATGCTCCAGCGGGCCCGGGTGTCGCAGGCGGCGGGCTGCTGCAGGTCGTGGCCCGCAGCGGCCCAGCCGCTGGTGCCGCCGGCCAGGGTGGCGGTGGGTATGCCCTGCACCGCGAGCAGCTTGCAGGCGTTCTCGGAGCGGGCTCCGGAGGCGCACACGACCAGGACGTCGCCACGGTCGGCGGCGTGCCGGATCTCGGGCAGGGCGCGCCGGATCTGGTCCAGGGGGATGTTGAGGGCACCGGGCAGGTGGCCCGAGGCGTACTCACCGGGGGTGCGTACGTCGATGACGGTCAGCTCGTGCAGCCGGGTGCGGGCCTGGTCGGAGCGGAGGATGACGGGGGCGAGGGGGGCGGTCATGGCAGATGTGATCCTTGGTGTTCGACGCCGTCCCGTACCGGGACGTACAGTACCCCTAGGGGTATTTTTGGAGGAGTGATCGTGGAACTGGAACTCGCGGGTGCGGAGCTGAAGTCCGTCCTGAACCGGCTGCGCCGCGCGCAGGGCCAGATCTCCGGCGTGATCCGGATGATCGAGGAGGGGCGCGACTGCGAGGACGTGATCACGCAGCTCGCCGCCGCGTCGCGGGCGCTCGACCGCGCGGGTTTCGCGATCATCGCCACCGGCCTGCAGCAGTGCATCACCGACATGGAGTCCGGCCGCAAGAACGGCGAGGACCCGGACCAGATGCGGGCTCGTCTGGAGAAGCTCTTCCTGTCGCTGGCGTGAGGGGGCCGGCGCGGGGCTGTGAGTGCGGGCGCATCACACCACCGCGTCGATCATCATGAACACGGCCACGGCCAGCAGCACCAGGGCGAAGGTCCGTTGCAGCGCGCGCCCGGACACCTTCGCCCCGAGCCGCTTCCCGTCCCACGCGCCGAGGACCGCGGCCCCGGCGAAGGGCCCGATGACGGCCCAGTCCAGACCGTCGGCCGTACCGGCACGCATCGCCAGCGCGGCCAGGGAGTTGGCGGTGATCACCAGCAGGCTGGTGCCCACCGCGTCCCGCATCCGCATGCCGAGCACGCTCACCAGCGCGGGCACGGCGAGGAAGCCGCCGCCGACGCCGAGGACGCCGGTGACCGCGCCGAGCCCGGCACCCGCGGCCGCCGCCCGGTCCGGTCGCACCGGTACCCCTGTCTCCGACGCGGCACGGGGCCGTAGCATCCGCACCGCGGCCGTTCCCGCCACCACGGCGAAGGCGGCTGTCAGAGCACCGGCGGGCAGCCGTCCGGCGAGCGCACCGCCCAGCATCGCGGGGACTGTCCCGGCCGCCGCGAACAACAGCCCGGTGCGCCACCGCACATGACCGTCCCGGGCGTGCGCGGACAGCGCCGTGGCCGAGGTCACCGTCACGATGACGAGGCTGGCGGTGGTCGCCGCGACCGGGGTGAAGCCGAGCAGGTAGATCAGGGCGGGGACGGCCAGGACGCTGCCGCCGCCCCCGAGCGCGCCGAGCGCCACGCCGATGACGGCGCCGGCGGCCAGGGCGAGTACGACAGCGCTCACGCGACGATCCCGTTCCCGCCCCGCGAGTCCACCACGGGCAGTCCCGCTGCGGCCCAGTCCCGCATGCCGCCGATCACGTCCACCGCCTCGGCACCGCGCGCGGCCAGAAGATCGGCCACCTGCCGGGAGCGGTTTCCCGAGCGGCAGATCACGACGAACGGACCCGCCTGCGCGCCGGCGGGCAGCCCGGCCCCGGTGGCCAGCGCGGACAGCGGCAGGTGCACGGCTCGTGGCGCGTGCCCCGCCTGCCATTCATTTGGTTCACGAACGTCCAGCAGTACGGCGTCGGCGCCACCCTCGGCGGCACTGCCGTGGCCGGTACGGGCGGCAGCCTCCTGGACGGTCACCCGGCCCGTAACGCGCCGGTCTCGTCGGAAGATGCTCATCTTGGCTTGTCGCTCCTGTCTTGCGGTCAGGCGGTACGGACCGTGAGCCCTGCGCCCCCGGCCGCGTCGAAGCCGTCGTCCACGGCGACGACGTCGCGGCCGGCCGCGTCCAGCAGGGAGGCGGCGATGGCGGCGCGCATACCGCCCGCGCAGTGCACCCACACCGTGCCGTCGGGGATCTCGTCGACGCGGCGGTGCAGGGTGTGGACCGGTATGTGGACCGAGCCCTCGATGAAGCCGCCCGCTCGCTCAGCGGTACGCCGGACATCGAGGACGACGACGCCGTCCGCCGGGTACTGGCCGGCGAGCGCCGCGAAGGTGGCCCGGGGGAAGGAGGCGAGGGTCTCGTTCTCGCGGACCCAGCTGCCCGGTTCCCCGGTGGCCGCGGCGGCCGGCCGGTCGATGCCCACGCGGACCAGCTCTCGCTGCGCCGCGGCGAGCTGCTCGGCTGACTCGGCGAGCAGCGTGACCGGCTTGCCCCACGGGATCAGCCAGGCGAGGTAGGTGGCGAGCTGTCCTTCGGCCTCGAAGTTGACCGAGCCGGACACGTGCCCTGCGGCGAAGGCGACGCGGTTGCGCAGGTCCACCACCCACTCCCCCGCGGCCAGCCGGGTGGCGATCTCGTCCGCGTCGGCCGGAGCGGGCGGGGTCAGGTCGACCGGCGCGGGCCCCGCGGCATTGGCCGGACCCATGTGCGCGTAGTACGCGGGGATGTCGCCCAGCCCTGCCAGCAGGTCGGCTACGAAGGCGTCCACGTCCCGGGTGAGGGCCTCGTTCGACGCCTTCTCCTTGCCGATCGTGCTGTGCACCCCCTCCGCCTGCGACGACGCGCAGAAGCTGCCGAAGCCGTGCGTGGGCAGCACCTCGGTGTCGTCGGGCAGCTCGGTGGCCAGGCGGTGCGCGGAGGCGTGCTGCGCACGGGCGAGGCGCTCGGTCAGCCGCGGCTCCACGAGGTCGGGGCGGCCGACGGTGCCGATCAGCAGGGAACCGCCGGTGAACACCGAGACCGCCGTTCCGCCCTCCTCCAGCACGTAGGAAGTGTGGTGCGGGGTGTGCCCGGGCGTTGCCACGGCGCGCAGGGTCAGCCCGGCGGTGGCGTCGATCACCGTACGGTCGCCGTGCTCCACCGGTACACGATCGAAGGAGACAGCGGCCCCGGCGGGCACCAGATAGGCGGCGCCCGTGACCCGGGCCAGCTCCAGGCCGCCGGTGACGTAGTCGTTGTGGACGTGCGTCTCGACGACGTGCGAGATCCGCACCCCACGCCGGGCCGCCGCCGCGATCACCTGGTCGATGTCGCGCGGCGGGTCGACCGCCACCGCCGTCCGCTCGCCACCCGCCAGATAGCTGCGGTTGCCGAGCCCCGGCACCTCGATCGTGTCGACGAAGAACACGAGGTACTCCCTTCCATCGCACATCCCTCGAAGAATTACCCCGGGGGGTATGCCTTCGACAGTACACGATTACCCCCGGGGGTATCCTCGACGGAGGTCGACCCGACCGATTCGCCCCCTCCCGGCAGGGCCGCCGCCCTGCGCTGAAGCGGCTACGCGGTATAGACACTGCGCAACCCCACCCGCAACGAGATCACCGAGCGCATCTGCGACCTCTCGGGAAACACACCGGCCGGGAGCACGCTGCTGCTCTCCTTCACGGGGCACGGCGTGCGGATCGGCACCACCGACCACCTGGTCCCCGCCGATGCCCGCGCGCCTGCCGACGGCAGCGACGATCCGGCCGGATGGGACCGGCCCCACGTACGGGAGTCCCTCCTGGAGGCCGACATCAGCCGCCGCGCACGAGGAGGCCCGGAGGCTGGAGCCGGGCGCCGGCCTGGTCGCGCCGCACCGGCCGGAGGGGCTGAGCACGTTCCGCCCGGCACAGGACGAGTACGCGGCGCTGGAGGCGGACAACGAGCCGACCGGGCCCTCGGCCTGGGACGGCTACGCCGCCACCGTCATCACCGCCGCGACCGTCGAGGCCCTGGAGTCGGGCCGCGTCGTCGCCACGGACCTCAAACCCCGCCCGGCCCGCTACGGAGGCATCGCATGAAGATCGCCCTCGACGAGTTCAACGGCCGGAGCGGGCCGCCGAGAGCGAGGCCGCCTTCTGGCGCTCGCTGGAGGAGCTGTTGCCGCTGTTCGAGCGGGAGGGTGTCGCTCTCCACCTGGAGGCGTACCCGGACGACTTCCATGAGGAGAACGACCCGGCGGACGGCCTGGTCCGGGCGATCAACAAGCCCTGGGTGAACTACTACTGCGGCCCGTATCCACCAGCATCTGGGCATCGGCCAGGACGAGGTCGGCTGGGACGCCTTCTTCGGCACGCTGCGTGAGCTGGGCTTCGACGGCGTCGCCACGGCCTGTGTCTTCGCCTGGGAGGAACGGCCCCGGGAATCCTCCGCGTTCATGCGGACCGGATCACCAAGGCACTCTCCGCCTGGCGGCAGGGCACGCGCCAGGCCGGCGCGCCGAGGCTCACGACGGGCTCCTCGGCGCATCGGCGACCGGCACGCGGCCTGCAGTCACCGGGAGTAAGGCGTTCGCCGGTCGTATTCGGCCAGCGCCGCCAAGGCGACCAGGGTCGGATGGTAGCGATTGGCGAAAGCACCGCTCACGTCGTCCGCATGCCGGGGGTGCGGCGGCATACCGCTGCCGCGTTCCGCGACGGCGGCGAGGGCCTCCGCTGCGTCATGAACGTAACGGCTCATCGGGGCCCCGGTGATGAGCAGGCTCATGACGCACTCTGCTACAAGGTCGAAATCATGTCGGCGCAGGAAGACGGCCCCGCCCTCCTCCAGAAAGGCGCGAGACCATCCGGTCGTGCCAGGGCTCCAACGCGCCGCCCGCCGTCCCAGCATGGTCGCGTAGAAGGCGAGATGAGTCAGGTCGTACATGTCCTGCACGGACTCGCCCGCAGGCCCGGCCGCGCCCGCCAGCTCGGCCAGCCGCGTGCGCGTCGCCTCCCTGCAGTCCTGCATGCCTGCCACGTCGCAGGTGAAGGCCAGGTCCACCTCCACGCGTCCCGTACGGCCTGCTTTCTCGCAGAGCAGGGCCCTCACCAGCGCGTGGTTGTCGAACCTGCGCCCTGTGATCGTTTCGAGTGCCGGGAACGGCAGAAGCAGAGCACGCGCGTGAGTCGATCGCGTGGCGGCAAGCGAGCGGAGAATGTGTTTCTCCTTGCGGTGCAGATCAGTCCACAGGACGTCGGCAACGCCGCGGGCCCAGCGCGCGTATGCGTCACCTGATGCGCCCGAGGAAAGCGGGCGGGTCAGACCGAGGAGGACGATCGCGAATTCCGCAACCCTGATGAGCCCGTCGAGTCGGTGCGTGTCGGCGCAGAAGTCCGGCGCATGCTCCTCCAGCCACTGGCACAGACGACGTGCCGCGCGCATGCTGCCGACCATCGCGGCCATCTGCCCTCACAAAGCATGCACCGGTCCCCCCGGGGACGCGGTGTCAGTTCCCGCGGGGGTCGTGCCGGCGTCCTGCGCCGCGCAGCCATCGCGGGAACGGGAACATCTTGTTGAGCAGATCCCTGCGATGGTGGCAGCCGCAGCCCTGGCCGGGTTCGATTCCCAGAGCCCTTGCGGCCAGGGCGAACACGTCTCCCAGCCCGGTCATCGCGCGGGGTCGTCCTGTGCGCGGTCAGCCCACCTGGAGCAGCGCGACATCGCACGAGCTCGACTTCGGCGGCGCGACGTGCAGGTTGTCCTTCGAGATGGTCAGGATCACCGGACCACCACTCTCCGCGTCCTCGCTGGTGAGGAAGCAGTAGAAGTCGTCCTTGCAGGTCCAGTTCTGGCCATCGGCCCGGAAGACCACGTTCCAGTAGTCCTTTCCGGTACGCAGGAAGCCAGTCCAGAAGCCGGCCTGCATACCGGTCGCCTCAGCGCCGTTCTGCAGGGTCTCCCAGGTGTCGTTGTCGTAATGGTCCCTGTCGTAACGGTGGTTCGCCGTCAGGCTCGAGATGGTCCCGCCCCACTGGTTGCGCACAACCACGGGAAGCCAGTTGGTCGGATTCGACATGAGCACTCCGTTCTGCACGAGGCAGCGATTACCTTCGGAATATTCGGACAGAATATGTCCTTCCCGATGAATCCTGAAGAACCGCCGAAAAAACGTCGTTTCACCCTTTCGGCTCCGTGACGGTCGCCGCGGTGATGGCCATGCGGCCTTCACGCCCTGGCCGGCGAGGTCGTCGAGCCGTGTCACCCGGGCCGAGGCACGCTGACGAGGTTCAGGCGTCGAGTCGTCCCCGCTTCACCAGCTGGGCCGCGATGACATTGCGCTGGATCTCGTTCGTGCCCTCGCCCACGATCATCAGCGGGGCGTCGCGGAAGTAGCGCTCCACGTCGAACTCGGTCGAGTAGCCGTAACCCCCGTGAATGCGAACGGCGTTGAGGGCGATCTGCATGGCGGTCTCGGACGCGAAGAGCTTCGCCATGCCCGCTTCCATGTCCACCCGTCGGCCCGCCTCGGCCTCCCGGGCCGCGTACAGGGTGAGCTGACGTGCCGCGGTCAGTGAAGTGGCCATGTCGGCGAGGTGGTTGCCGATGGACTGGTGCTGCCAGATCGGCTTGCCGAACGACTCGCGCTCCTGGGCGTAGGCCAGTGAGTCCTCCAGCGCTGCCCGGCCGACCCCGAGGGCGCGGGCGGCGACCTGGAGCCGGCCCGTCTCCAGGCCCTTCATCATCTGGGCGAACCCCTTGCCCTCGACCCCGCCGAGCAGGGCGTCGGCCGGCACCCGGTGGTCCTCGAAGGACAGCTCGCAGCTCTCCACGCCCTTGTAGCCTAGCTTGGGCAGGTCACGGGAGACGGTGAGTCCGGGGCCGTGCTCGGCCAGGAGGACGGAGATACCCCGGTGCGCGGGGCTCGCCTCCGGGTCCGTCTTGCACAGCAGGGCGATCAGCCGTGAGCGGCGGGAGTTGGTGATCCATGTCTTCGCCCCGTTGACCAGGTATCCGCCTGCATCCTTGCGGGCGACGGTGCCGATGGCCTGGAGGTCGGAGCCGCCGCCGGGCTCGGTCAGGGCCATCGTCGCCCGGACCTCCCCGGTGGCCATCTTCGGCAGGTAGCGGCGCTTCTGCTCCTCGGTGCCGAAGTGCAGCAGCAGCTTGGCGACCACCGTGTGCCCGCCCATCGCACCGGCCAGGCTCATCCAGCCGCGCGCCAGTTCCTCGGTGACCAGGACGTAGCAGGGCATGGAGACCGGTGTGCCGCCGTACTCCTGCGGGACGGCCAGGCCGAAGATGCCGAGTTCCTTCATCCGGTCGATCAGGGCTTCGGGGTAGGTGTCGGTGTGCTCCAGCTCCCGGACGACCGGCCTGACGTCCTTCTCGACGAAGTCGTGCACAGTCCTGACGACGAGCCGTTCGTCCTCGGAGAGGATGTCGAGGGTGCTCATGGTGTGATGACGCTCCTTGGTGTCCCTACCCGACCTTGTCCGTGCTCGACTTCAGATGACGTGTTCGGCGCGCAGCTCCTGCGTCAGGGCTTCCGGCAGGACGGTCTCCGGCCCGAACCGAATGCCATCATGAGGAGTCATGAAAGCGGGATCGAAATAGCAGTGCGTGATCGAGCCATGCGTGCCGCGCATGGCTCCGGAGGAAGCGACCGTGGACGTCGATCGACGCCGCCGCGGGGCGGCGGGGCCGAGCTGGACGTCGCCGTCCGGACCAACTCCATGCGGGTGCAGAAGCAGCTCGTCCTGGCCGGGCGCGGCTGGACCGTCCCGCCCGGCGTCGGCATCGCGGCGGACCTCGCCGCCGGCACGCCGAGCGCCGCTCCGCTCGCCGGGCCCGACGCGTGGCGCCCCATCGTCCTGGCCACCCCGAGCTCCGGGCGCACACCGCCCGCAGTGGACGTCGTCGCGCGAGAGCTGGTGCGCGGATCCGCGCCGAGGTGACCCGCGGTGGCCGCTCTCCGCCCAGCTCCAGGGAACCGCCGCCACCGAGACCCAGGGACCCGTACCCCAGCTGCACCGAAAGGCCGTCATGCCCGACACCGAGTCGCCGCTCCCCACCTACGCCCACGCCGAGGACGGCACCGCCCTCGCCTGTCAGCGCCTGGGCACCGGCTTTCCGCTCGTGCTGCTCGCCGGGCAGGCGAACAACCATCACTGGTGGGACGGCGTACGCGAGGACTTCCACGGCACACACTCCACGATCACGCTGGACTACCGGGGCACCGGAGCGAGCGACAAGCCCCAAGGCGGTTATTCGACCCGGCAGTTCGCCGAGGACGTGATCGCCGTCCTCGACCACCTGGGCATCGAGCGGGCCGACGTCTACGGCACCTCGATGGGCGGCCGGGTCGCGCAGTGGGTGGCCGCCGACCATCCGGAGCGGGTCCGGCGCCTGGTGCTCGGCTGCACCACACCCGGTGGCCCGCACGCCGTCGAGCGCGACACCTCGGTACGGCGCGCGCTGGCCCAGCCCGACCCGAGGGCCGCCCTGCACGCCCTGATCGACCTCATGTACTCCCCCGCCTGGCGGGCCGCCCACCCCGGCCCCTACAACACCCTCGGCGACCCCGCGATGCCGCCGCACGCCCGGCGCGGCCATCTGCTCGCCAGCAACCGGCACGACGCCTGGGACGCCCTGCCCGGCATCAGCGCGCCGACGCTGATCCTCCACGGCGACGAGGACCGGATGGCCCCGCCGGACAACCTCGCCCTGCTGGCCGGCCGCATCCCCCACACCCGGACGCACCTGTTCCCCGGTGCCCGGCACGCCTACTTCGAGGAGTGTCGCCCCGAGGCGAGCGCGTTGGTGGCGGCCTTCCTCAGGGACGAGGGGTAGTCATACGGGCAGCGCCCGCGGCCGTCCCATGACGCTGGGCGACACCCACTTCGGCGAAACCGGGATGCTGCCCGGCCACACCGGCCTCGGCACAACGGCTCAGGCATCCTCGGCCCGTGCGGCAAGTGCCGCGGTGCGCTGGTCGAGCCGCTTCAGAGCGACCTCGCCCCAACGGAGGTTGTCCTGCTCCAGGGACAGGCCACGCAGCAGGGTGAGGTAGGGGCCGATCCGTTCTGCGGTGGTGATGTACTCGTCCTCGGTGCGGCCGGCCAGCAGGCGCTCCCGCATTCGCTCGAAGCGGACGGCCTTGGCGGCAGCCAGCTCCATGCGCTGGGAGATCGCCGTACGGACGGCCTGGAGGTCGCCGACGTCGACGCACTGGACCTTGACCAGCAGTTCGTCCCTGATCGCGGTCGGCTTGGCCGGAGGTTCGGTGGTGTAGGCGTGCACGGCCGCGTACCCGGCCTCGGTGAGCGAGAAGAGGCGCTTGTTGGGCCTGCGCTCCTGCTGGACGAAGCGAGCGGCGACGAGGCCCTCGCTCTCCATGCGCTCCAACTCACGGTAGATCTGCTGCGGCGTGGCCATCCAGAAGTTGGCGACCGAGGACTGGAACCCCTTGGCGAGGTCGTACCCGGACGCCTCACCCTCCAAGAGCGCGGCCATCACCGCATTGCGCAGAGCCATGGAGGTCAATTTAGCACCGGATCGGAATATTCAACTAGTTTAATATTCCGATCCGGTGCCAGGCCGCGACTGGGCGGGAACCGCGGCCCTCTCCGGCTCACCGGGCGGTCACCCGGAGGCGGGCCGTCAGCGGAAGGCCGCGTGGCCCGTCAGCGCCTGGCCCAGCGCGAGGGTGTGCATTTCGGTGGTGCCTTCGTAGGTGAGGACGGACTCCAGGTTGTTCATGTGCCGGATGACCGGGTACTCCAGCGAGATACCGTTGGCGCCGAGGACCGTACGGGCGGTGCGGCAGATCTCGAGGGCCTCGCGCACATTGTTGAGCTTGCCGAAGCTGACCTGGGCGGGGTGGATTCCCGGCCCGTCCTTGAGGCGGGCCAGGTGCAGGGCCGTGAGCGTGGCCTTGTGCAGTTCGAGGGCCATGTCGACGAGCTTCTGCTGGGTGAGCTGGAAGCCGGCCAGCGGCTTTCCGAACTGCTCGCGCTGGGCCGCGTACCCGGCGGCCGCCTGCCAGGCCGAGCGTGCCGCGCCCGTGACGCCCCACACGATCCCGTAACGGGCCTCGTTCAGGCAGGTCAGCGGTGCTGCGACACCGTGGGCGCCGGGCAGCAGCGCGCTCGCGGGCAGCCGCACGCCGTCCAGGACCAGTTCGCTCGTGACACTCGCCCGCAGCGACATCTTGTGCTTGATCTCGGGCGCGGAGAAGCCGCGCGTCGCGGTGGGGACGACGAAGCCGCGGATGCCGTCGTCCGTGCGCGCCCAGACGATCGCGACCTCGGCCACCGAGCCGTTGGTGATCCACATCTTGCGGCCGTCGAGAATCCAGTCGCCGCCGTCGCGGCGGGCCCGGGTCCGCAGGGACGACGGGTCCGAGCCGTGGTCGGGCTCGGTCAGACCGAAACAGCCGACGGCTTCGCCCGACGCCATGCGCGGCAGCCACTCCCGCTTCTGTTCCTCGCTCCCGAACCGATGGACGGCGAACATCGCGAGGGACCCCTGCACGGAGACGAACGACCGCAGCCCCGAGTCGCAGGCCTCCAGTTCGCGGCAGGCGATGCCGTACGCGAGGGCGGACATGCCCGCGCAGCCGAAGCCGTCCAGGTGCATGCCGAGCAGGCCGAGCCTGCCGAATTCCCGGGCGAGTTCCGGCAGGTCGGGCAGCTCGCCGCGCTCGAACCAGTCGGCGATGTGCGGCTCGATCCGCTCGGCGCAGTACTGGCGGACCGTGTCGCGTACGGCCCGCTCCTCGTCGCCGAGAAGGGCTTCCAGACCGAGCGGGTCGGTCGGCTCAGGCAAGGGAAAGGACATCGTCAGTCTCCCTGGGGGTGCAGGAGGCGGGCGATCTCCGCCTCGTCGTAGCCGAGTTCGGCCAGTACGTCCTCGCTGTGCTGGCCCAGCGTGGGCGGCGCGGTCCGCACGGGCGGGCGCTCGCCGCGGAAGTTCACCGGGAAGGCGACCTGCCGGAGCGGGCCGACGAGCGGGTGGTCCGCCTTCTGGACGATGCCGAGCGCCTCGGTCTGCGGGCAGTCGTAGACCTCGTCGAGGGTCCGGATGGGGGTGACGGGCACGCCCGCGTCCTTCAGCAGGCCACACCAGTGGACCACGGTGGCGCCGGCCAGGACCGCGTTCAGTTCGGTGTTGAGGGCGCTGCGGTTGTCGACCCGGGCGCGGTTGGTGGCGAATCGCGGGTCGTCGGCCCACTCGGGATGGCCGAGGACCGCACACAGCTTGCGGAACTGGGCGTCGTTGCCGACCGCGATCACGAAGTGCCCGTCGGAGGCCGGATACGCCTGGTACGGCACGAGGCTCGGATGCCCGGAGCCGAGGCGGGCGGGCCGCTCACCGGTGGCGAAGTATCCGGTGGCCCAGTTGACGTGCAGGGCGAGCAGCGACTCGTACAGCGAGGTCGTGACGTACTGCCCGCGTCCGGTCCGCTCGCGCTCGACGAGCGCAGAGGTGACGCCGATGATCCCGAAGAGCGCGGCGCCGAGATCACCCATCGCGTAACCGGCGCGCACGGGCGGTCCGTCGGGCTCGCCGGTCAGGGACATCAGGCCGGCGGCGGCCTGCGCGACCATGTCGTAGCCGGGTTCGTCGCGCAGCGGGCCACTCTCGCCGAAGGCGGAGATGTGCAGCACGACCAGGCGCGGGTAGCGCTCGCTCAGCTCGCGGTGGTCGAAGCCGCGGGCCAGCGAGCTGCCGGGGCGGAAGTTCTCGACGACGACGTCCGCGGTGGCGATCAGCCGGTGCGCGGCCTCCTGGCCCTCGGGGGACTTGAGGTCGAGGGTGACGGAGCGCTTGTTGCGGTTGGCGGCCAGGAAGTACGTGGCGTCAGGGCCTTGGAACGGCGGGCCCCAGCCGCGGGTCGGGTCACCGCCGTCAGGGTGTTCCACCTTGATGACGTCGGCGCCGAGGTCGGCGAGGGACATGGTGACGTACGGTCCGGCGAGGATCTTCGACAGATCCACGACCCGCACTCCGGACAGGGGCTCAGGCATCTGCGGCCTCCTTGGCGTCGGTCAGCGGCACCTGTCCACCGTCGGCCACCTCGGCGAGGCGGTCCAGGGCGGGACGGGGCAGCGCGCCCGGGTCGTCCAGGAGGGCGCGGTAGGTGTGGGCGACGAGCAGCTTGCGGGCATTGCCGGTGGTCCACCACTCGTGGTCACCCTGCTCCAGGAGCAGGGTCGCCATGACGGCGCGGCTCAGCTCGTCCGCGTATCGTCCGATGCGCATCTCCTGTTCGTCCTCGGGGAGTTCGAGGATCGCGTCACCCTTGGAACGCAGGACGTGCCACAGGTCGCCGAGCCGGCTGCCGTACGTGTCGGCGAGGGCGTGGTGGGCGTCCGTCCGCCGCAGGCAGCGCAGGACGTCGAGCGCGATGACGTTCGAGGAGCCCTCCCAGATCGAGCCGAGGTGGGCGTCGCGCAGCAGTCTGGGGTCGACCCAGTCCTCGATGTAGCCGTTGCCACCGCGGATCTCCATCGTCTCGCCGGTGACGGTGCGGGCCCGCTTGCACAGGATGTGCTTGGCGAGCGGCGTGAGGATCCGCACCAGTTCGCGGGCCGAGCCGTCCCCCGCGTCCGCGGCGTCGAGGCGGGCGGCGGCTTCGAGTACGAACCCCAGCGCGGCCTCGGCGTCGAGCAGCAGGGGGAGCAGGGTGGCCCGCATCAGCGGATGTTCGAACAGCGGCCGGCCGAACACCTCGCGCCGGCGGGTGTGCTGCACGGCTTCCCGTACCGCGCGGCGCATCAGTGCGGTGGCCCGCATGGCGTTGGACAGCCGGGAGACGTTGAGCATCTCGGCCATCTGCCCGAAGCCGCGGGTGAGTTCACCGACGGGAGTCGCGTACGCGCCCTCCAGGGTGACCTCGCCGCTCGGGATGGACCGCGAGCCGAGTTTGTCCTTGAGCCGGTCGATCCGGATGGCGTTGCGGGAGCCGTCGGGGCGCAGTCGCGGCACCAGGAACATGCCGAGCCCCCGGGTGCCCTCGCCCTGCCCGGGCACGCGCGCCAGGGTGAGGACGACGTCAGCGCCCGGATTGGAGGCGAACCACTTGCGGCCGTCGAGCGTCCAGTGCGTGCCGTGGTCGGTGGCGACCGTCGCCGTCAGGCCGACATCGGTGCCGCCCTGTCGCTCGGTCATGAACATCCCCCCGGTGGCGCGCCGTTCGGGGTCGGTCGACGTGAGTGCCGTGATCTCGTCGGCGTACCGCTCGGGGTCGAACAGACGCAGCACGCGCGCGGCCGAGTCGGTCATCGACAGCGGGCAGGCCATGCCGAACTCGGACTGCACATAGAGGTACGACAGTGCGTACTTGACGGTGTGCGGGGTCCTGGTGGGCCAGCCGTGGACGCCCGGGCGGTGGGACATGGCGGCGAGACCGAAGCGTTCGTAGGCGATCTCGGCCAGCCGGTCGTGGGCCGGGTGGAAGTCGATCGCGTCGATGCGCTCGCCGTCCGGGGCGTACGGGCGCAGGCGCGGCGGGTTGGCGTCGGCGAGCCTGGCCTGCCGGTCGATCTCGCCGGCCGCGAGCGCACCCAGCTCGACGAGCAGCGGTTCGATGCGTGCACGGTCGTCGGGGTCGAGGACCCGGTCCAGCAGCGGGCGCAGGGCCGGGTCCTGTTCTGCGAAGTTCATCGCGGTGGTTCTCCTGGAGAGAGGGGCCTGCTCATGTGACGGTTGTGGCCTGCTCAGGCGGGGGTTGCGGCGGGTTCGGGCGAGAGCGCCGGGGCCGTCCGACCGGTGCGGGCGAGCAGCGGGAGCACGCCCACGACCGTGATCACGACGTAGCCGAGACCGAGGGCGACGACGGACCGGATGGAGCCGGTGGCGGTGAGCAGGTACTGGGAGACGATCGGGGCGGTCCCGGCGAACAGGGCCGTGCACGCCTGGTACGAGAGGGACATGCCCGTGTAGCGGACCTCGACGGGGTAGACGCGGGCGAGGATGCCGGCGAGAGCCGCGTAGTACATGGCGTGCGGGAAGGTGGCGAGGCCCATCCCGAGGACGGCGAGCCAGAAGTTCCCGGTGCCGACGAGGACGAACATCACTGGCAGCAGAACGAATTCGGGCAGCAGCATCCAGAGCACGGCCCTGCGCAGCGGCCACCGTGCGGCGAGGACCGCGCCGAAGGGCTGTACCAGCACCTGGACGACGAGGGCGAGCGAGATGACGGTGAGGAAGGTGGACTTGTCGAAACCCAGATCGGTGGTCGCCCAGGACAGGGCGAACGTCGTCTTGACGTAGGTGATCGCGACTCCGGCGGTGCCCGCGAGCACACCGAGGAGGACGAGCAGCGGGTAGGTGGACAGCACGTCCTTGACGGGGAGCTTGGAGTTCTTCTTCCGCGCCAGGACGGCGGCCATCTCGGGCGTCTCGGCGAGTCGCAGCCGGATGAACAGGCCGACGGCGACGAGTACGGCGGAGGCGAGGAAGGGGACGCGCCAGCCCCAGGACTCGAAGGCGGCGTCGGGGAGCTGGGCGATGCCGAGGAAGGCGAGCGTGGCGAGCAGGTTGCCGACGGGGGATCCTTGCTGGGCGAAGGCGCCGTAGAGCAACTTTCTTCCGGGCGGGGCGAATTCGGTGGCGATGAGGACGGCGCCGCCCCACTCGCCGCCCATGGCGATGCCCTGGATCAGCCGCAGCAGCACCAGCAGGATCGGGGCGGCGGCGCCGATCTGCGCGTACCCGGGGAGCAGCCCGACGCAGAAGGTGGCCCCGCCCATCATGGTCAGGGTGACGACGAGGGCCTTCTTACGGCCGCGACGGTCACCGAAGTGCCCGAAGACCAGGCCGCCGAGGGGGCGGGCGAGGAAGCCGATCCAGAAGGTGGCGAAGGCGGCGAGGGTACCGACGGCGGGCGAGGCGTCGGCGAAGTAGACCTTGCCGAGGACCAGCGCGGCGGCCGATCCGTAGATGTAGAAGTCGAACCACTCGATGGTGGTGCCGATGAAGGCGCTGATCCCGGCGCGACGCGCGTCACGGGTGGAGGGCCGGATGGCGGGGGTTCTGGGGGCGGGGGTGTCTTGCTGCATGACGAGCGTCCTCTCGTAGCGGCAGATCCCGCCGCTACGTCGGGGCCGAGCGGCCGTCCCCGGTCCTGGGCGGGATGCAGGCCACTGTGCACCCCGGAATTAGGACATGTCCAAGACCAAAAAACCCCTCCGCTGAGACGTCATCCGTCATAATCGCCGTCATCCGTCGTAGCCCCGCGGGGTGGGCAGCACGCGCTCGGCGACCCGCAGCACCGCCTGGAGCGCCGCCGAGGGATTGCCCGTCCGCCACCCGAGGGCGATCGGCAGCACCGGTACGTCGTCCCCGGTCAACGGCCGGAACACCACATGCTCCAGACGGATGGCCCGCGCCGACTCGACCACGACGGCAAGACCGACCCCGGCACCGACCAGGGCCAGCAGGTTGTACGAATCGGGCGCCTCCTGCACGATCCTGGGTGCGAATCCTGCCTCGTGACAGGCCTGCACCATGGCGTCGCGCACCGCGGATCCGCGCGAGACCGGGAAGGTCACGAAGGGTTCGTGCGCCAGGTCGGCGAAGGAGACGTCCACGCGCTGCGCGAGCGGATGACTGTCCGGGAGGGCGATCATCAGCCGCTCCATCCGGACGACCCGGGTGCTGATCCCGCGCCGCACGGGCAGGGCCACGAAGCCGACGTCCAGTGAGCCCTCCGCGATCCGGCCGAGCGCCTCACCGGCGTACGTCTGGCCCTCCAGGACCAGCTCGATGCCGGGCAGTTCGGAGGTGACGGCCCGGGTGAGCACGGGCAGCACCGAGTAGCTGCTGGCGCCCGCGAAGCCGATCGTGACCCGGCCGACCTCGCCCAGATGGGCGGCCTGAACGGTACGACGCACCGCGGACGCCTCGGCCAGCAGGTGCCTGGCCGGCTCCAGCAACGCCTGCCCGGCGGCGGTGAGCCGCACGGAACGGGTGGTGCGCTCGAAGAGCGTGACTCCGAGATCCCGCTCCAGCAGCCGGATCTGCTGGCTGAGCGGCGACTGGGCGATGTGCAGTCGCTCGGCGGCCCGCCCGAAGTGCAGTTCCTCGGCGACGGCGACGAATCCGGAAAGGTGACGTAGCTCCACCCCACAGACAATGCCAGGGGCGGGGCGGCTCGGTGCCTCGGCGGCCGGATGACCTCCGCCACTGCGTGGGGCCGGCGCCGGCGGGCGGGCCGGGGCCGCACCGGCTGCCCGGGCCCGCCCACTGCGCATCGGGCGTCCGTCCAAGGTGAGAGACGGTCGATTGTTCGACAGCGGTCGTACGATGGACGTGCCCGTTCAAGCCCCCAAGGAGTCGTCGTGGCCCGCCCCCGAACCTCGGCACGGACCGTCGAACACCCCTCCATGGCGGCGGTCTCACTGCAACAGGTGCTGGAGGCGCTCGCCGAACCCGTGCGGCGCACCGTGCTCTCCCAGCTGGCCACGGCCGGCGAGGACATCAGCTGCGGCATGTTCGACGTGCAGGTGTCGAAGTCGACCCTGACGCACCACTTCAACGTCCTGCGGGAGGCCGGGGTGATCCGGCAGTACTACGTCGGGACGACGAAGATGAACTCGCTGCGCACGGACGAGATGGAAGAGCGCTTCCCCGGCCTGCTGTCGGCCCTGCTGACCGCGTCCGCGCTGGAAGCGGGGGCATCCACGAACTGACATCCACCCCCGTACGCCCCCTCGGGAGCCTGGCTTCCCCCCTGGCGCCGCCGGGGCCTGTCCACCAGCGCACAGCACCGCCTTCCCACCCGTCTGCGCCCCCCATGTCACAGCCGACCGGTCTGTCTCGTCTCAGCTCTCGGAGACAGGCTCCGGCTTACGGAAGGTGATGGTCATGCGGGTGTTCGTTGCGGGCGGTTCCGGGGTTCTGGGACAGCGGCTGGTGCCGCAACTGGTGGCACGAGGGCATCAGGTGACGGCCACGACGACGAGCAGGGCCAAGCTGGGCCTGATCGAGCAGCTCGGCGCGGACGGCGTCGTGATGGACGGGCTGGATGCGGCGTCCGTCGGCGAAGCCGTGGCCAAGGCGCAGCCGGACGTGATCGTGCACCAGATGACCGGGATCAGCCTTGCTCACGCCGGCAAGCCCGACCTCAAGCACTTCGACCGGTGGGCCGTCCCCACCATCCGGCTCCGTACCGAGGGGACGGACCACCTGCTGGCCGCGGCCGAGGCGACCGGGGTGTCGCACTTCGTCGCACAGGGCTACGCCAACTGGAACGGCATCCGCGAGGGCGGCTGGGTGAAGACCGAGGAGGACCCGCTGGACCTGCACGAGGGAACACCCGCGTACCCGGCGATGGCGGCGGTCCACCACGTGGAGGAAGCGGTCCGCAAGGCCGGCGGCGCGGTGCTGAGATACGGCGGGTTCTACGGGCCCGGCGCCACCGACGACCAGCTCGTACTGGTGCGCAAGCGGCAGTTCCCGCTGGTCGGCGACGGCACCGGCTACGCCTCGTGGGTGCATCTCGACGACGCGGCGAGCGCGACGGTACTGGCCGTGGAGCAGAGGGCGAGGGGGGTGTTCAACATCGTCGACGACGAACCGGCCCCGGAGAGCGCATGGCTGCCCCATCTGGCGGAGTGCGCGGGAGCCAAGCGGCCGATGCGGGTCCCCAAGTGGCTGGCCCGGATACTGGCCGGGGATGTGGTGGTGACGATGATGACCGAGGGGCGCGGCTTCTCCAACGCCAAGGCCAAGCGGGAACTCGGCTGGCAGCTGCGCTACCCGTCGTGGCGACAGGGATTCAAGGAGGGGCTCGCGTGACCCGGGTCGAGGAGTTCGAACAACTACGGCCGCTGCTGTTCTCGATCGCCTACCGGATCCTCGGCAGCGTGAGCGAGGCCGAGGACGCGGTCCAGGAGACGTGGCTGCGCTACGAGTCCTCCCCCGTACAACCCACGTCGGCCAAGGCGTATCTCTCCGCCGTGGTGAGCCGGATCTCGATCGACGTGCTGCGCTCGGCCCGGGTCCGGCGCGAGGAGTACGTCGGTCCGTGGTTCCCCGAACCGCTGCTCACCGACCCCTACCAGGACCCGGAGCGCTCGGCGGAACTGTCCGACTCGCTGTCGATGGCGGCCCTGTTGCTGCTCGAACGGCTCAGCCCGCTGGAGCGAGCCGTCTTCGTCCTGCGGGAGGTGTTCGCCTTCGGCTTCCCGGAGATCGCCTCGGCGGTGGACAGGTCGGAGGCGGCGTGCCGCCAGCTCGCGGTGCGGGCGCGCCGTCACATGGACGCGGGCCGGCCCCGCTTCGAGGCCGACCGGCAGGAGCGCGAGGAACTCGCCGAGCGGTTCTTCGAGGCCTTCAGGGAAGGGGACGTCGACGGACTGCGGGAGCTGCTCGCCGCCGACGTGGCCATGGTCGGCGACAGCGGCGGCAAGGCTCCGCAGTGGGGCCGGGGCATCTTCGGCGCCCAGAACGTGGCCCGGCTGCTCGCCTCGTTCGTGACCGCGCTCATCCGGATCGGCGTGACGTTCGAGCCGCACGAGGTGAACGGCCAGCCGGGTGCGATCTTCCGCGACGCGGACGGCAAGATCCTCAACACCTGGACGCTGGACGTGCTCGGCGGTCGGATCCAGACCATCCGGTCCGTGGTCAACCCCGACAAGCTCGGGCACATGGGCCCGGTGGCGGACGCCTGGGCGATCGCCCGCGAGGCGAACCGGGTCCGCCGGTCCACGGACTAGCGGTCCTGCTCGCATACGGTCACCTCAGCGAGGCTGCCCGGTGACGGAATGGAGTTCGCTGAACGTGGCCCGCCCGTCGCGCGCGAGCAGGGCGTGTGCAGCCAGAGCGGTCGCGAGCTGCTCGGCCACGTCCGGGGTGCAGCCCAGCCGTGGCCCACAGGCCGATGAACTTGCCGCGCTCGCGCGGGTCCGGGACGGCATGGCTGATCAGGGCGAGGGTGGTGGGCAGCAGCGCGGCCGGCCCCGGTCCCGCCGGCAGCTGACCGGCCCGGACGACCTGCACGGACTGGGCGCGCAGGGCGACGAGGGCGCCCAGGCCGCTGAGGCCGAGGCCCGCCTGGTAGACCTTCTTGCGGCCATGGACGTCACCGAAGACGCCGGCGGTCAGGATGTGGGCGGCCATGGGCAGGACGAACGCGTCGGTGACCCAGGACAGCTGGGGGGTCGAGGCATCGAGCGCCCGCTGGATGGCCGGCAGGCTCGCCGAGACGGTGGTCACCGGCAGGTAGGCGACGCAGACGCCGATGCAGGCCATCACGAGTGTGGCGGCCCGCCGTTCCTGTGGCGCGGCCGCCCTGGTCGTGGCGTGCACGGAAGTACTCCCTTGCAGCGCCGAAGGCACTGGGCACTGGGGTTGGCTGACTCCGGACACCCTCCGCGCCACCACCGGCCGGGGCCGGCCAGCACCTGCCGAAACCCGGAAATCCGACATCGGAGCCTGATGTTCCGGGGATTTTCGACGAGCGCGGCCCACGGAAAAGCCGGGGACGGCCGAGAAGGATCGGGGGAGAGGCGGGGAAGCCAAGTAAGCGAGAGGTAAGGCGCAGTGAGAAAGCCACGACGTGCGGAACCCGCGGCATGCGCGTTCCCTCTAGAGGAGTGACGCCGTGCGGTGCCCGGGTCCTCGGCCGTCCCGCCGGAGGCGGGCGGAGGGGAAGGACGGAACGTGCGGAACCGGGAGACGGCGCGAGCCGTGCCCAGGGGTGGAGCGCGCATCGGCCGGATCGGGCGCTCTCCGGTGCGGTGGCACAACGCGCTGCTGACCCTGTGGACGGTCGTCTGGTTCGTCGTGGCCGAGCGCCATGGGGCCGTTTCCTGGCACTATCTGAGAACCGGTCAGCAACTGCTGTTCCGTCAGATCCCCGGCGGTGGCCTCGCGCTCTACGCCAACCACCCCGAGCTGCAGATCGGCCCGGTCAGCTTCCTGGTCGCCGCGCTGTTCGAACCGTTCCCCGTCGAGGTGGGCGAGAAGCTCGCCGACGCCTTCATGTCGGGCCTCGGCCTGTACATCCTGGTGCTGGTCGGCCGTGCCGCCGCGGACCACAACCGGGGCGCCGGACTCAACCACAAGCGCCTCCAGCAGCGGGTACTGGTCGCCGGGGCGGCCTTCATCCCGATGTGGGTGGAGGTCTCGGTGCGTTTCGCGCATCTCGACGACGTCCTGGCGCTGTTCTTCACCACGCTGGCCGTGCGGGCACTGGTCCGCGGCAACGCGACCTGGGTCGGTGTCCTGCTGGCGCTGGCGGTCGACTCCAAACCCTGGGCGGTCGGCTTCCTGCCCCTCCTCCTGGCGCTGCCGCGCCCCGCGCGCCTGCGCTCCGCCGCCTGGGCGGTCGGCCTGGTGGCCGCGGCCTGGCTGCCCTTCTATCTCACCCACATGGAGACCCTGGCCGCGGCCCGCTTCACCATTGCCAACCAGCCGGCGTCGTCCCTGCGCTGGTTCGGCGTGCACGATGCCGCCACCCCCTGGTGGGACCGCCCCGCCCAGATGGCACTGGGGATCACCCTGGGCGCGCTGGCCGTCCGCCGGCACCGCTGGCCGGCGGTCGTGCTGCTCGCCGCCGACGCCCGGATCGTGCTGGACCCGAGCGTGTACACGTACTACAACGCCTCGGTCCTCCTCGGCACCCTGATCTGGGACTCGATCGGCCAGCGCCGTCTGGTCCCCTGGGTCAGCTGGGTCGCCCTCATCTCCCTGTACGGCAGCGCGCTGCTGGTCCCCTCCGATTCGGCACGGGGCTTCATCCGCCTCGCCTTCGCGGTCGGCTCCGCCGCCTACGTCCTGTGGTGGCCCCAGCGCACACCGCGCGGTGGACGCAGGGGCCGACGGTCACAGAGCCGACCGCCGTGGCCGCCGGAGGGGGACGCCGTGGAAGTACCTCACCAGAGAGCCGAAACACCCTCGATGGAGACAACGTAGGGTGATGGTGCGATTACTCTTTGCGTCATGAGGGTTTGTCCGGGTCACCGCAGCAGTCGCTCGGCGTTGCGCGCCGTGGCGGCCGTCTCGGTGCTCCTGGCCGCCCTGATGCACCTGCTGGCCTGCGCCCACGGGCCGGCGTCGCCGGCCTCGGCGCGGTCGGACACCGTCCCGACCGCGCGCGTCGCCTTCGCTCAGGCCGGTGTCCTCGCGCCGGACACCGCCTGCCGGCCGTCGGACCCGGACCACGACGACGAATCGCACTGCTGCGACGGAGACGAACCGACGATCCAGGCACCGCGGAACGCCGCCCGGTCCCTGCAGACGGTTCACGAGGCGCTGCCGGTCACCGTGGCCGCCTCCCGTTCGGCGTGCGTGGCGCCGTCGGCGCACCCTCCGGCCGCCGGAACGGCCGACTTCTCCCCGGGACCCTCACCGGCTCGCCTGGGCGTGTGGCGGACCTGATCGGACCTCGGCCACGCCCGACTCCCCCGTTTCTGCCGGGCGTGGCAGCCGATCACCGTCCCCCCTACCCCCGGCCGGTGCCCCCCCGCGGCCCGGCCGCAGGAGAAGCACGCCATGAACGACCCCACCAGCAGTCTCCCCGGACTCGTCGGGGACACCCCGGTCCTGTGGATCGGCGAACCCTTCACCGCAGCCGGACGCGGATTCTGGGCCAAGCTCGAAGGACACAACCCCGGTGGCATCAAGGACCGCGCCGCCCTGTACATGGTGCACGCGGCCCGCGCACGCGGACAGCTGCGGTCCGGCGCCCGGATCGTGGAGTCCACCTCCGGCACCCTCGGCCTCGGCCTGGCCCTGGCCGGCGCCACCTTCGGACATCCCGTCACGGTCGTCACCGACACCGGCACGGAGCCCCTGATGACCGGCCTCCTCACCGCCCACGGCGCCGAGGTCGAGGTGGTCGAGGCCCCGCACCCCACCGGCGGCTGGCAGCAGGCCCGACGGCACCGCGTCGCCGAACTGCTGACCGCACATCCCGGCGCGTGGTGCCCGGACCAGTACAACAACCCCGACAACGTCGCCGCCTACGCCCCGCTCGCCCGTGAACTGGCCGCCCAGCTCGGCCGTGTCGATGTCCTCGTGGTCTCCGTCGGCACCGGCGGGCACTCGGCCGGCATCGCCTCCGTACTGCGCCACCACTCCCCCGGGCTGCGGGTCGTCGGGGTCGACGCGACCGGCTCGACGATCTTCGGGCAGCCCGCCGCACCACGCCTGATGCGCGGCCTGGGCAGCAGCATCCACCCCCGCAACGTCGCCTACGGCCTCTTCGACGAGATCCACTGGGTCGCCGCCCCGGAAGCGGTCTGGGCCGCCCGCCGGCTGGCCCGCGACCACTACGCGACCGGCGGCTGGAGCGTCGGCGCCGTCGCCCTCGTCGCCCGCTGGCTGGCCCGCATCCTGCCGGCCGGCGAGCGGATCGTCGCCGTCTTCCCCGACGGTCCGCAGCGCTATGTCGGCACGGTCTACGACGACACCTACTGCCGTACGCACGACCTGCTCGGCCCCCCGCCCGCCGACGATCCCGACGAGATCGCCCACCCCGGCGTGCGGGCCGTCACCCGCTGGACCCGCTGCACCCAGGTCGTCGACCCGCTGGCCACCGGCGACACCCCGCGCCCGGCCGGGGTCGCCCGATGAAGCAGCTGTGGCGGCAGACCCGCTCCTTTCCGCCCGCCGTACGACTGCTGATGGCCAACCAGTTCGGCATCAACCTCGCCTTCTACATGCTCATGCCCTACCTGGCAGCCCATCTCGCCGGCCAACTGGGGCTGGCCGCCTGGGCGGTCGGTCTGGTACTCGGCGTGCGCAACTTCTCCCAGCAGGGCATGTTCCTCATCGGCGGCACCCTCGCCGACCGCTTCGGCTACAAGGCGCCGATCATGGCCGGGTGTCTCCTGCGCACCCTGGGCTTCGGCCTGCTCGGCTGGGTCGACAGCCTGCCCGCCCTGGTCACCGCCTCCGCGGCCACGGGCTTCGCCGGCGCCCTGTTCAATCCGGCCGTGCGTGCCTGCCTCGCCGTCGAGGCGGGCGACCGCCGCGTCGACGCCTTCGCGACGTTCAACGTCTTCTACCAGGCGGGCATGCTGCTCGGCCCGGTGGTCGGACTCGCGCTGCTGGCGGCCGACTTCAGCCTGGTGTGCGCGGTGGCCGCGGCCGTGTTCTGCGCACTCACGCTGCTGCAGTGGAGGGCCCTGCCCGCCCGGCGCGTCGCGGCGGACGGCGCCGGGCGGGACCACATGCTGACGCAGTGGCGCACGGTGGTCGCCAACCGGCCCTTCCTGCTCTTCGCCACGGCGATGATCGGCTCGAACGTACTGACCTTCCAGATCTACCTGGCCCTCCCGCTGACCGCGGCGCACGCTCTCGGCTCGCACGGCACGACGCTGACCAGCGGGCTCTTCGTGGTCTCGGCCGCCGTGGCCGTCGCGGGACAGCTGCGCCTGACCGGCTGGGCGAAGGAGCGGTGGGAGCCCGCCGAGGCACTGGTGCGGGGCCTGGTCGCCATGGGGCTGGCCTTCCTCCCGCTGGCGCTCACCCCGCCCGGCTCGTCGGTCGGGGTGCCGGCCTCGCTGTTCGTAGCAGTGGTGCTGCTCTCGGCGGGAGCGGCGGTGACCTATCCGTTCGAGATGGACACGGTCGTCGCCCTGTCCGGAGGCCGTCTGGTCGCCACGCACTACGGCCTCTACAGCACCGTCTCCGGTCTGGGCATCACCCTCGGCAACCTCGTCACCGGCGCCCTGCTGGACCTCGCCGCGCGGCACGACGTGTTCTGGCTCACCTGGACGGCTCTGACCGGCACCGGGCTCGCCTGCGCCGCCGCCGTCAGCGGCCTCGCGCGGGCCGGACACCTGGCGCGACGACTGCCGCAGCCCCTCCCGGCACAGCATGCGTGACACCACGCCCCGATGCAGACTCGACCCGAGACAGGCCCCGCCACGAAGGGTGCACACATGCATGCGATCGGCCACGCGCTGGCCATTGCCGGTTCGATGACCTGGGCGATCACCTGGGCGCTGATCCTGGGCTTCGCCCTGTCGGCCGTCGTCCAGGCGGTGGTGCGCCGGGCGACGATCGTACGGCTGCTCGGGGACGACCGGCCGCGTACGCTCACCCGGGCCGCGGGACTCGGCGTGGCCTCGTCCTCGTGTTCGTACGCGGCGGTCGCACTCGCCCGCTCGCTGTTCAGCAAGGGCGCGAACTTCACCGCGGCGATGGCGTTCGAGATCGCCTCGACCAACCTGGTGGTGGAACTCGGTGTGATCCTGGCGCTGCTGATGGGCTGGCAGTTCACCGCCGCCGAATTCGTCGGCGGCCCGGTGATGATCGTCGTGCTCGCCGTCCTCTTCCGTGTCCTGCTGCGCGAGCGCCTGCTCCGCGAGGCACGTGAGCAGGCTGCCCGCGGGCTGGCGGGGTCCATGGAGGGGCATGCGGCGATGGACATGTCCGTGCGGGGCGAGGGCGGCTTCGCCCGGCGGCTGTTCTCCCGCGAGGGGTTCACCTCCGTGTCGCACATCTTCGTCATGGAGTGGGCGGCGATCCTGCGGGACCTGGTGGCGGGCCTGCTCATCGCCGGGGCGATCGCCGCGTGGGTGCCGGACGAGTTCTGGCGTACGTTCTTCGCCGCGGACGACCCGGCCGTGGCGAAGGCGATCGGGCCGCTCATCGGCCCGCTGGTGGCGATCGCGGCGTTCGTCTGCTCGATCGGGAACGTGCCGCTGGCCGTGGTGCTGTGGAAGGGCGGCATCAGTTTCGGCGGCGTGATCGCCTTCATCTTCGCGGACCTGGTGATCCTGCCCATCCTGAACATCTACCGGAAGTACTACGGGGCACGGACGGCCGTCTTCCTCCTCGCCACGTTCTACGTGGCCATGGCGGTCGGCGGGTACGTCGTGGAGTTCCTCTTCGGCGGGCTCGGCCTGATCCCCGACCAGGCCGATGCGAAACTCCCCGAGGAGGGCGTCAGCTGGGACTACACGACCTGGCTGAACATCGCGTTCCTGCTGCTCGCCGCGGTCCTCGTCGTCCGTTTCCTGCGCACCGGCGGCCCCGCGATGCTCCGGATGATGGGCGGTTCACCGGAGCACGCGGAAGTCGCGTGACCTGCTCGGGGGCTGCGTGTTCAGCCGACGGCAGCACCGAACCACTCGGGCAGCAGGCCGAACAGCTCCTGCTGGTCCTCACCGGCCCACGCCACGTGGCCGTCCGGCCGCAGCAGCACCGCGGGCACGTCCAGTTCCTCGCTGACGTCGACGACGTGGTCGACCCGGTCCGCCCAGCCCGCCACCGAGAGCCGGCCGGTCTGGTCGAGCAGCAGTCCGCGGCCGTCGCGCATCAGCTCGTACAGGCGCCCCCGCTTCAGCCGCACGTCCCGCATCCGCCGGCCGAGCAGTTCATGCCCCTCGCCGAAGTCATAGCGGACCTCGACCGCGGTGATGAGCCCGGTCACGTACCGGTTCACCTCCTCGAAGTCCATCAGCTTCGAGAACAGCTGCCGCAGCGCGGCCGCACCCGGATCGGTCCCCAGCAGGGTGATCTGCGCGCGGGTGTTGTCCAGCACGGCGGCGCCCACCGGGTGCCGTTCGGCGTGGTAGCTGTCCAGCAGCCCCTCCGGTGCCCAGCCGTCGACCGCGGCGGCCAGTTTCCAGCCGAGGTTGAACGCGTCCTGGATGCCGAGGTTGAGGCCCTGCCCGCCGGTCGGCGGGTGGATGTGCGCCGCGTCGCCGGCCAGCAGCACCCGGCCGACCCGGTAGCGCTCGGCCTGCCGGGTGGCATCGCCGAACCGGGACAGCCAGCGCGGCGAGTGCACGCCGAAGTCGGTGCCCGCGAAGGCACGCAGTTGCTGCCTGAACTCCTCCAGGGTCGGCGCGGTCGCACGGTCCTCGGCCACGCCGTCGGCCGGCACGACGACGCGGTACACCCGGTCCCCGCTGGGGCTGACGCCGAACCGCAGCTGAGTTCTGCGGACCTCCTCGACCACGGCGGCGATCGTCGCCGGATCCTCGGTCACCTCCATCTCGCCCAGCAGCGTCTCGACCTTGGCGGGTTCGCCGGGAAATCCGACGCCGAGCCGCTTGCGCACCGTGCTGCGGCCGCCGTCGCATCCGACGAGGTAGCGCGAGCGCAGCTGCGTACCGTCCGCCAGCTCGACGGTCACCCCGTCCGCGTCCTGGCTCAGCCCGAGCACGTCGCAGCCGCGCCTGATCTCGGTACCGAGTTCGAGGGCACGCTCCTCCAGCAGCCGCTCGGTGACCGGCTGCGGGGTGGCGACGCCGTACGGGTGAGCCGTGTCCAACCGGTCCGGCCACGGCTTGGCGATACCGCCGAAGAGGCCGCCGACCTGGAACTTCTCACTGACCGCCAGGAACCGGTCCAGCAGGCCGCGCTGGTCCATCATCTCGACGCTGCGCGCGTGCAGGCCCTGCCCGCGGGACTGCTCGGTCGGTTCGGTCAGCCTCTCCAGCACGACCACGTGCACGTCGTGCAGCCGCAACTCGCCGGCCAGCATCAAGCCGGTCGGTCCGCCGCCGACGACGATCACGTCGATCATCACTGCCCCCATGTGTTTGCGCAGGTTGTGGCTTCGGCCGGTGATTCTGCGGCACGACGGGGGCCTTGCCGCAAGCCCCCCGGTGCGCTATACGTTGAGAGTGGCAAGGAGTGGTCGACCTCCTTGCCTTTCTTCATATCGTCCGGCCTTTTTCTTCTCGGGTACCCCCACCAGGTATCGTCGTAGTGCTGACCACACCCCGGTGGTCCGCGGCGACCGGAGGGAGGACAGGTCCTCATGGGCGGCGAACGCACCCGCAGGCCGGGCACCACCCGGCTGCTGACGCTGTGCGCGATCCTGCTCGGTCTGTTCCTCATGCACGGCTCCCCTGCCGCGGCCGTCGACGGCTGTCACGGTCGGACGGGTCCGGCCGTCGTCATGCACGACGGCCACGAGTCCGCGACGGCACCGGCGGAGCCCGCACGGACCCTGCCCGGCACGCTCCGGGCCACGGACGACATGGCCCCGCACGGGACGCTGTGCGTCGCCACCCCCGCCGAGCAGCGCATCCCGCTGCCCATGGCGCCGCTCACCGGCCTCTTCGCACTCTCCGCAATGGCGGCCTGGGCCGTGCACCGCGCACGGCGTCCCGGCGGGACCGGGCGGCGCGGGCCACCGGGCGGGCGTGGTCTCCTCCTTCAGGTGTGCATCGCGCGGACGTGACAGGACCGCGCCGGAGCAGGCCCCTCCGGGCTGCCCGGCCGCAGCGTCCTGATCGCCCCGCGCGCCACCCGGCGTGGTGCGCCACCCGGAAAGACACCCCAGCGATGTTCGCTTCCACCCGTTCCACCGTGCGTCGCCGTGCCCTCGCGGCCGTCGGCACCGCAGCCGCCCTCGCCCTGACGCTGGCCGCCTGCGGGTCCTCCGACGACTCCGCCATGCCCGGCATGCACCACAGCGCCAAGCCGACCGCGACCTCCGCGGCCGGAGCCGGCTCCTCGATGAACGGCATGCCCGGCATGGACCACGGTGCCGACGGCAACGGCCTGGCCGACGCCGAGGACGGCTACCGCCTCACCAGCTCCGACACCACCCTGACCGCCGGGAAGCAGACGCCGTACCGCTTCACGGTCACCGGCCCGGACGGCAAGCCGGTGACGGGCTTCGCCCTCGACCAGACCAAGCGGATGCACTTCTACGCCATCCGCTCCGACCTGACCGGGTTCCAGCACCTCCACCCGACGATGGCCTCGGACGGCACCTGGACGGCCGGCCTCTCCTCCCTCGACTCCGGCTCATGGCGCATGTTCGCCTCCTTCACACCGGACAGCGGGAGCGGCAAGGGCAAGGACTTCGTGCTCAGCCGGACGGTGACGGTCCCGGGCACGGCCGCCAGGACCCGGCTGCCCGCCGCGACCGCCGACACGACGGTCGACGGATACACGGTCACCGTGGAAGGCGAGCCCATGGCCGGTATGGCACATCCGCTGACCGTACGGATCACCCAGGGCGGCAAGCCCGTCACCGACCTCCAGCCCTACCTGGACACCTACGCCCACCTGACCGCCTTCCACGAGGGTGACGTCGCGTTCGCCCACCTCCACCCCACGACCAAGGTCGACGGCGACCACGGCGGCCCCGACCTGTCCTTCCACGCCGAACTGCCCACCGCGGGCAACTGGCGGCTCTTCCTGCAGTTCCAGACGGGAGGCAAGCTCCACACGGCCGCCCTGACGCTGCGCGTGGGCTGACCGCACGGCACGTCGCCCGCCGGCACCTTCCCTCGGCAGGTGTCGGCGAGGCGGCCTTGACCCGTGCGGCGCGGTCGCGGACCTTCGCCGGCCAACGGTTCGACCACATTTCTGCAATGTATGTCCCATATCGCATTGCTATGCCAGTGCTTGGGTAACACTGAGCGTCGGAGTGGGGGCGGGTCGACCAGCAGGGGGATGCGTGACGCAGTCGCTTCCGGAACAGCACCACACCCATGAGCGGGCGTCGGCGGGGAGGGCACGGCCACCGGTCGTCGTGGTCGGCGCCGGGCCGTACGGACTCTCGGTCGCCGCGCACCTGCGGGCCGTCGGCGTACCCGTCCGCGTCTTCGGTGAAGTGATGGGCAGTTGGCGCCATGCGATGGCGACCGGCATGTTCCTGAAATCCACACCGGCGGCCACGGACCTGTCCGCGCCCGAGCCCGGGGGGCGGCTCGCGGACTTCCGGCGGCTGCACGGCGAGCCGGAGCTGACCGAGCTGACCCCCATCCCGTGCGAGGTGTTCGTGCGCTACGGGCAGTGGTTCCAGAAGCGGTACGTCGGTGAGGTCGACCCCGCGCGCGTCGTGGCCGTCGACAGGGCGGCGCCCGGCTCCGGGTTCACCGTACGGCTGGACGACGGCCAGGAACTGGGCGCCGCGGCCGTCGTCGTGGCCATCGGCCTGAACGGGCTAGCCCACGTCCCGGACGAGTTGCGGCGCCTGGCGCCCGAAGGCCCCGGCATCGGAACCCTGGTGTCACACACCAGCCACCACACGGACCTGTCGCGCTACGCCGGTCAGCGCGTCGCCGTCGTCGGCGGCGGCCAGTCCGCGCTGGAGAGCGCCGCGCTGCTGCACGAGGCCGGTGCCGAAGCGCAGGTGCTGGTCCGGGAGCAGAGCGTGCTGTGGGGCATGACACCGGATCTGGCCCGGCCCTGGACCCGGCGGCTGGCCAAACCCGCCTCCCCGCTGGGCACGGGCTGGGCGCTGGCCGCGGTCTGCAAGGCTCCGGGCGGGGTACGACGCCTCCCTGCGCAGGCTCGGCTGTTGCTGTTCCGGCGTGCGCTGGGCCCGTCGGGCGGCTGGTGGCTGCGCGAGCGGGTCGAGGGCGTCGTACCGGTACGCACGTCGTGCCGTGTCACTCGCGCCGAGGCGGCCGGCTCCGCCGCGCACCTGGAGCTCGCGGAGCCCGACGGTCGGCGCGCCACTCTCACCGTCGACCACGTGCTGGCAGCCACCGGCTATCGCCTCGACCTGGACGTCATACCCTTCCTGTCGTCCGCCGTACGCGGCGCGGTGGCATGCGTGCCGGGTTCCAAGGCCCCTTACCTGACAGGGACGTTCGAATCGTCGGTGCCCGGCCTGTACTTCACCGGATCGCTCGCCGCCCCGATGTTCGGGCCGATGATGCGATTCGTGGCCGGCACGAAGTTCGCGGCCACCCGCATCGCCCGGCACGCCGCCCGGCTGACGACGACACGCTGAAGCACGGCCGGCCGGGCCGGGCGTCCAGCGCTCTATCTGCTTGCCGCGCTCGTTCGGAGTGTGGCAAGCTCCGGGGAGTTGATCTGTGTTCACTCGTGCACGACGAAGGACTGAAGCCATTGATCGCGGCGTCCCACAGCGGCCGCCGTCGGCACTGACCCCGCCCGCATCCGCGGCAGCGGCCATCGGTGCCCTCGCGTCTCCTCACGGCGGCCCCACGTACATCCCGTGTTCCCGGCCGACGGGCCGGTCCCGCAGCCCTCGTGGCTGCCATCCAACGTGAGGTCATCTTCATCGTGCACACCGATGTCCAGAATTTCGCCGTCGCCAACCTGCTGCGCCGTCCGGCCACGGTCGAAGTCGGGGGCTTCGTCGTGGGAATCGATCCCACGACGACCAGCCCGTACGTCAACTACGCGACCCCGCTCCCAGGCACCGAGCCGACCGACCGGGACGTCAGCGCCCTGATCGGGGCATTCCGCGAGCGTGGCCTGAAGCCCCGCCTGGAGTTCGCCCCGGACACCGCACCCGCCGTCGAACCGGCCCTGCGCCGGGCCGGCTTCGCGACGGAGGCGGTCCATGAGTACATGGTCTGCACGCCCGCCACGCTGGCTGTGCCGACCGGGAGCATCGAGGTGGTGGCACCGGACGCCGACGAGGACTACACCGCGATCGACGCCGCCCTCTCCGAGGCGTTCGGCGGTGAGTTCCCCGCTTCTCCGGAGGGCGCGGCCCGGCTGCGGCGCACCCAGGAGAGCGGCGGGGCCGTGCGGTTCGTCCGTGCCGCAGACGGCGGCTGCGCGGGTGCGGCCGTCTGCTCGGCACCCGCCCACGGCACCGCCGAGCTGGCGGGTGTGGGCACCCGTTCCGCGTACCGCGGCCTGGGCATCGCGGCAGCGGTCACGGCGGCCCTCGCCGACACCGCGTTCGCCGGCGGGGCGTCGTCCGTCTGGCTCGAGT
This sequence comes from Streptomyces sp. NPDC085866, assembly GCF_044541035.1. NCBI lineage: Bacteria > Bacillati > Actinomycetota > Actinomycetes > Kitasatosporales > Streptomycetaceae > Streptomyces > Streptomyces sp. NPDC085866. The sequence goes on from NZ_JBITSQ010000007.1 coordinate 272,520, forward strand.
ACTCGGGCGACGGGTCGCGCCGCGTCTATGAGCGGGTCGGATTCCAGCCCCGGGGCACCCGCCTCTACCTGACGCTCGAAGGATGACCCGCACCCGGCGGGGGCCGAGCCGTGCTCAGCCCTCGCCGGGCAGCGGGTTCTCCTTGACGAAACGGCGGATCTCCGCGGTGAGGGCGGCCGGGTTGTCCAGCTGGACCAGGGTGCGGGCGTCGGGGATCTCCACATAGCGCGCGTCGGGCAGCAGCTCGGCGAGGCGACGGCCGGTGGCGGGCGGCATCATGCGGTCCTCGGCGCCCCAGGCGACCAGGGCCGGACGCGTGAAGGAGGGCAGGTTTCCGGCCGCTTCGACATAGCACTCAGGGTCCACCTCGCGGCAGAACTTGGCGAAGTCGCGGCGGATGTCACGGCTCGTCAGCAGAGGGCCGTACCAGCGGGCGATCAGTTCCTTCGGCAGCGGCTTCTTCGCCATCCCGCCGAGGGACGTCTCCATGCGGGCGAGGAAGGGGAAGCGGAAGGACTGGATGAGGAGGAAGAGTCCGCCGGGGACCTTGCTCGCCCGGTGCAGCAGTCTGCCCTGTGTGCCGGGCGGGTAGTTGTCCAGGGCCTCGCAGGAGGTGAGGACCAGGCGGGCGATGCGTTCGTCCCGTACACCGACGAGGAGTTGGGCCGTCCCGGTGTCGTTCTGGACCAGGGTGACGTCCCGCAGGTCCAGGCGGTCCAGGAACTCGGCGAGCAGCCGGGCGATGCCGTGCGCGGAGAGGTCCGCGTCCGGGTGCATCGGGCGCCGGTGGCTGCCGACGGGCAGGACGGGGACCAGGACACGGAAGTCCGGCCGCAGATCCGCCACGACCTCGGACCACACCGACTCGTCGAAGCCGAGGCCGTGGACCAGGACCACCACCGGGCCCTCGCCTCCCGAGTCCTCGTAGTCGATCGTCCCCGCGCTCAGCTCGATCTGCGGCATGGCCCCGCCTCCGACCCAGTTGGCACTAGATAGAGCGTTCTAGTGACAGAATAGGCACGGAAGGGCACACAGCACCAGCGGCTTCCCGGAGGCTCCCGTCGTGAGTGACAGCAAGGCTCCCAGCACCCACGAGACCAGGCAGCGCATCGTGAGCGCCGGCACGGAGCTGTTCCGGCGCACGGGCTACACGGGCACCGGCATGAAGCAGATCGCGGAGGCCGCCGGTGCGCCCTTCGGCTCGATCTACCACTTCTTCCCCGGCGGGAAGGCCCAGTTGGGCGAGGAGGTGATCCGCACCTCGGGCGCCGTCTACCTGGGGCTCATCACCGCGCTCATGACGCCGTACGAGGACCGCGCCGCGGCCACCGCCGACGCCTTCACAGCCGCGGCCGGCACCCTCGCCGAACTCGACTTCGCCGACCCCTGCCCCATCGCCACGGTCGCGATGGAGGTCGCCGGCACCAACGAGAAGCTGCGCGAGGCCACTTCGGAGGTCTTCGACAGCTGGATCGACCGTCTCGCCGCGTACTACGCCGAGGGGGGCGTCCCCGAACCCGCCGCCCGGGAGACGGCAAGCTCGGTCATCGCGCTGCTGGAGGGCGCCTTCATGCTCGGCCGGGCCGCGCGCAGCACGACGCCGGTCCTCTCGGCGGCCAAGGCGGCAGCGGCGATCGTCCGGGCGGCGCTGGCGGGCGAGTGACGGGTCCGCAGCCGCCTTCCCGGACGGGCTCACAGCCGCTTTCTTAGCGGCATGTTAGATCTGCGCGGCGGACCTTGTCCGGGTGCGACGGCGGCCCGCATGCTCGGGCGCACTCAGGTTCCGGGGGGCACTCTCCCGCTCCCCGATCCCACCGGATTTCCCCACCTGGAGCCGCCATGTCCTCGTCCGCCGCCCTGCCCGGAAAGCCGCCGTCGGCCTCCCCGGGCAACCGCCGTCTCGCCCTCGTCGGCGGGTCCCTGGGCAACCTCGTCGAGTGGTACGACTGGTTCGTCTACGCCAGCTTCGCGATCTACTTCGCCGACTCGTTCTTCCCCGGCGACAACCCGACCACCAAGCTGCTGAACACGGCCGGCATCTTCGCCGTCGGCTTCCTGATGCGCCCGGTCGGCGGGTGGATCCTCGGGCGGGCGGCGGACCGGCACGGGCGCAAGAGCGCGCTCACCCTCACCGTCACCATGATGTCGGTGGCCGCCCTGCTCATCGCCGTCGCGCCCACCTACGGACAGGCCGGCTACTTCGGCGCCGTGGTGCTGCTCCTGGCCCGGCTGCTGCAGGGCCTGAGCATCGGTGGCGAGTACGCCGCCAGCGCCACCTACCTGACCGAGGCGTCCGCCCGCGACCGGCGCGGCCTCGGCTCCTCGTTCCAGTACGTGTCGATGACGTGCGGCCAGATCCTCGGCCTCGCCATCCTCATCACGATGCAGCACACCCTGACCACGGACCAGTTGGAGAGCTGGGGCTGGCGGATCCCGTTCGTGCTCGGTGCCCTGTTCGCCGGGGTGGTGTTCTGGCTGCGGCGCCGGCTGACCGAGACCGAGGCCTTCACCGAGGAGTCCGGGGCGGAGGACCGTACGGACACCGCGCGCGGCACGCTCAGGGCGTTGTGGCAGCACCGCCGCGAGGCCGGGCTGGTCATGGCGCTCACCCTGGGCGGCACGGTGGCGTACTACACCTACACCACGTACCTCACCAAGTACCTGATCGGCAGCGCCGGCATGGCCAAGTCCACGGCCACCCTGGTGAGTTTCACCGCGCTCACCGTCTTCGCGCTGCTCCAGCCCTTCGCCGGGATGCTCTCCGACCGGATCGGCCGCCGGCCGCTGCTGATCACCTTCGCGGTCGGCTGCACGGTGGGCACGTACCCCATCATGACCGCGCTCGGATCGGCGTCCTCGTACTGGTCGGCGCTGGGGCTGTCCCTGCTGGCCCTGGTCATCGTCACCGGGTACACCTCGATCAACGCGGCCGTGAAGGCGGAGCTGTTCCCCACCCGGGTCCGCGCCCTCGGGGTGGCGCTGCCGTACGCCGTCGCCAACGCGCTGTTCGGCGGGACGGCGGAGTACGTGGCTCTGTGGTTCAAGGACAGCGGTCACGAGAAGGTGTTCTTCTGGTACGTGTCGGGGTGCGCGCTCGTGTCGCTGGTCACCTACGTGCTGATGCCGGACACCCGCAACGCGGCGCTCAGCCGCGCCGAGGTCGCGGCGGACACCGGCCGCGACCACAGTCCCGCGAAGGCCGTCCACTGACGCGGTGGTGACCCGGACGGTGCCGCTTCCGTAAGCTGCCGCCCAGGTCACCACGGCACGAGGACGTCACATGCACGCGCTGCTCGTCGAGGACGACGACCGTATGGCCCAGGCCCTGACCACGGCCCTCGCCCAGCGGGGGCACACGGTGCGCAGGGCCGGCCGGGCCCTGGACGCCCTGCGGTACGTCCACGCGGCCGAGTTCGTGCTGCTCGACCTCGGCCTGCCCGACCTGGACGGGCTGGAGCTGCTGCGGCGGCTGCGCACGGTGTGCGACGCGCCGCTGATCGTGGTGACGGCCCGCTGCGAGGAGCGCGACATCGTGCAGGGGCTGCGGGCCGGCGCCGACGACTACGTGGTCAAGCCGTTCCGGATGAACGAGCTGATGGCCCGGATCGACACCGTGCGCCGCCGCACCGGGGCAGCGGCGTCCCGTGGCACGGACGGCGGTGGAGGTCCCGTGCGCACCGGCGACGTGGAGATCGACATCGCGGGCCGTACGGTCACGGTCGACGGCGCGGAAGTACGGCTCACCCGGCGTGAGTTCGACGTCCTCGCCTTCCTCGCGGCCCGGCCGGACGAGGTGCACTCCCGCGAGGAGATCCTGGACCGGATCTGGGGCGACGCCTTCCTCGCCGCGTCCCGGTCCCTGGACGTGCACGTGGCAGGTATCCGCGCGAAGACGGGCCGCGCCGAACTGGTACGTACGGTGCGGGGCTTCGGGTACCAGCTCGGCACCGACGGCCGCCGGCCATGAGGCGCAGGCTGCTGGCCGTGCTGATGGTGCTGATCGGGGCCGCGACGCTGCTGCTGTCGGTTCCGCTGGCCGGCTCGTACGCGAGCGGGCGGACAGAGCATCTGCTGCTCCAGCGGCGCGCCGACGCCGTACGGTTCGCCGACCTCGCCGACCGGGTGCGCACCGCCGCCGACCGTGCCGAACTCTCCACCGAGATCGGCCGGTACGCCGAGCTGTACGGCGCCTCGGTGACCGTGGTGGACTCCGCGGGGCGGACCCTCGCGCAGGCGGGGGCCGGCGTCTCCCCGTCCGCAGCGGACGACGTCCTGGGCCGGGCGCTGACCGGGCGGTCCACCGAGCGGCTGCCGACCGTGCGGCCGTGGGGGCCGGACCGGGTGGTGCTCGCAGAGCCGGTCGGCCGGGACGAACGGGTCAGCGGCGCGGTCCTGCTGGCCGTCCCGACCGCCGCGGCCCGGCGGGACGTGACCGTGCGCTGGGCGCTCATCGCCTGCGGGGCGCTCACCTCCTTCGCGGCCGCGGCCCTGGTCGCGGCCGGCATCACCCGCTGGCTGATGCGCCCGGTCCGTGACCTCGACCGGGCCGTCGCCGCACTGGCGTCCGGCAGCCTGGAGACCCGGGCCGTCTCCGGCACGGGGCCTCCCGAACTGCGCAGCCTGCGCCGGCACTTCAACGGCATGGCCGAGGCCGTCGCCGACTCCCTCGGCCGCCAGCGCGCCTTCGTCGCCGACGCCTCGCACCAACTGCGCAACCCGCTGGCCACCCTGGTGCTCCAGCTGGAGAACGTCGAGCCCCATCTCGCGCCCGGCCCCGGCCGGAAGGAGCACGCGCGTGCCCTGGACGAGGCGGAGCGCCTGGAGGAGCTGCTCGACGGCCTGCTCGCGCTGGCGCGGGTGGAGTCGGGCACGGCGGAGCGGACCGAGCAGGACGTGACCCGCGGGGTGCGTGAGCGGGTGGCCGCGTGGCAGCCGGTGTTCGAGGCCTCCGGGCTGACGCTGAGCGCCGCTGCCGTGCGGGAGGGATTGCGGGCGCCTGCCGTGCCGGACGCCGTCGGCCGGATCCTCGACGCGGTCCTCGACAACGCGGTCAAGTTCGTCCCGTCCGGCGGGCGGGTCGCGGTGACGGCCGCGCTCGCGGACGGTGAGGTCGTGGTGCGCGTCGCCGACGACGGGCCGGGGGTGCCGGACGACCAGCTCCCGCTGCTCACCCGGCGTTTCGCCCGGGCACCCGAGCACCAGAACGTGCCCGGCAGCGGCCTGGGCCTGGCCATCGCCGACGAGATCGCCCGCCTCAGCGGGGGTCGGCTCGCCACGGCCGGCAACCGTCCCCACGGACTGGTGGTGGAGCTGCGGCTGCCGGGTCCGGTGCCGGGTCAGCCGTAGACCGAGCGGTAGTAGGCCACCGCGCCGGGGTGCAGGGGCACGTCCCCCGTGGCGACGGCGAACCTGGGTTCTAGCCGGGCGCCCGCGGTGACCTCACGCAGCAGCACACGCCACCGGTCGAACACCACCCGGAGCACCTCGCGCACCGCCTGCTGCGGCACCTGGGAGCGGGCCAGCAGATAGTTGCCCACGCCGACGGTGCCGACCGGCTCGGTGAGCCCGTACACGCCGGACGGGAGGGTGACCGCCGTGTAGACGGGGCCGTACGTGTCGCGCAGGACGGCGGCCTGTTCCTCCAGCGGCAGGAAGCGCAAGGGGAATTCACGGGCCAGCGCCGACAGGGCGGGGGTCGGCACTCCCCCGGCCCAGATCAGCGCGTCGACCGTGCCCGTGCGCAGTGCCTCCACCGAGGCGGCGAGGCCGAGCTGCCGTTGCCGTACCGACCGTTGCCCGGTCAGACCCGTCACCCGCAGCAGCCGGTTCGCGAGCACCTGCCCGCCGGAGCCCGCCGCGCCGGTGGCGACCGACCGGCCCGCGAGATCCCCCACGGACCGTACGGGTCCGTCGGCCGGTACGACCAGGTGCGTGTAGTTGACGTAGACGCGGGCGAGAGCCGTCACGGCGGCCCGGCTCGAGAACGGCTCCCGCCCCTGCACTGCGTCCTCGGCGGCGTCCGCCATCGCCAGGCCCAGGTCCGCCGATCCGGCGCCGAGCCTGCGGAGGTTGTCCACGCTGGCCGCGGTGCTGAGCGGGGTGATGTGCAGTCGGGGGACGGCCTGTGCGGCCTGGACGGCCAGTGCCTTGCCGAAGGCGTTGTACGGCCCACCGGGCGCTCCCGTCGCGAGCCTGAGCCGCCAGTCGGGTCCGCCGTCCCCGGCGCAGCCGGCCAGGGCGAGGGCCGGGGCGCCGAGGACCGCGGCCTCCAACAGGCCGCGGCGGCTCATCGGTCGACCGGTCACGCCCGCAGCGTAGTCGCTCCGCGCGGACCGCACGCTCCGCTCCCGCGTGGCTCGTGCGCGGGACGTGGCACTATCCTTGCGCCCTCGAACACGGGTAGGGAGAAGGGACATCGGTGTGGCGATGAAGGCCTTGCGTTCGGCGTTGGAAGCGATCTATGTACGGCGCCTGAACCGCAAGCTGGAAGGCCTGCCCCGGCCGCGGCACGTGGCGATCATGCTGGACGGGAACCGGCGCTGGGCCAGGGGTGCGGGACATCAGGACGTGCGCGAGGGGTACCGCGTCGGCGGCGCCAAGGTCACGGACTTCCTGCATTGGTGCACCCACGCCGGCATCAAGCACGTCACGCTGTGGATGCTGTCCGACGACAACCTCCACCGGCCGGCCGACGAACTCGGTCCCCTGCTCGACATAATCGAGGAGACCGTCCGGCGCATCTGCGCCCCCGGGGAGCCCTGGGAGATCGAGATCATCGGGGCGCTCGACCTGCTGCCCGGGAACACCGCCCGCGTCCTCAAGGAGGCCGCCGCCCTCACCCAGGGCCGCGGCGGGCTGAAGGTCGACGTCGCCGTCGGCTACGGCGGCCGCCGGGAGATCGTCGATGCCGTCAAGGCGGCCTTCGACAAGCACATCAGCGCAGGGGGCGACCCCACGGAGCTGGCCGCCGACTTCGACCTGGAGCACATCACCGACAACCTGTACTCGCCGGCCGGGCACGACACCGACTTCATCATCCGCACCTCCGGCGAGCAGCGGCTCTCCGGCTTCCTGTTGTGGCAGTCCGCCTACGCCGAGGTGCACTTCGTCGACGTCCTGTGGCCGGCGTTCCGCGAGATCGACCTGCTGCGGGCCCTGCGGTCGTACGCGGCCCGGGAGCGCCGTTACGGCCGCTGACGGACGCGGCGTCGTGCACGCTCGGGTCATTCCCCGCCGACCGTCGCGAGAAGGTGGGCGACCAGGGGGTTCGGGTCGGCCGTGCGCCAGGCCACGGCGACCCGGGTGCGGGCGGTGCCGGGGGCGATCCCGCGGAACGCGACGCCCTTGAGGCGGATGCGCCGGATGGAGGCCGGGGCCAGGGAGACTCCCAGACCGGTTTCCACGAGGGCGCACACGGTCTGCCATTCCACCGCGTGCTGGGCCGTCCGGGGTGCGAAGCCCGCGTCCGCGCACAGGCCGGTGATCCGGTCGTACAGTCCGGGGCCGACCGCCCGGGGCAGGAGCACGAACGGTGAGTCGGCCAACTGCGCCACTCGTACGGTCCGTTGGGCGGCCAGGGGGTGGGTGGCAGGGAGCACGGCCACGAAGGGCTCGTTGAGGACCGTCCGGAAGCCGATCTCCGGTTCACCGGCGGGCGGTTCGCGCAGCAGTCCGATGTCGATGGTCCTGTCGTGCAGGGCCGCGATCTGCGGCGCGGTGGTCATCTCGTGGATGTCCAGGTGGACATCGGGGAACCGCTGCCGGAAGGTGCGCAGCAGTCCGGGCAGGACGGTCAGGGCGAGAGAGCCGGCGAATCCGATGCGCAGCCGGCCGGCCCGGCCGCTGCCGACGGCGCGGGCCGCGGCCAAGCCGTCCGCGAGGTCGGTGAGGGCCCGCCGGGCGGCCGGGAGCAGTTCGCGGCCGGCCGGAGTGAGCGCGACATGTCCCGGCTCGCGGCTGAACAGCGCATGTCCGACCTTGTCCTCCAGGCGGCGGATCTGCTGGCTCAGCGGTGGCTGGGCGACGCCGAGCCGGGCGGCCGCGTGGCCGAAGTGGAGTTCCTCGGCGAGCACGACGAAGGCGTGCAGCTGCGCGAGGGGAAGTTCGGGTCGCGTCATACGCCTAGAGATATCAGGTCATGACCCTCGCAGTATTAGACGTATCGATGCAGGTCACCTAGCGTTCGGCGCATGACAGAGCGACGTGCGATCCTCAGCGGCTCGGCCTTCGAGGAGCAGATCGGGTATGCCCGTGCCGTGGTGGACGGCGACTGGGTGCATGTGTCCGGGACGACCGGGTTCGACTACGCCACCATGACCATCTGCGACGACGTGGTGGAACAGGCCGAGCAGTGCCTCCGTAACATCGGTGCGGCGCTGACCGAGGCGGGCTGTGACTTCGCGGACGTCGTACGGGTGCGTTACCTGCTGCCCGAGCGCGAGGACTTCGAGCCCTGCTGGCCGGTCCTGCGCCGCTGCTTCGGCGAGGTCCGCCCGGCCGCGACGATGCTTGTCTGCGGCCTCGCCGACCCTCGCATGAAGATCGAGATCGAGGTGTACGCGCGGCGGCCACTCACCTGACGGGCCGTGGAATCGAGGCGGGCTCTGCACGTGCGCGACGACGAGGACCCACGGTACGAGAACGAGAACCGCGTCCTCAGGCTCGTCCGGGGCATCCTCACCGAAGACACGGAACAGCTTCCGTCCCCGTGCATCCCCACGCCAAAAGACCCGTTCACCGGCTGGGACTCGTCCGGCTCCCGACGGTGCCGATGTGTCGGGATCCGAGTCGTGCCCGCCGACCGGGTCCTGCTCACTTCCGGTACTTGTCCGTCGCCGCCACGAGTGCCTCCGCCACACCCGGTGCCCCCGTGGTGTGGCCGGCGTCGTCCACCGTGACCAACTCGCTGCCGGGCCAGGCCTGGTGGAGGCGCCAGACGATGCCGAGGAGGTTGCCGAAGTCGAGCGATCCCTGCACGAGGGTGCCGGGGATGCCGGCGAGGAGGTGGGCGTGGCGCAGGACCACGCCCTCGTCGTTGCCCTCGCCCAGGAAGTGGTCGTTGCCCCAGTAGTGGGTGACGGTGCGGGCGAAGCCCATGCGGTACACGGGGTCCTCGAAGCGGGCGACCGAGCGCGGCGGTGCGGGGACGGTCGCCGTCTCCCAGTCGGTCCAGGCCCGCGCCGCCCGCTCCCGTACCGCGGGGTCGGGGGACTCCAGGAGCCGGCTGCAGGCCGCGGCGAGGTTGCCGTCGCGCTCGGCGGGCGGCAGTTCGGCCAGGAACCGGTCGAAGGCCTCCGGGAAGATCCTGCCGAGTCCCCGGGTGAGCAGCTCCACCTCGGCGTTGGAGCCTGTCGCCACTGCGGTCAGCACCAGCTCGGAGACGGATTCCGGATGCGTCTGCGCGTACCGGAGGGCGAGCACCGAGCCCCAGGACACGCCCCAGACCAGCCAGCGCTCGATGCCGAGGTGCTGCCGCAGCATCTCCAGGTCGGCCATGACGTGCGCGGTCGTGTTGACGCTCATGTCGGTGTCGTAGTCGCTCGCGTGCGGTGTCGAGCGGCCGCTGCCCCGCTGGTCGAGCAGGACGATCCGGTAGGCGGCCGGGTCGAACAGGCGCCGGGGGTAGGGGCCTCACCCGGATCCCGGCCCGCCGTGCAGCACGACCGCCGGCTTGCCCTCGGGGTTGCCACAGGTCTCCCAGTACACGAGGTTGTGGTCGCCGACGTCGAGCATGCCGTGTGCGTACGGCTCGATCTCCGGATACAGGGGCATCAGGGCACCGTAGCGTCACCTCGGCCCCAGGTCGCCCTCATTTCGCGCCGGAAAGGTCGATCGCCCGGTCGACGTCTTGCGGCCGCAGGACGCGCAGGATGCCTTCGAGGAGGTAGTAGTCGGCGTACGGGAGGGAGATCTCGATCCCGTCCTCGGCCGGGCGGTTGCGGGTGCAGCGGGCGACGACTGCCTCGGCGCGCGTCGAGTTCCGGGTCAGGCAGGTCTTGGCCAGCGCGGTCAGCAGGCGCAGGCCGGCTTCCCGGTACTCGGACCGGCCCGTCGCAGCGGAAAGGTCCAGCAGACCGCAGGCCATGATCGCGCCGGCGGAGGCGTCCTTGACGTCGTAGGGCTGCTGGGGCGCACGGTAGTCCCACACGGGGACGTGGTCGGGGGTGAGGGCGCCCAGCGCGTAGTCGGCGAGTCGGCGTGCGGTCGTCAGGAACTGCTGGTCGCCGGTGCGCCGGTGGATCGTCGTGAACCCGTAGATGCCCCAGGCCTGTCCGCGTGCCCAGCAGGACGTGGGGCTGTAACCCTGTACGGTGCCGGGGCCGATCGGCGCGCCGGTGGCGGGGTCGAAGTCGTACACGTGGGGGGTCGAGCCGTCCGGGCGCGGGAACACCCGCTGGGCGGTCCTCGCGTGTTCCGTGGCGATGTCGAGGTACTTCCCGTCGCCCGTCTGCTCGCTCACGAAGGCCAGCAGGTCGAGGTTCATCATCGTGTCCATGATGACGCGGCCCGCGTTGTTCGGATCGTTCAGCGCGCCCCAGGCCCGGATGAAACGGCCGTTGGGGTTGTAGCGCCGGATCAGCGAGTCGGCCGCCCGCACGGCGCCGGCCCGCCAGGTGTCGTCCCCCGTCAGGCGCCATGCGGTGACCCAGGAAGGGGAGAAGAGGAACCCGAGGTCGTGGGTGGTGGTGTCGGTCTGACGGGGAGCGAGCTTCTTCGCGGAGTCGAGCGCCAGGGTGCGGAAGGTGTCGTCGCCGCTGTGGAGCCAGGCCATCCAGAGCGTGCCGGGCCAGAAGCCGCCGACCCAGTCGCCGTTCTGCGAATACACCCACTTCTCGGCCTTCGTGCCGATCGGAAAGGCCGTCACGCCCGGGGCGACGGTGCGGAGTTTCCCGATCGCGTAGTCCGCGGCGGCCCGGAGCGTGCGGACGACCGCAGCGGGGGTCTGCTCGGCCGCCTGGGCCGGGGTCGTCGGCACCGCGTACAGGGTGGCGGCGCCGGCCGCCGTGGTCAGCACGGAACGTCGGGAGATCTCCATCGGCTCGCATCCTCCAACTCGACACAGCGGAAGGGAAGTTGATCGAGCCTTGCACAGCCCGCCCTGCCATGCACACCCACGTGAGTGATGTTCAGGTAGATGAACGCGGCGGTCTCGGGGCGTCGGAGCGCGTCAGCCGCAGGCGCAGGCCGGGCGCGCGCAGCGCCGGGAGCGGGAATCTGCTGGTCAGGAAGAAACGCACCCCGTGGCGATGCACGTCAGGTCCGGCACACCCTGCCGGTCGCCCCGGAGGGGAGATAGGCGGCCCGCTCGGCCGCAGTGAGGTCCCGACCCACCACCTTGCAGATCCTGGTGATGGCCTCTGTCGGGTCGGGCAGATCTGTGTTCCACAGGCGTGCGGTGTGATCTTCGCTGGTGGTGGCCAGGGTGGTGCCGTCTGGACTGAACGCCACCGAGGAGACGCTGGCCGTGTGGCCGGTGAGGGTGCGCAGGGGGCGACCTGTGGCGGTGTCCCACAGGCGTGCGGTGCCGTCCCTGCTGGCGGTGGCCAGAGTGGTGCCGTCCGGGCTGAAAACCGCTGAGGAGACGTTGGCCGTGTGGCCGGTGAGGGTATGCAGGGGGCGACCTGTGGCGGTGTCCCACAGGCGTGCGGTGCCGTCCCTGCTGGCGGTGGCCAGAGTGGTGCCGTCCGGGCTGAACGCCACCGAGAACACTGTGCTGCTGTGGCCGGTGAAAGTCTGGAGGGGGTGGCCTGTGGCGGTGTCCCATAGACCCGCATCGTCGCTGGCGGTGGCAAAGGCGCGGCCATCCGGGCTGAACACGATCGCATACACGATGCCGGTGAGGCCGGGGAGGGTGCGCAGCGGACGGCCTGTGGCGGCGTCCCACAGCTCCACAGGGCAGGCCAGCCCACCGGTGGCCAGGGTGCGGCCGTCTGGACTGAACGCCACCACAAACAGGGAACCCCTGCGGATACGGACGGTGTGCAGGGGGCGGCCTGCGGCGGTGTCCCACAGCTGCACGGCACCGTGGTCGCCGGCGGCGGCCAGGGTCGTACCGTCGGGACTGAACACCACTTTGTACACGTCCCCGTGCAGGCCGGTGAGGGTGCGCAGGGGGCGGCCTGTGACGGTGTCCCACAGCTGCACGGCACCGTCGTCGCCGGCGGCGGCGGCCAGGATCGTACCGTCGGGACTGAACGCCACTGCATTCACACTGTCCAGGCCGGTGAGGGTGCGCAGGGGGCGGCCTGTGACGGTGTCCCACAGCTGCACGGCGCCGTGGTCGCCGGCGGCGGCCAGGATCGTACCGTCGGGACTGAACACCACTTTGTACACGTCCCCCTCCAGGCCGGGGAGGGTGCGCAGGGGGTGACCGATGGTGGTGTCCCAGATCCGTGCGGTGCCGTCCTCGCCGACGGTGGCCAAGGTGGTGCCGTCGGGACTGAACACCACTGCATTCACGCTGTCCAGGTGGGTGAGGGTGCGCAGGGGGTGCCCGGAGGCGGTGTCCCACAAGCGTGCGGTGCCGTCCATGCCGGCGGTGGCCAGGATCGCGCCGTCGGGACTGAAGGCGGTCGCGTTCACCCAGCCTGTGTGGCGGAGGGTGTGGAGTGAGTGCCCGGTGCGGGCGTCCCACAGACGTGCGGTGCCGTCCTCGCCGGCGGTGGCCAGGGTCCTGCCGTCAGGGCTGAAGGCGGTCGCGTTCACCGAGCCTGTGTGGCGGAGGGTGTGGAGGGAGTGCCCGGTGGCGGTGTCCCACAGACGTGCGGTGCCGTCCTCGCTACCGGTGGCCAAGGTGGTGCCGTCGGGACTGAACACCACCGCCCGCACGTTCTCGCTGTGGCCGATGAGGGCGTGGAGGGGGTGTCCGGTGGCGGTGTCCCACAAGCGTGCGGTGCCGTCGTTGCCGGCGGTGGCCAGGGTCGCGCCGTCGGGACTGAACACCACCGCCCGCACGTTCTCGCTGTGGCCGATGAGGGTGTGGAGGGGGTGTCCGGTGGCGGTGTCCCACAGGCGTGCGGTGCCGTCCCTGCCGGCGGTGGCCAGGGTCCTGCCGTCTGGGCTGAAGGCGGTCGCGTTCACCCAGCCTGTGTGGCTGAGGATGTGGAGGAGGTGTCCGGTGGCGGTGTCCCACAGGCGTGCGGTGCCGTCGTCGCCGGCGGTGGCCAAGGTCGCGCCGTCGGGACTGAACACCACCGCCCGCACGCTCTCGGTGTGGCCGACGAGGGCGTGCGGCAAGGGGTTGGTACCGAAGGCGCGGAGGGCTGCAGTGGCTTCCGGCGTGTCGCTGGTGCGGTAGGCGTAGGCGGCCAGGAGCATGGCGAGTTCGGGGTGAGTGACCGTGAGATTGTCGGATTCAGTGACGATCTGACGGGATTCGGCTTGGTGGCGGGCGGTCTCGGATTGGTGGCGGGCAGTGACGGCGTCGTGCCACTGCCAGCTGGCCAGCCCGGTGGCGATGAGGGCGAGGGCGAGCAGGCCGGCCAGGATGGACGTGCGGCGGCGGGCGCGGCGGCGGCTGGTGGCGAGGTAGCGGCGGATGTGCGCGGGCAGGCCGCGGCGGCGCGCGTAGTCGAGGCCGACCGCCAGGTCGCTGCCACGCAGCAGCTCGTCGGCTTTGCGGGGCTGCTTCCGGCGTGTGCGCCGGCCTTCGTCGCGGGGCTGCTTCTGGCGTGTGCGCTGGTCCTCGGTGCGGCGGAGCCAGCGTGTGTGCTGGTCCTCGGTGCGGCGGAGCCAGCGGTGGAAGTCCTGGTCCTCGGTGACCCAGGTGTGCAGGTGGGGCCAGTCGCGGACGAGGGAGTCGTGGATGAGTTCTGCGACCGGTTCGGGCTGCTCCACCGGCTTGCGGTGTTCCGCTGTGGCGTGTCCCCGTGCCGGCTCGGCGGCTGCGGGGCTCGGCCGCGGGACTCGGATGGTGATGAACCGGTGGCGGGCGAGGGCGGCCAGGGCCGTGTCGAAGCCGTCCTGACCGGGTGCGGTGTGGGGGCCGGTGGTCAGGTCGCGGAGGGTGGTCAGGGGCAGGCGACGGCGGGCGGCGGGGGTGGCGTGGTCGGGGTCGGCGGGCTGGACCAGTGCGGTCAGGATCCGCTGGGCGGCGTCGCGTTGCGGCAGCTTTCGGAATTCGGTGGTGCACCAGGTGCTGAGGGCGCCGGTGACGGTGCCGATGCGTTCGTAGGCGTCATGGGTGAGGATCCCGTAGGTGCGGCACTCCCATAGCTGGCGAAGGGTGAGCTGCAGGGCCGGCAGGCAGGTGACCGGGGTGCTCCGGGCGATGCGGGGCTGTGGGCCGTCGGCCGGGGGGAGCAGGTCGCCGATCAGGCGGGCGGTCAGGCCGTTTTCGAGTTTCGGGCCGAGATCGCCGTGTTCGATCATGGCGCGCAGGTCACGCTCGCTCAGGGTGGCGGGGATGTTCAGGGGCGGGGAAGCAGACTCCAGCAGGGCCGGAGCCCGGGCGGCCAGGGGGGCATAGAAGTCGTCGCGCATGGCCAGAACCACGGTGAGCGGGGCCCAGGATTCGGCCAGGCCGGCCAGTTGCCGGGCTGCCGCTCCAATACCGCCCCCGTCGCCCGGCGTTGCGGCAGGGGTGAGGAGTTCTTCGAACTGGTCGATGACCAGCAGGACGCGGGTGCGGTCGGGGCGGGCAGCCAGGAGGCGGTCGACGGCGGCCTCTATGCCGTCGGTGGCGGCGCCGGGCAGGCCGTGTTGCTCGGCGGCGGCCATCAGGTCGTGGCCGGGGTTGGGGACCAGGACGGGCAGCCAGCGGTCGCTGCCGGGCACCGCCTTCCCCTCGGCCAGAGCGGGCAGCGCCCCGGCCTGCAGGAGGGAGGACTTGCCCGATCCGGACGGCCCCAGCAGCAGCAGTGTCCGGGCGGGCCCGCGCAGCGCCGCGAGGACGGCATCCAGGGCGGTGGTGCGACCGCCGAAGACGGTGGCATGGTCAGCGGTGAACGGCTCCAGGCCCGGGTAGGGGCACACCGCGTGCTCGGCCAGCTCGGGGTGCAGGGCGCGCAGGGTCCGGGCAGGGGTGGCGTAGGCGATGCCCAGCCCACGGGAGTGCCGGTCGGGGTGAGTGATCGCGTTGGTCATGCCGATCACCAGCCCGGTGGCGTCGTCGACGACGGGGCCGCCGCTGAAGCCCTCGGTCAGCTCGTTGGCGTCGGACAGCTGGAGCAGCGGGACCGTCCCCTGTGGGGCGGCGCCCTCCAGCAGGCGGCCGACCTTCAACTTGCCGAAGTGCCCGCCAGGTCTGGCGTGCTTGGGGAAGCCGTAGGTGCTGCCGCAGTGGTCGAGGCAGTCCTCGGCGATGCCCAGCGCGAGCGCCGCCAGGCCCGGCGGGGCGCCCTGCAGCCGCAGGAATGCCACGTCCTCCGCGTCCCGGTCACGCCAGGTGTCGGTCTCCACGGCCCCCTGCCACTGCAGGGGCTCGGGCCAGGCGGGAAAGACCAGCGGCACCTGCTGCCCGGGCCCGAACCCGGCGTTCTCCACCACGTGGGCGCACGTGGCCAGCAGCCCGGGGCCGACCAGGAAGCCCGCCCCGGCCACCGCCCCGGTCGCACTGCGGACTTCGGCGACCGCGTGGTGGAAACCCTGCCTCGCCCCGCCCGGCGGGCGCACCTCGCCCGTCACGCACCGCCGCCGTCCGGGCCGGCGCCGTCCGATGCGGCAGAGGTGCCGGGTGAGGCGTGCCAGGTCACCGTGACGGTCAGGTGGCAGCCCGTCTCGCTCCTGGCGATCACGGCGCCGGCCTCGGCGGACAGGTCGACACCGAACTCGATCACGACCTCGTCCGGCCCGGCCTGCCGCAGCTGCTCCAGCGCCGCCCGTGCCAGGCCCGCCACCGGACGCAGCGCCTGCTGCACCGTGTGCGGCAGCTCCTGCACGGCGCCCGCCAGCCGCCCCACCTTCACCGGCCCGTCCGGCTCCCGCTCCTCCACCGCCGCCAGCAGAACCGAGCCCCCGCCTTCCAGCGGCAGCCGCGCCACAACCCCCACCCTAGCCCCCTAGCTCCCCACAGCTGCAGACTGTCGCCCCAGCATCTGCGACCCACACCAGGAGCATCGAGGCTAGCCCAACGGCGGGCGCCCCGACCGACTTTCGACCGACCCACGGTGGTGAGCCCGAAGGCGAACGCCCCCCCGCGGTGGCGTGCTCGGTCGAAGCAGTGTCGTCTCAAGGGTGCGATCAGGACGACACGTTGCCGTTGGCCCGTCCGCTCGTCGGTCTCGTCGGTCTCGTCGCGGGGAAGAGACAGTCCCAGCCGTGGAACGTGTCGGATGAATTGTGGTCGCTCGTCGAGCCGTTGCTGCCGGAGCCGGGGGTTCCGGTGGGGGCCGCTCGGGCGCCTGTCCCAGAAGTACCCCGGAATTGTCCGTGATCGGTAACAGAGGGATCCCGCGGCCCACTTATCCCGTCCTGACAGGTGCACGGGGGGACCCACCAACACGGCGAAGAGCGGGGCGGACATGGCACGGCATGGCGGGCGGGGATGGTACGGCCGGGTGGTCGCGGCGGCGGTCGGGGTGACGGCGGTTGCCGCCGCCACGTCGGTGTGGACCGCGCAGGCCGGCCAGACCGGTGGACACCAGGCGGCGCACCCCGCCGCCAAGAAGACGGTGCCCGTGTCCGCCACGATCGTCCATGCCTCCGACGGCGGCGACCACGCGGTCAACATCACCATCGACGACGGCCCCGACCCGCAGTGGACCCCGCAGGTGCTGCAGGTACTCAAGGACAACGGTGTGAAGGCGACGTTCTGCATGGTCGGCACCCAGGCGGAGGCCCACCCCGACATGGTCAAGAAGGTGGTGGCGGCCGGGCACCGGCTGTGCGACCACACGGTGTCGCACGACACCACCATGGACAAGAAGTCCGAGGCCTACCAGTCGCAGCAGATCCTGGACGCCGAGCGCCAGATCACGAAGGCGTCCGGGGGCGTACGGCCGATGTACTACCGGGCCCCGGGCGGCGCGTTCACCCCGTACAGCCGGCACCTCGCGGCCTCGCACGGGATGCGGCCGCTGGGCTGGAACGTCGACTCCAAGGACTTCGAGCGGCCCGGCACCGACGCCATCGTCACCACCGTCAAGGGCGAGTTGCACAACGGCCCCACCCTGCTCTTCCACGACGCCGGCGGCGACCGCTCCCAGACCGTGGCCGCGCTGCGCACCCTCCTGCCCTGGCTGAAGCAGCAGGGGTACTCCTTCGGTTTCCCCGTTCGCTGAACGGGGCTCGGCCGCCCGCTGCTTCAGTTCTCGGCCCCGGCGACGACGGTCCGCAGCGCCTCGGTCACCACGGGCCAGGCCACCGAGTCGGGGTCGATCACGTCGAAGTGACCGGCCCCGGGCAGCTCGTGGAGCGAGGCGCCCGCCCGTGCGGCGTACCGGCGGGCCATGGCGACGGGCAGCGCCTCGTCCAGGGCGCCGTGGACCACGACCGTACGGCCGGCGGGGACGCCCAGGGCTGCCGGGTCGGCGGCGGCGTACCGGTCCGGGACCCGCTCCCTGCCACCACCGAGAAAGGCGGCGACGGCGCCCCGGCCGCTGCCCAGTTCGTCGGCCCACGCCAGGTCCGCGGTGGGGGCGAGGGCCAGCACGCCGAGCACGACGGGCGGGGTTTCGGCCCTGCCGGGTGCCCCGTCGGGCAACCGGTGCCGGAGCGCGGCCCACAGGGCGAGGTGACCACCGGCCGAGTGCCCGGCGTAGACCACGCGCGCCGGGTCGACACGGCCGGGCGCGGCCTGCGCGGCGAGGTGGGGCAGCCGGTCGACGGCCTCCGCCGTGTCGGTCAACGTGACCGGCCAGCCCCCTCCGCCACCGACCCGGCGGTACTCGACACTGGCGACCGCACAACCGCTCTGCGCCGCCAAGGCCCGGGCGAATCCCGCGACATGCTGCCGATCGTGCTCGGCGCGCCAGAAGCCGCCGTGGAAGAACAGCACCAGCGGCACAGCCGGCCCAGGCCCCGCGGCGGGCAGGAACAGATCGGCAACCTGGTCCGGATGTTCACCGTAGACCAGCGGCTGAGGGGAGACCTGGGCACGGGACATGCTCACACCTCTTTGCGATGTATCTCGATTAGAGGTACGAGCTTACGGTACTAGTCCAGGTGCAGCCAGGGAGGGCGACCGCCACCGGACTCATCGCCCCACAGCGGCCGTTGCCTCGGCGCCGCGTCCACGGCCGCGGACAGCGTCCAGCTGACCCAGCGCACCTGCGACGACTCCCCCGCCCAGAGTTTCCGGCTCACCGAGCAGCCCTGACCGAGCGGGGCCGGAGGACCGCCGGTGAACCGGGAGGGAATTCCTGGTCAATGAATCGTCGGGACGACTGTTCGAGTGCGAAGGGCTGCCTAACATGAGGCCGTCCCGCCGGTGTTCGCACCGCCGTTGCGCTCAGCCGCGTGGGCGCCTGCGTACGTCGTTCCGGAAAGGCTCGCCATGCCGTTGCCCCGCCTCGGCTCGCGGCCGGTCGCTCTCCGAACGGCTGGAGCACTGCTCCTCGCCTTCGCCCTCGCCGTGGGAGGGACCCTGCTGGCGCTCTCCCTCGTGGGCGGGCGCCCCGCGCGGGCCGTACGGTCCGTCACGGTCGAGGTCTCGCCGAGCCGCTGCGGCCGCGGCTGGACCCGGCCGGCGCCCGGGGTGCAGACCTTCGACCTGCACAACGCCTCCGACGGTGCGGCCGAGGTCTACCTCGAGGACCCGGGCAGCCAGGTGGTGTACGGCGAGGTGGAGGGCATCGGCCCGGGTACGACACGGCAGTTGACCGTCCGGCTGGGCAGGGGCACGTACGCCTTCAAGTGCGTGCCCGACGACGCCGACGCCGTCACCGGGCCCAGCGTCCTTGTCACGTCGGGGCGGCGCGGCCCGGGGGCGGCCCCCGTCACCGAGCACGACCTGATCCCGCCCGCGCTCGCCTACCAGAAGTGGGTCGGTGGCGGTCTGGACGAGCTGGTCCGGCTGACGACGAAGCTCGGCCGGGACATCGACCGCGGCGATCTCGCCGGCGCCCGGTCGGCCTGGCTGCCGGCCCATCTGGAGTACGAGCGGCTGGGGGCGGCGTACGACGCCTTCGGGGACGCGGACGGGCAGATCGACGGTACGGACGCGGGACTGCCCGACGGGGTGGGCGACCGGGGCTTCACCGGGTTCCACCGCGTCGAGTACGGGCTGTGGCACGGGCAGTCCGGGGGCCGCCTGCGCACCCCGTCCGCTGCGCTGGTCAAGGCGGTGACCCGGCTGCGGGACAGCTGGTCGCAGACCCGCATGGATCCGGCCCAGCTCGGTCTGCACGCGCACGAGATCCTGGAGAACACCGTGCAGTTCGAGCTGACCGGCCGGACCGACTACGGCAGCGGCAGCAACCTCGCCACCGCCCGTGCCAACCTCGACGGCACCCGCGAGGTGCTGTCCCGGCTGCGCCCTCTGCTCACCACCCGGTACTCCGACCTGCCCGGCCTCGACCGGGACCTGGACCACGCGCAGCACCTGCTCGACGGGTTCCGGCACGGCGGCCGCTGGACCGCGCCGACCGCCCTGGACCGCGCCGGGCGGCAGCGCGTCGACTCGGTCTTCGGCGACCTGGTCGAGCGGCTCGCGTCGGTGGCGACCCTGTGCGACCCCCGGAGGACGGCGTGAGCGGAACAGACCGACCCGACGGAGTGGGCAGGCGCGGCTTCCTGCGCGGTGCCGCCCTCGCGGGAGCCGGGCTCGCCACCGGTGCCGCCGCCCCCACAGCGGCCGTCGTCCCCTTCCACGGCGCCCACCAGGCATCCGTGCTCGCGCCCTCGCGGCGGACCAGTGTGTTCGTGTCGTTCGACGTGACCGCCGAACACCGCGCGGACCTGGCCGACCTCCTGCGCACCCTCACCGACCGGGCCCGTTTCCTGACCTCGGGCGGGACGCCGTCCCCGGTGGGCATCACCGGACCGCCCGCGGACTCGGGCATCCTGGGCGACCGGCTGCCCCCGGGCGCGCTGGGCGTGACCGTCGGGTTCGGCGCCTCGCTCTTCGACGACCGGTTCGGACTGGCCGCGCTGCGACCCCGGCGGCTGACCGCCATGCCCGCCTTCCCGGACGACGACCTGCGGTCCGAGTGGTGTCACGGCGACCTCAGTCTCCAGCTGCACGCCGACGACCCGGACACCACCCTGCACGCCCTGCGCGACATCGCCCGGCACACCCGGGGCGGCATGCAGGTGCGCTGGCGCCTGGACGGCTTCTCCGGTCCGCCCCGGCCCTCCGGCACCCCGCGCAATCTGATGGGGTTCAAGGACGGCACCGCCAACCCGGACGCGCACAGCTCCGGTGAGATGGCCCGCCTGGTGTGGGTGGGCAGGGGCATGGGCGAGCCGGACTGGGCGGTGGGCGGCAGCTATCAGGTCGTCCGGCTGATCCGGATGCTGGTGGAGTTCTGGGACCGGGTCTCGCTGAGCGAGCAGGAGCGGATGTTCGGCCGGGCCCGCTCCTCCGGCGCACCGCTGGACGGCGACCACGAACACGACACACCGAAGTACGCCGACGATCCCAAGGGCGACGTCATCCCGCTGGACGCCCACATACGCCTGGCCAACCCCCGCACGGCCGCCACCGCCCACCAGCGCATCCTGCGCCGCGCCTACAACTACGACCGGGGCATGGACGGCAACGGCAACCTCGACATGGGCCTGCTGTTCACCTGCTACCAGCAGGATCCGGTACGGCAGTTCGAGGCCGTGCAGCACCGGCTGGCGGGCGAGCCGCTCACCGACTACATCTTCCCGTTCGGCGGCGGCTACTTCTTCGCGCTGCCCGGGGTGCGGGACGCGGCGGACTGGTACGGGCGCGCCCTGCTGGTCGGGCGTGGCGCCGGCTGAGCCTGTCCGGACAACTCGGCGGGCAGGCGGGTCAATTCACCGTCAAGGTTTGCCCCAGCATCCCTGACCCGGTGTTCACTCCCACGCCACCGCCCCTCCGCCGACGCGCCCCGCCGCTCGCGCAGCATCCGTGCTCGTACGACGCACAGACGTTCTCGCCCGGAGGGTGAACCACCATGGCCAGCAGAGGAAGACGAGCGGCGACCCGGAGCATCACGGCGCTCGCCGGAGCGGCCGCGCTCACGGTGCTCGGCAGCAACGCGCCCGGCTGGGCGGCGGTGCCCTCCGGGCACTCCTCGACCGCGACGCCCATCAAGCACGTCGTCGTGATCTTCGACGAGAACATCTCCTTCGACCACTACTTCGCCACGTACCCGAAGGCCGCCAACACGGACGGCACGAAGTTCAAGGCGGCGAGGAACACTCCCAAGAACATCGACACCCTGGCCCGCGCCGGGCTGCTCAGGACGAACCCCAACCAGTACACGCCGAAGCGGCTGTCCCCCGCCCAGGCGATGACCTGCGACCAGAACCACTCCTACGGGGCCGAGCAGTACGCGGCGAACGGCGGCAAGGCCGACCAGTACGTGCAGAACACCGAGGTCGACAAGTGCAGCGGGGGCCTGTTCGGCGAGCCCGGCCTCGTCATGGACTACTACGACGGCAACACCGTCACCGCGCTGTGGAACTACGCCCAGCACTACTCCCTGTCCGACCGCTCCTTCAGCTCGGTCTACGGCCCTTCCACGCCCGGTGCGCTCAACCTGGTCTCCGGTCAGACGCACGGTGTGGTCTCCGTCGACCCGGCCACCGGCAAGCGGACGGCGACGCCCGACCCGTACGCCGTCAAGTCTCCCGACGCGAAGGGCGTGGGCACGGTGGTCAACGACCCCGACCCGGCCTTCGACGACTGCTCCGGCAAGGACCACACCAGCACCAACGCGCTGGCGGCCATGCAGGGAGCCAACGTCGGTGACCTGCTCAACGCGAAGAAGGTGTCCTGGGGTTGGTTCCAGGGCGGCTTCCGGCCCTCGGCCGCGTGGAACGGGACGTCCGGCTCGTACGCCAAGTGCGACACCACGCACACCAACGTGGGCGGCGCGGCCGTGGCCGACTACAGCCCGCACCACAACCCGTTCGCCTACTACAGGTCGACGGCCAACCCGCACCACCTGCCGCCGAAGAACGTCTCCGAGATCGGCCACAGCGGGCGGGCCAACCACAACTACGACCTGACCGACTTCACCGCCGCCGTCAAGGCGGGCAAGCTCCCGGCCGTCAGCTTCGTGAAGGCCGGTGAGTACCAGGACGGCCACGCCGGCTACTCCGACCCGCTCGACGAGCAGCACTTCCTCGTCAAGCAGATCAACGCGATCCAGCGCTCGCCGCAGTGGAAGTCCACCGCGGTCGTCGTCGCCTACGACGACTCCGACGGCTGGTACGACCACGCGTACGCCGCGCCGCGCAACGGCTCGAAGGACTCCTCGCTCGGCTCCGACGGCAAGGCCACCGACAGCCCGGCCTGCCAGAACGGCCCGAAGGCGTCCGGCGGTTACGCCGACCGCTGTGGTCCGGGCACCCGCCAGCCGCTGCTCGTGATCTCGCCGTACAGCAAGGTCAACAAGGTCGACCACACGCTGACGGACCAGGCGTCCATCACCCGGTTCATCGAGGACAACTGGCACACGGGCCGCGTCGGCGACCACTCCTTCGACGCGACGGCCGGTTCCCTGGCGGGCATGTTCGACTTCCGGCACCCGAACAACAAGCAGGTGCTGCTGAACTCGGACGGCTCGGTGAAGTCCGTCGGACCCGTCAAGCACATCGCCCCGGTGACCACGAGCATCACGCCCGGCCCGGCGATGCAGAACACGGCTGCCGCCACCGGCACTTCGGAGATCCCGGCCCTCCCGGTCGGCCTCGGTGTGGGCGCCCTGCTGGCCGCCGGCGTCACGGGCACGTACCTCACACTGCGCCGCAGGCAGCAGGCCTGACCGCCACCGCTCCCCACGAGTGCGCCCCCGGCCGACGTCCGGGGGCGCACTCGGTTCAGGCTCTGACCGATGGCTGGGGGTCGCTCACGCGGCTCGCTCTCCCGATCGACTGCAGCAGCGGACCGGTCATGAGGGTGGTGACCAGCGCCATGAGGACGAGGACGGCGTACAGGTCCTGGCCGATCAGCCCCGCCGACCTGCCGACGTCCAGCACGATCAGCTCGGTGAGCCCGCGGGTGTTCACCATGACGGCGACCAGGGCCGACTGCCGGGTATCCAGGCCGTGCACCCGGGCCGCCCCGTACGCCGGTACGACCTTGCCCGCGATCGCCACCACCAGGAGCACCCCCAACAGGCGGACGCCGTCCGCGCCCAGCGTGCCGATGTCGACCGACAGCCCGGTGGACACGAAGAACAGCGGCAGCAGCATCCCGGAGGTCTGCTCCATCGGCCGCAGCACGTCGGCGCCCCGCACACCGTCCCGGCGCGGCATGGCCAGCCCGGCGAGGAACCCGCCGAAGACGGCGTGCAGGCCGAGTGACTCGGTGACCCACGCGCTGCCCAGCGCGAGGACCAGGGCCACCGGGACGGGACTGCTCAGCAGCGTGGCCGGCCGGTTCAGCCACCAGCGCAGCGCTGGCCGGACCACACCGAGGACGAACGCGACGAAGCCCGCCAGCAGCGCCAGGGCGACCGGCCAGGACCAGCGGGTGGACTGCCCGGAGTCGCTCCCTGAGTCGCTGAGCACCGCAGCCAGCACCAGCCAGGCCGCCACGTCCATGAACCCGGCCGCCGCGATCGCCACCGTTCCCGCGGGAGTGCCGGCGGCCCCGCGCTCCCGCACGATGGCCGCCAGCACCGGCAGGGCGGTGATCGAGAGCGCCACTGCCAGGAACATCGCGAACGAGTGGTGGCCCGTGTGCCGGGGGTCCACGGCGGAGAACAGTCCGCCGCACAGTTCCACGGCCCCCACGGCGAGCGCCATCGGGGTCAGCAGAGCCGCCACCGCGACGCCCACCGCGGTGCGTCCCGTCCGGAAGGTGCGGAAGTCGATCTCGTAGCCCGCGACGAACAGGAACAGGACCACGGCGATCTGGGCCAGCACCGACAGGAAGGGCCGCGCCTCAGCGGGGAACAGCCGCGCGGACGGGTCCCCGGGGAGCCGGCCCAGCAGGGTCGGTCCCAGGGCGATACCGGCGAGGATCTGGCCGATCACCGCCGGCTGCCCGAGACGCCGGGCCAGGCCCCCGAACACCCAGGACACCAGGACGACGAGGGCCACGTCCCCGAGAACGGTGGCTACGAGACGACTCACGAGGACGCCTTTCTCGCGAAGTGCCGGAACAGACCCGTGCGCTAGGAGAGGCCCTTGTACGTGCCCCAGCCCGTGCCGATCTTCGTGCGGGCGCCGAAGGAGCCCTTGCCGGTGCCGTCGGTACGCCACAGGGCGCCGGAGGTGTCGCGGGCGACGAGGTCCGCCTTGCCGTCGGCGGTGATGTCGCCGACACCGATGACGGCGTTGTAGGAGGAACCCCAGTTGTCGAAGAGCTTCACCCGGGCCTTGAACGTGCCCGAGGCGGTGCCGCTGTAGCGCCACAGCTTGTTCGACTTGTCCTGGACGAGGAGGTCCCCGCGGCCGTCGCCGTCGAGGTCGCCGGCGCCGACGACCTTCTTGTAGCCGGACCAGTCCGCGTACAGCCTCACCCTCGCCGCGAGCTTCCCCGAGCTGGTCGCCTTGTACAGGTAGACCGCACCGGTCCTGGCGTTGCGTGCGAGAAGGTCCGCGCGCCCGTCACCGGTCACGTCACCCGGCGAGGTGAGGACGTCGTACTGGTCGAAACCCGTGCCCAGCACGGTGTTCGCGGTGGACGGCGTCACGGCCCTGCCGCAGCCGGGCCGGTAGGCGCGCAGGGTGCCGTCGGCGAACCGCACCAGGACGTCGTTGCAGCGGTCGCCGTCGAGGTCGCCGAACGGGACGGGTCTGACGGAGGCCGCCCAGCCCGAGCCGGTCACCTTGCCGGAGAAGCCTCCCCTGCCGTCGCCCTTCTGGATGCTCAGGGCGCCGGAGGAGGTGAGGGTCAGCAGGTCGCCGATGCCGTCGGAGCCCGCGTAGTCGCGCGGCACCGCCGCGGCGCCGGTCACCTTGACGGTGCCGGAGGCGGAGAGTGCGGATCCGTTGCCGTCGGCCGGGGTGGCGGTGAGCGTCCAGGTGTAGGCGCCGTTGGGCACCAGTGCTCCGCTCTGCGCCTTGCCGTCCCAGCTCACCCGTACGGCGCTGCGGGTGGGGCCGCCCTTCCAGGTGCGCAGGACGGCTCCGGTGGTGTTGCTCTTGAGGGTCACCTGCCAGGAGGCGGCCGGCTTGGACAGCCACCAGCGGCCGTCCCACCGCGCCGCACCGCCGGCCGCCGCGAACGAGGCGGGAGCGGTGGAGTCGGGCGCGGTGAGCCTGGACGCCAGCCAGGTGTAGTCGTAGGCCCCGACGACATGGACGGCACTGTCCGCGTCCACGTAAGCGACCTTGTTGGAGCGGCGGTCGACGGTCCAGGTGACCCCGCGGGTGTCGGCGGCCGAAGTGGCCGCGACGCCGGTGATCTCGCCGAGGGAGTCGGTGGCGTCGTTGAGGACCTCGGTCAGCCGGATCGACTTCTTGGCGGGGTCGTAGGAGCCGTAGAAGCCGTCGCCGAGGAGCACGTCCCCGACGGGGGCGGGGTACGTCCTGTCCATGTAGGAGAGGTTCTTGATCCCGGCCTTGTTCTGGGCGGCGCAACTCCAGTACAGGAGTGTGCCGTTGGCCCGCAGGTCGTTCGGTGTGCAGCTGCCGCCTGTCTCGACGGTCCGCACCGCCTTACCCGTGCGCAGGTTGGTCGCGACCACCTGGCCCGCGGTGGTGGACGGTGTCCACAGCGTGCCGTAGTCGAGGACGGCCGCCTGCGCGGTCAGTTCGCGCACGACCTTGCCGGCGGTGATGTCCACGACGTACTGCTTGCCGCCGCCCGCGTACAGCACGTACTGCGGGGACACGTCGAGGATGCGGCCGTCGGTGGCGGGCAGCGCGATGTCGCCCTCGGGGTCGTCGGCCGTGGTGAGGATGTCCCTGCCGGTGGCCGGGTCGGTGGTGAGCTGGGCGAGGCCTTCGTCGCCGCCGTCGGCGAAGCGGCCCGCACCGGTGCTGCCGGAGGTGGCGGCCGGGGTCAGCGGGGCCCCGTCGGCCGGTGTCAGGGCGGTCCCGATGTCCTGGCTGTGCAGCGTGCCGGTGCCCCGCAGGTAGTTGAGGAACCGTACGGTGCCCCGGTCGAGGCCGAGCGCGCCGACCGAGCCGTCGTGGTGGACGGGAGCGATCGTCTGCCAGGGCGTGACGGAGACACCGCCGCTGCCGTCGCCGGCGAGGAAGTACAGGGTGCGCGGGCTGTCGGCGGTGGCCCGTCCGATGACGGCCACCGACTCGCCGGTCTGCCAGGCCTGTTCGACGTCGGTGAGGACCGGGGCCGCGTCCGCGGCGAGCGACAGGTTGTGCAGCGCACCGCCTGAACCCTCGTACCACAGCAGGTTGTTGCCGACGACGAAGGAGGTGACGTCGCTGTCCGGCGACGAGGTCGGCACGGTCCGGACACCGGGCGTCTCCCCCGCGCCGGCGCGCGCCCGGATCCGGATGCCGGCCCCGTCCTCGCGGGTGTACCACGACACCCAGGAGCGGGTGAGCCGGAAGCTGCTCGCCGGCCCGGTCACCTGGAGAGCGGTGACGGTGCCGGAGAGGCCGTTGACGATGCCGTAGCCGGCGCGGCCGTCCTTCTGGTAGCGGACGACGAACTCCGTGCCTCCGTCGGCGGTCGCGAGGATCCGCGGCTCGGCCTCCGCCGTCGCGCCGTCGGGCAGCTGCACCTGGACGTCGTACGAGCCGCCCGAGCCGTTGGGCCTGAGAACGCGGTACTCGTGGGTGCCGTCGGCGAGTTGGTGCGAGACGAGCGCGAAGCCGCCGCTCATCTGCGGGTTCTGGTAGCCGCTCGGCAGCTTGAAGGAGTACGTGTAGCCGGTCTCCAGGTTGTACGCGGTGACGGTGATGCTGCCGTCGTCCGCGGTGGTGGAGTAGAAGACCCGGTTGTCGTAGTCGTACGTGTCGAGGATGGACTGCGCCGGTACGCCGTTGAGCGCCGGTACGGCCTTTCTGCTGCTGCTCCAGACGTATCCGTCGGTGCCCTCCTGCTGGTACAGCACGCCGAGCCGGCCACTGGCCACCACCGTGATCCGGCGGTCGACGTCGGCGTCGGGCGCGGCGATCGTGACTCCGGTGGTGACGGCGTATGCGGGCGCGACCAGCGGCGAGGCCAGTCCCGCGGTCGTGACGAGCGCGGTGGCGACGGTGACGACGGCGCTCCCCGCGCGCGTCAGCCGGTGATGCCGTGCAGGCACGGTTCCCCCCTGTATGCGGCTCTGGCGTCAGAGCTTCTCTGTCATGTCTCCCCAGACATGTGTTCGTGAGCATACAAGTGGCCCATGAAGCAGGCGTGTTGTGCGATCGGGCTATGCGAAGTCGAGGCCCCGGCGTCACGTCGGCCTCGTAAAAAGCGCTGGTGAATCGCAGGTCCGGATGCTGAGATGGCCCGATGTACGATCTTGCGTCGCCGACCGTGGACCGGGGCCGGTACACGGACGCGGTGACTCCCTGGGAGCAGGAGTCCTGGCGGAGCGCGGCCCTCGACTGGGTGGCGGCCGGGCTTGCGGCACACGGGCTGCGGGTGACCGGCCGCCTGCAGGTGCGGCTGCGGCCGTGGTCCGTCCTGATGCGGGTGCCCGTGGCCGGGCGTGCGGCCCTGTGGTTCAAGGCCAATCCGCCGGCCAGCCGCTTCGAGGGCGCGCTGACCGCCGCGCTGGCCCGTTGGGTGCCGGAGCACGTCCTTGAGCCGCTCGCGGTCGACGCCGACCGTGGCTGGTCCCTGCTGCCGGACGGGGGTGACCTCTTCCGGGACGTGCTCGAACGGGAGCCTGTGGAGCCCCGCGCCTGGGAGGACCTTCTCCGCCAGTACGCGCGCATGCAGCGCGCCCTGGTCCCGCACGCGCGCGCGATCGAACGGCTGGGTGTCCCGAGCGCCCGGACCGCGGAACTGCCCGAGATCTTCGACAGGTTGCTCGCCGAGAACACGGCACTGCGGTCGGACGAACGCGCACGGCTCGACGCGCTGCGGCCCCGCCTCGTGGACTGGTGCGCCGAACTCGCGGCCTCGGGCATCGCCGACTCGCTCGACCATGCGGATCTGCACGACGGCCAGCTGTTCAACCCGGAACCGGGCCGGTACACCTTCTTCGACTGGGGCGACGCCGCCGTCTCCCACCCGTTCTGCAGCCTGCAGGTCACCGCCCGGCGGGCCTGCGGCCGGTACGGGTCCGACGTGCTGCCACGCCTGCGCGACGCCTACCTGGAGCCGTGGACGGGAGCCGGTCGCACGGCGGCGGAACTCCGGGGCGCGGTGAGGTCGGCATGGCGGCTGAGTGCCCTGGGGCGTGCCCGCGCCTGGGGCCGCCTGTTTCCGACCGCGCCCGGAACCGCGCCTTTGGCCGCGCAGAGCGCCCGCACACTGCTGGAGCTCACCGAGGATCCCCCGCTGTAGACGGCCGGACACCACTCGTACGGCACAACGCCCGGATCCCCGCCCCGGTGCCGTCGTCCCGGTGTCCCGCCGGGACCGTCCGCTGCCGGTGCCGCCGGCCTGGAGTCGTCGTGCGGTTGCGGGACGGCAACCCGGATCGAGAGTCTGGACGAGGGACGAACCGGGCGGATCCGGGAGGCGTGGTGATCCCAGCACGCGGCATTCCATCCCTGGACCGCCGACGCTTCCTGGCCCTGTGCGCGGGCGCGGGCCTGGGCACGGCGGCGGCCTGCACGCCCGCTCCCCCGCGCGCCAACTCCCGCCCGCTCCTGCGGACGCTGCCGGAGGCCGAACAGGACGCGCCGGGCACCGCCGACTGGCGGATCCGCTCGGCGGGCCCGCCGGACGCGGTGACCGGCTACACGGACCAGGTGAGCGTCGCCCCCGGCCAGGAATGCGGCCTGCACGTGTCGACCACGGCCGCCTCGTTCCGGGTCTCGGCGTTCCGCGTCGGCTGGTACGGCGGCAGGCATGCCCGCCTCATATGGGCCTCACCGCGGATACCCGGCCGCGCCCAGCCGCCCCCGCGCCTGCTGCCCGCCACCCGTACCGTGCGCGCCGACTGGCCCACGGCGCTGAGCATGGACACCACCGGGTGGCCGGAAGGCGCCTATCTGCTGCGGCTGGAGGCCGACACCGGTCACCAGCGTCACATCCCGCTGATCGTCCGCTCCGCCGAGGGCGCGGGCCGCACGGTCCTGCTGCACGCGCCGGCCACCTGGCAGGCCTACAACCGCTGGGGCGGTTACAGCCTCTACGCGGGCTCCTCGGGCGCGTACGCCACCCGGTCCCTCGCGGTCAGCTTCGACCGTCCCTACGAGGGCAACGGCGCCGAGAAGTTCCTGGTCTACGAGTGGGCGCTGGTGGTGCTGGCCGAACGTCTGCGTATACCGCTCGCCTACACCACCGGCCTCGACGTCCACCGGGACCCGTCGGTGCTCCACGGAGCACACTCCGTCGTCTGTCTGGGGCACGACGAGTACTGGACGCCCGAACAGCGGGCGTCCGTCACCCGCGCCCGGGACGCCGGGACGAACGCGGCCTTCCTCGGCGCGAACACCTGCTTCCGCCGGGTCCGCCTGGAGGACGGGGAGCGGGCGGGCGACCGTACGGTGGTCTGCTACAAGACGTCCTACCGCGCCGACCCCTGCTATGCGTCCGACCCTGCGCTGGTGACCACCGACTATCGCAGCCCGCCCGCCGCCGACCCGGAGTCCTCGCTCACCGGCGTCCTGTACGAGGGCTATCCGGTCGACGCCCCCTATGTCGTGCACGCCGCAGATCACTGGCTGTACGACGGCACCGGCGTGCGCCCCGGCGACGCCTTCGCCCATCTGGTGGGCGTCGAGTACGACCGCGTCACGCCCGTCTCCCTCGCCCCCGTCCCCCTGGAGATCACCGCGCACTCCCCCGTCGTCTGCGCCGGCCGCCCCAGTCACAGCGACTCGGCCTACTACACGGCCCCGAGCGGTGCCGGGGTGTTCGCGACCGGCACCATGCGCTGGGTGGAGGGCCTGCTCGCCGGCACCGGCGAACTCGGCCGCGACCACGGCATGGACGACCGCACGCGCGGATTCGTCACGCGTACCACGGAGAACCTGCTGCGCACCTTCGCGCAGGGCCCGGCGACCCGCACCGGCCCGCCACCGCGTCCGAACGTGGACGAGCTGTACGGCGGAACGGTCTGACGGCGGCCACCGGGCCCCGGCATCACTGCGCCTGGTGCCCCGTGGCGCGGAGCCGGTCCCTGCGGGCGAGGTTGTAGAGCCGCAGCAGGTGCTTGGCCACGGCACAGGGCGCGGCGTCGGCATAACACTGGCGGCACGTCTGCACGTGCTGCTCGTAGGTGAAGCGAGCGCTTTCCAACGGATCGTTGTGCGCGTCGTTGAGAGAGGACATGGAGATCTCCGGGCAGGGCGCGTCCTGGGACCGCGCCGAGTTGACTGACTGGTACACCCAGAGCAAAGGTCATCATATTACTCGCGGTACTGGGAAACTGGCCGGTAACTACGCCTGACCTGGCCGGGACCGTGCGGTCAGTGGCCACCCGAGGGTTGGTCGCACCCATCGTGGTCGGGGTAGCCGCCGAAGGCGTCCGCCTTGGTCGTGGCTCCGTCCAGGGTCCCGGCCAGGCTCCCTTCCACGCACACCGGGTAGTCGTCGACCTGGATGAGGAAGCCGACGCCGCCCTCACCCGGGTACGCCTGCACCTGCCCGTCGGAGTACCCGAGGCCGACGAGGGCCTTGCGGACGCTCTCGGCACTGAACTGCCCGCGCCTGCGCTGCGGTTCGAGCGCCTCCCGGACGCGCGCGACGGCCGCGAGGCCCTGACAGCGGCGCTTGCCGTGCAGCTCGAACGGGATCATGAAGCCGTGGTTCTCGGCATAGTGGTCGGTCGGTGGTGCGGTGGGGCTCGGGGTGGCCGTGGACGGCTGCGGCGAGGCGGTGGGGCTCTCGCCGGGGCACGGAAAGTCCTTGGGGGTACTCGGCGTCGCCACCGCGCTGCGCGAGGGCCCGCCCGCGCCGGCCTCGTCCCCGGCCCGCTGTGTGCCGCATCCGGCCGCCAGTACGGCCAGTAACGCCAGCGGGACCATACCGGCCCGGGCCCCCGTCGTCCTGATCTTCGTCATGCGCCGATCCTGACCGATGCCGGGGTCGGCGTCATGAGTTCTCGTACTCAGAAGGCGAGCCGGCTCAGCCGACGTCGGCCCGCCGCTCCCGCAGGGCTCGGGCGTGGTTCATGAAGGCGGTCAGGCCCACTTCGAAGGCGCGGTCGGCCGGGCCCTCGCCCACCGCCGCGAGCGCCTCCGCGAGGCGGGGTGTCGGAGCCCGGTCCGTCAGCTCCCACATCGCCTCCGGTGCGGCGAGGTCGAGGGCCGAACCCAGCACCAGGTTCTCCAGGGCGATGATCAGGGGCATGACCTCGGCGCGGTCGAACCCGGCCGTGAGCAGCAGGCTCACGGCTCGTTCGTACTGCTCCAGCACCCGGGGCGCCCGTACGGGTGACGTCATCAGCAGCGGGATCACCCGGGGGTGGGCGGCGAACGCGGCGCGGTAGGAGCGGGCCCAGGCCTCGACGGCCGCGTCCCAGGGCGCCAGATCAAGGGTGCCGGGGTCGATCGCGGAGGCGACGTGCTCACGCAGCAGTTCCACGATGCCGTCCCGGCCGTCCACGTGGTGGTACACCGACCCGGTCTGGGCGCCGAGCCGCCGGGCGATCTGCGGGACGCTGAAGTCGCCGCTCTCGTCGATCAATTGCAGCGCGGTGGCGGTGATGCGCTCGCGGTCGAGGAGCGGTGTGCGCGGCCGTCCCATGGTCAGCGTTCTCCCTGAGGTCTTCCCGGATGCCCAACGGCAGGTTACATTGCGAAAACCGATAGCCTTTAGGTTTACGGCTCCGGGCACCGTCATCCCCCCGTGCGCCCGGAGACGTCGGCATGGACCCGCCCACCCCAGCCCCGGCCGCCGATGCCCGCGAACCCGGCTGCCCCACCACCGGGACCCCCTCCCGTCCGCCACCAGAAGGGCTCCCCGTATGTCCGTGACCACCTCCGAACTGCCGGAGGAGAGAGCGTCGACCGACACGGCCACGCTCCGCTCCGGTTCCCTCGGCACCGCCGACATCGTCTTCTTCGTGGTGTCCGCCGCCGCACCGCTGACCGTCATGGCCGGCGTCGCTCCCCTCGCGATCCTGTTGGGCGGCATCGGCGCGCCCGTCGGCTATCTCCTGGCCGGCGTGACGCTAGCGGTCTTCGCCGTCGGCTTCACCACCATGAGCCGCCACATCACAAGCGGCGGCGCCTTCTACGCCTTCATCACCCGCGGTCTCGGCCGCCCGGTCGGCATCGGCGCCGCCCTGTTGGCCCTGATCGGCTACAACGGCATGGAGATCGGCGTCTACGGCCTCCTCGCCTCGGCCACCCGGGACACCGTGCACTCCCTCTTCGGCACCGACGTCCCCTAGCTGCCGATCGCCCTGGCCGGGCTGCTGCTGATCGGCTACGGCGGCTTCCGCTCGATCGACTTCGGCGCCAAGGTGCTCGGCGTCCTGCTCGTCGCCGAGACCGGCATACTCGTCCTGCTCGCGGGCGGGGTGCTGCTCAAGGGCGGCGCCCACGGCCTGTCCCTCGCCTCCCTGGCCCCGGCGCACGTGTTCGTGCCCGGCACCGCCGCGGTCCTCGCCTTCGCCTTCGCCGCGTTCACCGGCTTCGAGTCGACCGTCATCTACCGCCGTGAGGCCCGCGACCCCGAGCGCACGGTCCCGCGCGCCACCTACCTGGCCGTCGCCTTCCTCGGTCTGTTCTACGCGTTCATCGTCTGGGTGGCCGTCCAGGCCTTCGGCGACGACCAGGTCGTCGCCGCGGCCGGCAAGGACCCGGCCGGGCTGTTCTTCACCGCGATCACCACGTACGTCGGCGGCTGGGCGGCCGACCTCATGCACGTCTTCATCATCACCAGCGTCATCGCCTCCCTCCTCGCCTTCCACAACGCCATCAACCGCTA
Organism: Streptomyces sp. NPDC085866; assembly: GCF_044541035.1. Classification (NCBI taxonomy): domain Bacteria; kingdom Bacillati; phylum Actinomycetota; class Actinomycetes; order Kitasatosporales; family Streptomycetaceae; genus Streptomyces; species Streptomyces sp. NPDC085866. The sequence continues at coordinate 305,506 of NZ_JBITSQ010000007.1, forward strand.
CGCCCTCGCCCTGGCGGAGGAGGGCGTACTGCCCCGCCGGCTCGGCCGCATCCACCCGCGCCACCGCTCGCCCTACGTCGCCGGCATCGCCCAGACGGCCCTCGGCACGGTCGTGGTCCTCGCCTTCTGGGCCGCCGACGCCGACCCGTACCAGCAGCTGCTGCTGTGGGTGAACACCCCGGGAATGATCGGCCTGTTGCTGCTGCAACTGCTCGCCGCGATCGCCGTGCCCTGCTACTTCCGGCGCATCGGCCACCGGGAGGGCAGCCTGCGCACGCTGGTGGCCCCCGTCGTCGCCGCCGTGCTGCTGGCGACCGCGATCGTGCTGGTGGTGGGCCACATCGACCTGTTCACCGGCGCGTCCCCGGCCGTGAACACCCTGCTCGTCGTCGTCTCACCCGTCGTCTTCGCCCTCGGACTGCCGCTGGCGTGGTGGCTGCGCCGCAGACGCCCCGAGGTGTACGCCGCCTTCGCCACCGAACCCGCCGAATGACCCCTTCCCGCACAGGAGTTGCCGCCATGCCCGCTGCCGACCTCATCCTCGCCGGCGCCCAGGTCCGCACCCTCGATCCCGCCCGCCCCACCGCCTCGGCCGTCGCCGTGCACGACGGGACGGTCACCGCCGTCGGGGAGGCCGAGGACGTACGCGACTGGCGCGGCCCCGGCACCGAGGTCGTCGATCTGGGCGGCGCGCACCTCGTGCCCGGCCTGGTCGACGCGCACAGCCATCCGGTGTGGGGGCTGGACATGGCGACGGGCACGGACCTGTCCGCCGTGACGGACCTGGCCGGGCTGCGGGCGGCACTCGCCGGGGCCGAGCGGGTACAGGGCTGGGTCGTCGGCTTCGGCCTGGACCACAACGCCTTCGAGGGCCGGCCCGTCCACCACGACCTCGTCGCGGACGTCCTCGGTGACACGCCCGCCTTCCTGCGCCTGTACGACGGCCACTCCGCTCTCGTCAACGGCGTGGCCCTGGCGGCCGCCGGGGTGACCGGGCCGCGCTCCTTCGCCCAGCGCGCGGAGGTGGTGTGCGACGCCGAGGGCCGGCCCACCGGTCACCTCGTCGAGCATGCCGCGATGGACCTCGTGGCGGACATCGTGCCGCGGCCGTCGTACGACGAGCGGCGCACCCGGCTGCTGGAGCTGCTGTCCGCCATGGCCGCCACCGGACTGACCGGCGCCCATGTGATGGACGGCGGCGACCTGGACCTCCTGGCGGCGGTGGCCCAGGAGACCGTCCTGCCCGTGCGGCTGCGGTTCGCGCCCTGGTGCATGCCCGGCGCGGACGAAGACGCCCTGCGGGAGCTGATCGAGCTGCAGGGCAGGGGCAGCCGGCACTGGCTGGTCGGCGGGGTCAAGTTCTTCATGGACGGCACCGTCGAGGGCGGTACGGCCTGGCTGGAGCATGCCGACTGCCACGGCCAGGGCACGGACGCGTTCTGGCCGGACCCGCAGGCGTACGCCGCCGCCGTTCGCACCCTGCACACGGCGGGCGTGCGGACGGCCACGCACGCCATCGGGGACGCGGCCGTGCGCCACGTCCTGGACACCGTCGCCTCGCTCGGACCCAGCGGCCGCGGGGCGCACCGGATCGAGCACATCGAGACGGCCCCCGACGAACTCCTTCCCCGTTTCGCGGAGTTGGGCGTCGCTGCGTCGCTGCAGCCGCCGCACACCGGCTACACGCGGGACGACGGCACGGACGAGTGGTCCCGCCGCCTGGGCGCCGACCGGGCGGCCCGCGCCTGGCGGCTGCGGGACCTGCGCGAGGCCGGGGCCACGGTGGCACTCGGCTCGGACTGGCCCATCGCGCACTACGACGTGCGGGCCGTCCTGGCGACCGCCCGCAGACCCAAGGGCGCCGCCGCACAGCGGTCGGGCCTCACGCCGCTGCAGGCACTGGAGGGCTGCACCGGCCACGCGGCCGCCGCAGCCGGCGAGTCCGACGTGGCCGGCCGCATCGCACCCGGCCACCGTGCCGACCTGACCGCCCTGTCCGTGGACCCCGTGCTGGCTCCCGGTGACGAACTGGCCGACGCACCGGTCGCGTTGACGGTGACGGGCGGCCACGTGGTGCACCGGGGCGGGTGACGGAGCACCACGTCAGCGGCACATCAGTCCCCCGTCAGCGACCCCTGCCACTCTCCTTCATGTGAACGGCACGGGAAACCGGAGGCCGGGAACAGGGAGAGGTGCCCGGAGTGGCTGATCGGGGACCTACGAGCTCGCCTCGAGGTCGGGCCCCACGGGGCCCACGCAGGTTCGAATCCTGCCCTCTCCGCCAGAATGTGCGGGTGAACGACTTTTGCCCGGTCCAGCGGGACCCCGCTCCGGAGTGGTACGGGCGCCTCCACGTCCGTACCGCCGACCTCTCCCCGGCCTCGTGGCTCACCGAACGCACCCTGGGGCACGCCGCCATGGGGACGGTCGCGGGAGTCGCCGCGCCCGGTTTCGCGGCCTACGCGAGGATCCTGCATCCGGCTTCCCTGGGCGAGCAGCCGGTGCGCTGGTCGACGGTGGCCGCCGCGCACGGCACCCGGGTGACCCCGACCACGCGCTGGCACGAGGTCATCGGGTTGGACCAGGACTGCCTGAACCGCTCCGACCACGGCCTGCCCGGCGTCTGGGACGAGGATCCGGGCGAGGGGCCGACCCCGCCCGATGTCGCCCGGGCACTGATCCCTGCGCTGGGCCGGCACACCCGGACCCCGGAGCGCTGCTGGTTCGGTCTCTGGTGCGGGTACGGGCGGTGGGAGTTCGACGGAATCCCCACGTTCGCGACGCCCGGCCGCGACGAGGTGCTGCTCGCGGGGACCCTGACCGACGCCGTCTCTCCGCCGGCCCTGGACGAGTTCGCCGAGCTGCCCGACCTGTGGTGGCCCGAGGACCGCGCCTGGTGCGTAGGCAGTGACGTGGACCTGACGAGCACATACGTCGGCGGATCCCCCCGGCTCATCGCGGAGTTGCTGTCCGACCCGGAGCTGGAGGCCCACCCCGTGGCCGCGGGCGACCCGGTCGGCTGAGCACACGGGAGCCGGCCTCGCGCGCGTGCGCGGGGCCGGCTCGCGGGTCGGCTAAGGCGTGACGACCGTGCCGCCGAAGGTCACCACGAGGTGGCCGTCCGAGGCGAAGGACCAGCCCAGGGCACCGGAGTACGAGGCACACCGGGAGCCGTTCGTGCCGGACCAGAACTGGTTGGAGCTGTCGGCGTCACCGACGGTCTTGTCGTTGGAGCCGCTGCCGGAGAACCGGCACGAGGTGTTGGCGCGGAACACCGAAGTCCCCGCGTCGAAGGAGAAGTTGCGCTCAGCGTTGTCGACGCTGACGTTGTTCGAGATCGCCATCGTGCCGGGGTTGCTGTTGTAGGTGAACCCGTGATGGCCGTTCTTGTAGGCGATGCTGTGCCGAACGACGTGGTCGACCGCGATGTCGTCGCCGCCGAGCTTGTAGCCGTTGCGGTCGCCGTTGGCGTTCACGGTGCCGTCGGAGAGGGTGCCGTTGCCGTAGGAGAGGGAGTTCTCGATGGTCACCGGGCCGATCGCCCCGGTGTCGGTCTTGGTGTAGAGGTCCCAGCCGTCGTCGATGTTGTTGTGGGAGACGTCGTACCGGAAGACGTTCCCGGTGCCGGTGGTCAGCTTCGCTGCGAAGCCGTCGGCGTCCTCGCCGTCGGAGTCGGCGTTGTCGTGCGACTCGGAGCTCACGATCAGGTTGTTCGACGGCCACTGGCCGCTCGGGGTGCCGGAGGAGATCCGGCCGAGCTGCAGTCCCGTGTCGCGGTTGTACGCCGTCACCGTGCGCTCGACGACGTTGTTGCTGCCGCCGACGTAGATCCCGTTGTCACCCGCGTGTTGCACGGTGAGGCCGTAGAGGTGCCAGTACGAGGCGTTCAGCTGGATCCCGCGGTTCGACGCACTCTCGCTCTGGGCTGCGAAGTTCAGCACCGGGGTCTCGCCGGGGTAGGCGGACAGCGTGGTGCGGGCGGCGGCCGTACCGTCGCCACCGGCCGGGATGGTCACCGTCGACGCGTAGTTGTACGTCCCGCCGCGCAGGTAGACCGTGCCGCCGGACGTGATGCGGCTGATGGCCGAGGTGAGCGTCGTCGGGGCCGACTCCGTGCCGGCCGCGCCGTCGGTGCCGCTCGGCGACACGTAGAGCACGGTGCCGGTCGCCGCCGTGGAGACGTCGGCGTCCACGTAGTCGATGTTGGGCAGGCCCGCGGAGGTGGTCGGGTTGAAGCGGACGGTGTTGCTGCCCGCGGTGACCGGCACGGTGAGCGTCTTGGTCACCCATGTCCCCCAGGCTCCGGTGGCCTCGAACGACGCCGAACCGGCCGCCGAGCCGTTCACCGTGACGTCGGCGGAGCGCGCGATGGTGGTTCCGTTGGCGAAGCGGACCTGGAGGGTCGCCGTGCCCGCACTGGCGGCGTTCACGGTGAACTGGGCGTAGGCGCCGCTCGCGTTGGTGCCGTTGCAGAATCCGCTGCCGGAGTAACCGGTCCAGTCGGAGTCGATGGTGCCGGTGCAGACCGCGGGGGAACTCTCGGCTTCGTACCGGGTGGTCGCGGCGTGTGCGGTGGCGCCGGACAGCGCGACGAGCGTGCCGGCGATCAGGCTGGCGCACGCGATGGCTGGTCTCAGATGCATCGGCTTGTCTCCAGGGGTCGGTTCGGCTGGGCGGGTGCGGTGCCGGGGTGCCGTGGTGCGACGATGCAGTGGTTCGAGTGGGTGAACACCACTGCCGGGTGCTTGCGGCAACCCGGCAGCGGAAAGCGCTTTCACCGACCGTAGGGAGGCGCCATGAGCGCGTCAATAGCCTTGTGCGTGATCAGAATTCAGTGACATGAACCAAAGGGGACCGCCTTGCCTACTCGCCGGGGGCGAGGGTACGCGCCAGGACACGAGCCGTGTCGGCGACCAAGGCGTCGTCCACCGGTGCGTCCTTGGCGGCCTTCGTGGACAGCACGGCCAGCACGATCGGTGTCCCCCGGGTCGTCCAGGCGACGCCGATGTCGTTCGCGGTGGCGTAGTCCCCGGTGCCGGTCTTGTCGCCGAGGACCCAGCCCCGGGGGAGCCCGGCGCCGAACCGTTTGGCGCTGGTGGTGTTGCCCTTCAGCCAGGTGACGAGCTGCTCGCGGCCGGCGCCGTCCAGGGCCCGGCCCAGGGTCAGTCGCTCGAAGCTCCGCCCGACGGCTTCCGGCGTCGTCGTGTCGCGCAGGTCGCCGGGGATCGCCGTGTTGAGGTCGGTCTCCCAGCGGTCGAGCCGGCTCACCCGGTCGCCGAGCGACCGGAAGAAGCGGGTGAGGCCGGCCGGCCCGCCGATCTGGCGCAGCAGGAGGTTGCCGGCCGCGTTGTCGCTGTACTGGATCGCGGCCGCGCACAGGTCGGCCACCCGCATGCCGGTGGCAAGGTGCTCCTCGGTCCTCGGCGAGTTCGGCAGGATGTCGCTCGGCGGGTAGTGGATCACCTTGTCCAGCGGTGCGCAGCCACCGTGGTCACGCAGGACGGCCGCCGCCGCGAACGCCTTGAACGTCGAGCACATCGCGAACCGCTCACCCGCGCGGTACGTCACGATCCGACCGGTGCGCACGTTGTGGGCGTACACGCCGAGCCGCGCGCCGTACCGCTGCTCCAGATCACTCAACTCGGTGTGCGGATCCGCTGTTTCGGCGCCCGGGGCGGCTGAGGCGGTCGGCGCCCCCGCGGCGGGAGCGGCCACGGCGGCGGTGGTGAGGGCGAGACCGGCCTTGAACAGGCGGCGGCGCGGCATCGGACTGGCACTGGTCATGTGCGGAGTTCTCCCGAGTGATCCGTCGTCGGCTTGGTGGATCTTCGACGAGGACCAGCGAAACAGCCGGAGTCCGCTCATGTCCAAGAGGAAACTTTGAACGCCTCATAACTTATTGATATGACTGCTGGATGGATCTCCTCGCGCACCTCGAGGCGTACGTGGCGACGGTCGACGAGTCGAGCTTCTCGCGCGCGGCCGACCGGCTCGGGATCGCCCAGCCGCTCCTCAGCCGCCGCATCAAGACACTGGAGGCCCACTTCGGGGGCCTGTTGTTCGACCGTTCGCGGCGGCAGGTCACGACGACGGAGCTGGGTGTGCTGCTGCTTCCGTACGCGCAGGACGTGCTGGACCGGGCCCAGCGGCTCGGGCAGGTCGCCCGGTCGGCCAGCCAGGCCCAGGTGCGTGTCGTGGGGGTGCCCACGGGCTGCGCGCCGGTGGCGCTGGCGCGCGTCATCCGCGCGGGCACCGAGCGCGGGATCACGCTCGCCATGCGCGAACTGCCGCCGGCGGAACGGGCCTCCGGGCTCGCCGACGGCTCGCTCACGTACGCTCTGATGCGCGTTCCCCCGGAGCACGCCGGGCTCCGGGTACCGCTCGGGCTTGCGTCGGCCACATCGCCCGACGCGCCGGAGCCGGCGTCCACCGCAGTGAGCGGCAGACGGCGGCGCGCCGTCCATCTGGAGGACCTGCGGCCACGCCGGAGCGGTGCCACGACCGGTGAACTGCCCGCCGCGCTGCCGATCCTGACCCTGACGGAGGACGAAGTGCCGTACGCACAGGACCGATTGATCCGCGCCGCCGCCCGCGCCGGCCTGCCGGAGGGCCTGCTCCGGCCGGCCGGACCGGCGGCCACGGCCCTCGCCGAGACCCTGGCCGGCGGGGCGGTGCTGCTGTGCGCCGAGCCGTTCGCCCGGCAGCACGGGGCGAGTTGGGCGCCGCTGGCCGACACCGCACTGCACCGCGGGTACGACGTGCAGGCGTCCCAGGGCCGGCGCGGGGCGGTGGACGTACCCGACTGGCTGGCCGCGCTGCTCGCGGCGGCGGCCGGTGCCTCGACCGGAGCACCGGAGACGACACGACCCGGGTCGGCGGCCGAGGACGCCTCGGCGCGGCTGGCGGCACGCGGATGAGCGCGGAACCGGTGTACCGCCCGGCCTACGTGGCCGGGGACGGCGGCCTGCTCGACGTCGCCGAGGCGATCGCGGCGGACTGGGCCGCGGTCGGAGTCCGTGGCTCGTTCCTCGCCCGCAACCTGGACTCCGGCGAGCAACTCGGCTTCGGCATCGACGAGATGATGCCCCTCGCATCGGTCGTGAAGGTACCGCTCGCCCTGGTCGTGCTGGACCGGATCGCGGCCGGCGAACTCGACCCGGCACACCCGGTCACGGTCGACCCGGCCACCAACAGCGTCGGCCCCACCGGGCTCGCGGCGTTCCGACACCCGGCCACCGTGGCCGTCGGCGACCTTCTCCTCCTGATGCTCTCGGTGAGCGACAACGCCGCCGCCGACGCGCTGTTCGGCCTGGTGCCGGTGGCGGACGTCGACGCCCGCCTGCGTGCGTGGGGGTGCGACGGTATCCGGGTCCGGCATCGGATGAACCACATGTACGAATGCGCGGCCGGAGCCGCCGGCAACGACTTCTCGCTCGCGCTGGAACTGGCCGTCCGCGACGAGCGTGCCGGACGGCACACCATCGAGACCCTGGATCCGGCCCACGCCAACCTGGGCTCGGCCTCGGCGCTGGTGGACCTGTTGCAGCGCGTGTGGGCGGACGAGATCTCCCGGCCCCGGGCGACGGCCGAGCTGCGCCGGCTGATGGGCTTCCAGGTCTTCACCCAGCGACTGGCCGGCGAACTGCGCGCGGACACGCTGCGGTGGAGCGGCAAGACCGGCACCTTCCTGCATCTGCGGCACGAGATCGGGGTGGTGCAGGCCGAGTCCGGCGACCGGATCGCCATGGCCGCGCTCACCCGCGCGGACCGGCGGGCCGGCCAGGCCCCGGACATCGACCTCGCGATCGGGATCGGCGCCCGGCAGGCGTTCGAGGCGCTGCGCGGCTGAAGCGGCGGGTGCTGCCGGCCGACGGGCACCGGATCAGTCTCCGACGAGGACGCGACGGCCGCCCGGAGTCCCGGTCTCGACACCTCAGGTAGCCGCGCGGGCACGCTCGGCGACCTATCGTGGCCCGAAGGACCCCGGTGGGTCCGAGCGGCCTGTTGTGGGCGGGGCCGGACGGGCACAGGCTGGGAGCAGGAGCCCCACGGTCGCGAGGGCTACGGGTCTCGAGCGAAGGGAGCCGGAGCGATGACCTCCGTCACCACCATGAGCGCGGCCCTGCCCGCCGAGCATCGTGTACAGCTGATGCAGCTCGCCCGTGAGGTCTCTTTCGCGGCCGGGACGCGGCTGTTCGAGGAGGGTCGGCGCGCCGACCACTTCTGGATCGTGCGGACCGGCACCGTCGCCCTCGACCTGCGCGTGCCCGGCCGCCGTCCCGCCGTCATCGAGTCGCTCGGGCACGGCGAACTGATCGGCTGGTCCTGGCACTTCCCGCCCCACCTGTGGCAACTGGGCGGCGAGGCGCTGACCCCGGTGCGGGCCTGGGAGTTCGAGGCGGAGCCGGTTCTGGAGATGTGCGCAGCCGATCCCGAGTTCGGCCGGGCGATCGCGGTCTGGGTCGGGCGCGTGGTCGCACAGCGACTGCACGCCTCCCGGGTCCGGCTGCTCGACCTCTACGCCCCCTACGGCAGCGGTGGCCTGGAATGAGTGCGACTCCGCCCGCATCGACGGTCACGGCCGGGGCGCTCATCGGCTCCTCGGCCCGGACCCCGTCGGCCTTGGCCGGCCCGGACAGCCGGCGCGGCTGGGTCACCGGTCCGGATCGTCCTCCCGGAACTCCTCCTTGGACGGGAGATCGGCCTCGGACAGCACGCCGGTCACCCGGCCGTCACCCTCCGGCACGGGAAGGCACCGACGTGCCCCTGCGCCATCCTCCGGACGATGTCCTTGGACAGGGCCGCCCAGCCCACCACGACGACGGCTCCCCGAGGGCGTCCTGGAAGGCGAGGTCGGCCGCGGGGACCTGCTGACGGTGTTCCTGCGCCCGAAGTACTGACATCACCTACGGCAGGACGGACGTCGCCGACACGCCGCGGCAGGCTCGGCCTCGGCTCAGGTTCCGCCGCTGCTGTAGTTCCGCCACTCCGGGCCGATGCGCTTCCATTCCTCGTCCCACTCGGACAGGCGGCGGCGCATGCGCCAGGTGCGCACCAGCCAGCCTCCGGTCCAGACGGCCACGCCGGCCGAGGAGGCGGCGAGCACGCCGGTCAGGGTCGACTGCAGCGCCGCCTCCGCGGTGGAGAGGGGCGGCGACACCATACGGTTCGTGCTGTCCGCCCACACCGTGAGCCGGCTGCCGGCCGGGGCGCCCGGATAGACCTTGGCCCGGTCGGTGTGCACCGAGCCGTCCGGGGCCGTCCAGCGCACACTGGCCCACACCCGGCCGTCGTCGTAACCGCTGCCGTTCGGCGGGGTCCTGGCCGCGTCGTCGGTCAGCACCGCGGACACCGCGTGGACCTGGGCCCGCCGCGCTGAGAACGCCGAGTCCACCGACACGGCGGCCGCCGCGCCCGCGACGGCGCCGCCGACGAGCACGAGGATCCAGGTGACGAGCACGATCCAGGCCTCGACGACGTCGCTGTGCCGTCGCAGCGGGTTGCGACGCCACCGCCACCAGCGCACCCGGGTCACATTCGTGGGAGGTGTCCGCGTCATCGGTCGCCGCCTCCTCTCGCATGCCGGCGGCCACCGGGCAGGGCGTGCGCTCCCGCTCGGCGTCCGGTTCCGGGCCGAGGTCCGGGTGACGGGGCCGACCGGTCAGTGCCCACCGCACGTCCACCACGCCTGCCGCGGCCCGAGCCGGACGGGCGGTGAGCGACACGGCGCGGTGTGGTGCACCCGGCCGTCGAGCGTCACTCCACCATCGTGCACCTCGAAACGGATCGGTGCCGCCCGCAGACCGAAAGAGCCGTGCGATGTCGGAGACCCGGTCCTCGCCGCACCCGTGCCCATGGCGTCACCGGGGCGTCCCGGACGGTCCCGAGCAGGGGCCGGTCGGCCCTTCCCCGCAGCCCGGGAGACCGATTGGCTGGTGTCATGTCCGAGAACCGGCCGGGACCGGCACAGGTGGCCGCGGACCACCCGCCCCACGCGGCGGTCGTCGTACCGTTGCACGGCGAGATCGACCTGCTGACCCTGCCCGCGCTGTCCGAGCGGCTCGACGCGCTGACCGAGCACCCGCGCCCGGACCTGGTTCTCGATCTGCGGCCGGTCGCGTTCATCGACTGCGCCGGGCTCGGGCTCCTGTGCCGGGCCCGGAACCGGGCGCTGGCCCGGCAGGGCCGGCTGCGGCTGGTCTCCGACACCCCGGGCTTCCTGGGATTGCTGCGGGCCGCGGGCCTGTCGGGTGTCTTCGAGGTGCTTGCGAGGCCCCCGTCGGCCTCGGTGCCGGACCCCGGCGGCACCTCCCGCTAGCCCGGGAGGTGCCGTGTGACGAGGCTGCGCGGGCACCTTTCGGAGCCGCGGGACGACGGGGGCCGGTTCAGCTGTGCCAGCTCCAGTCGGCGACCTCCGGCAGGTCGGTGCCGTGTTCGCGGATCCAGTCGTGGTGGCGGGTGCGGGCGTCGGCCATGGTCTGGCGGACACCGGCGGCACGCATCGCGAGGCCGGGCACGCGGTCGATGACGTCCATGACGAGCCGATAGCGGTCGAGGTCGTTGCGCACGACCATGTCGAACGGGGTGGTCGTGGTCCCGGACTCCTTGTAGCCGCGCACGTGCAGGTTCTTGTGACCCGCGCGGCGGTACGCGAGGCGGTGGACCAGCCACGGGTAGCCGTGGTAGGCGAAGATCACCGGCTTGCCGGCGGTGAACAGCCCGTCGTACTCGAAGTCGCTCATCCCGTGCGGATGGTCCTCGTGCGGCATCAGCCGGGTCATGTCGACCACGTTGACCACCCGCACCACCAGCTGGGGCAGGTGCCGGCGCAGCAACTGCGCGGCGGCCAGCACCTCTTGAGTCGGCACGTCACCGGCGCAGGCCAGCACGACGTCCGGCTCGCCGCCGTTCTCGGTGCCGGCCCACTCCCAGATCCCGGCGCCGCGGGCGCAGTGGAGGCGGGCCTGGTCCATGGACAGCCAGTCGAAGCAGGGCTGCTTGCCGGCCACGACCACGTTGACGTAGTCCCGGCTGCGCAGGACATGATCGGTCACGGACAGCAGGGTGTTGGCGTCCGGCGGCAGATAGACGCGCACCACCTCGGGGCTCTTGTTCAGGACGTGGTCGACGAAGCCGGGGTCCTGGTGCGAGAAGCCGTTGTGGTCCTGCCGCCACACGTGCGAGGTCAGCAGGTAGTTGAGGGAGGCGACGGGGGCCCGCCAGGGCAGCAGGCGCGAGGTCTTCAGCCACTTGATGTGCTGGTTGACCATCGAGTCGACGATGTGCACGAACGCCTCGTAACAGGAGAACAGTCCGTGCCGGCCGGTGAGCAGATAGCCCTCCAGCCAGCCCTGGCAGGTGTGTTCGGAGAGGATCTCCATCACCCGGCCGTGCCGGTCCAGGTGTTCGTCGACCGGGAGTGTTCCGGCCTGCCAGGCCTTGCCGCTGGCCTCGAAGACGGCCTGGAGCCGGTTGGAGGCGGTCTCGTCCGGTCCGACGAGCCGGAAGTCCCGTCGCGAGCCGGTGTCCCGCATGATCTGTTCAAGCAGGTTGCCCAGAACCCTGGTGGGTTCGTGCAGGGTCGTGCCCGGCTTGTCGACGGGTACGGCGATGTCGTCGAGGGCCGGCACGGGCAACTCACGGACGAGGAGGCCGCCGTTGGCGTGCGGGCTCGCCCCGAGCCGTTTCGTCCCCTCGGGGACACAGGCGAGGACGTCCGCGACGGGCCGGCCGTCGGGGCCGAACAGTTCCTCGGGCCGGTACGAGCGCAGCCACTCCTCCAACTGCCGAAGATGCTCCGGGTTTTCCCGGACTCCCGCCAGCGGGACCTGATGGGCCCGCCAGGTGCCCTCGACGGGTACGCCGTCCACCTCGGCGGGCCCGGTCCAGCCCTTGGGGGTGCGCAGCACGATCACCGGCCAGTGGGCCCGCTCGGCGCCGCCCGACTCGCGGGCGGTGCGCTGGATCCGGGCGATGCGGTCCAGCGCGTCGTCCATCACCGCGGCCATGGCCCGGTGCACCTGATGCGGATCGTCGCCCGTCACGTGCAGGGGTTCGTGGCCGTATCCCCGCAGCAGGGCGTCGAGTTCGGGCTCCGGCACGCGGGACAGCACCGTCGGGTTGGCGATCTTGTAGCCGTTGAGGTGCAGGATCGGCAGTACGGCCCCGTCGTGCACCGGGTCGAGGAACTTGTTGGAGTGCCAGGAGGCGGCCAGCGGTCCGGTCTCCGCCTCGCCGTCGCCGATCACGCAGGCCACCAGCAGGTCCGGGTTGTCGAGGGCCGCGCCGTAGGCGTGGGCGAGCGAGTAGCCGAGTTCGCCGCCCTCGTGGATCGAGCCGGGGGTCTCGGGGGCCACGTGGCTGGGCACCCCTCCCGGGAAGGAGAACTGCCGGAACAGCCGCTCCATGCCCGGCGCGTCCCGTGACACGTCCGGGTACGTCTCGCTGTAGCTGCCCTCCAGCCAGGAGTTGGCGAGGACCGACGGTCCTCCGTGCCCGGGACCCCACACGCACAGCGCGTCGAGGCCGCGCGCCCTGATGACCCGGTTGAGGTGGGTGTACACGAGGTTCAGGCCGGGGGACGTGCCCCAGTGGCCCAGCAGCCGGGGCTTGATGTGCACCGGCTTCAGCGGCTCGGTCAGCAGCGGGTTGGCCATGAGATAGATCTGGCCCGCCGCGAGGTAGTTGGCGGCACGCCAGTGAGCGTCCAGGGTGTGCAGTTCCTCGTCGGTCAGTGCGGGGGCGTCCGGGTGGGCAGCCTGGGGCATGAGGACTCCGGAGATCATTGTCGGTTGTCGACAAGTCTGCCGGGAATGTCAGGAAAGTTCGGGTACCACGGCCACGGGGCATGCCGCATGGTGCAGCACCCCGTGGGCGACCCGGCCGAGCTGCGGGCCGAAGTGCCCCGGTCGGCGCCGGGCGCCCACGACCAGCAGGGCGGCATCGCGGGAAGCGGCCAGCAGGCCGTCACGGGGACGGCCGGAGACGGTGCGCCGCAGCACCTCCAGGCCGATCGGGACGTCCCGCAGCGCCTCGTCCAGCGCAGGGACGGCGTCCGGCTCCCGCTCGCCACCGCCCCTGCCCGGCAGGGCGCCGGTGACCCCATGGCGCGACACGTGTACGGCCTCCAGGGGTACCCCGCGCAGACCGGCCTCCTCCGCGGCGAACCGCAGGGCCGCCGAACCCGCGGGTTTCTCGTCGACGCCCAGGACGATCCGGCCGGGGGTCCCGGGGCGGGCCCGGTCGGCGTGGTCGCAGCGCAGCACGACGACCGGGCAGTGCGCGTGCTCGGCCACCGTGACGCCGACCGAGCCGAGGATCGCCTCGGTCATGCCGCTGCGGCCGCGGTGCCCCAGGACCACCGCGAGCGCGGAGTGGCTCTCCCGCACCAGCGCCTGTTCCGGTTCCTCGGGCAGCACGTCGGTGGTGACGTGCACGTCCGGTTGTCTGCGGTGGGCGCGCCGCTCGGCGGTCTGCACGATCTCCTCGGCCATCACCTGTTCGGACGGCCGGTCGGCGCCCTGTGCGAGGGAGGCGCCCTCGTAGCGCTCCCAGAGGGACGCGTAGACCAGCCGCAGCGGTGTGCGGCGCAGAGCCGCGTTGTCGGCCGCCCAGTCCACGGCCCTGAGGCTCGATTCGGAACCGTCCACGCCGACGACGAGACGCATCGCCGCCACCTCCCGGAGAGCGGAATCGGATTCCAGCCTGGTCGTGCGGGGCACCCGGTGCAAGGGCCACCCGGCCCCGCCCGGTTCCCGAACGACCCTCGCGTGCCGAGCCGTCGGCCAGGGGCCGCCGGACCGGGCGGCCCCTGGCCGACGGCTCGGCGCCGGCACACGCTGGAAGCGGCAGGACCGTCCGCACGAGACCCAGGGGAGTCACCATGTACGGCACCCCGTACATCGTCAGCGATGTCATGACCCACACGGTCGCCGCCGTCGGCCGGCGGGCCCCGTTCAAGGAGATCGTGCAGCTGATGCACGACTGGCGGGTCAGCGCCCTGCCGGTACTGGAGGGAGAGGGCCGGGTCGTCGGTGTGGTCTCCGAGGCCGACCTGCTGCCCAAGGAGGAGTTCCGGGACACCCCGGAGGAGGGGTACGTCCGGCTGCGCCGCCGCTCCGACGTGGCCAAGGCCGACGCGCTCACCGCGGACGACCTGATGTCCTCCCCCGCGGTCACCGTCCGGCCGGGCGCCACGCTCGCCGAGGCCGCGCACCTGATGGCGCGGGCCGGGGTCAAGCGGCTGCCCGTGGTGGACGAGGTCGGGCTGCTCGAGGGTGTCGTCAGCCGTGCCGACCTGCTCAAGGTCTTCCTGCGGGGGGACGCGGAGATCGCCGAGCAGGTACGGCACGAGGTCGTGTCCGAGCTGTTCCCGCCGCCGGGCTCGGCCCTGCAGGTGGAGGTGGAGGACGGCGTCGTGACGCTCGTCGGCCGGGTGCAGGACCCGGGGCTGGTTCCCGTGGCCGCGCGCCTGGTGCGGGCCGTGGAAGGGGTGGTGGACGTGCGCTTCGACCTGGCTCCCGGCCGAGAGCACCGCACGAGTTCGCCCTGACGGTGCCCCGGCCTCAAGCCGTCCCGGGGCGCACGATCACCACCGGGCAGGTGGCGTGGTGCGTCACGTGCTGGCTGACGGAACCGAGCAGGGCGCGGGCGAAACCGCCCCGCCCCCGGCTCCCGACGACCAGGCACTCGGCGCCCTCCGCGGCCCTGAGCAGGACGTCCGTGGGATTGCCGTGCACCACCAGCGGCCGTACCGAGGCGGCCGCCTCCGCGCCGAGTGCCTCGGTCAGTTCCCCTGCCATCCGTTCGCGGGCGTCCTCCTCGTCGACGTCCATGTCCACCGCGGGCCCCGACCAGCCGTACAGGCCCGGCAGCTCCCAGGCGGCCACCGCGTCCACCGTGGCGCCGATGAGCCCGGCGTAGCGCACGGCCCAGCGCAGGGCCGCGTACGAGGACGGCGACCCGTCGACACCGGCCACGATCCGGGGCCGGGAATCCTCCGTGTCCATGCGTCCCACCTCTCTCGTGGCCAGAGCACCGGCCCCGCCGTTGGATCCCCCATGCCCCACGCTGCGCGAGGTCGCGCCGCGCCGCCACAGCAGCGCAGCCGGGGGCATGACGGCCTCAGGACAGCAGCCGCTGTTCCTTGGCCACGGCCACGGCGCCCGCCCGGGTGTCCACGCCGAGCTTGTCGTAGATGCGGCGCAGGTGGGTCTTGACCGTGGCCTCGCTGATGTACAGGGCGCGGGCGATGGCGTGGTTGGGCAGGCCCTGGGCGAGGTGGACGAGGATGTCGCGTTCGCGGGGGGTGAGGGCGGGGCGGGGGTTGCGCAGGCGGGACATGACGCGGTCGGCGACCGGCGGAGAGAGGGCGGGGCGGCCCTGGGCGGAGGCGTGGATCGCGGTGAAGAGGTCCTCGGCGCGCTCCGCCTTGAGCAGGTAGCCGGTGGCTCCGGCCTCGATGGCGCGGGTGACGTCCGCGTCGGTGTCGTACGTCGTCAGGACCAGGACGTGCGGGGCGGGGATGAGGGCGCGGAGTCGACGGGTGGCCTCCACGCCGTCCATGCCCTCGCCCAGCTGCAGGTCCATGAGCACCACGTCCGGCGTCGTCCTGCGGGCGAGGGCCAGCGCCTCCTCGCCGCTGCCGGCCTCGCCGACGACCTCGATGTCCGGTGCGCTGTGCAGGAGGGCGAGCAGGCCGGCGCGTACGACCGCGTGGTCGTCGCAGACGAGGATGCGGACGGGGGCCTTGGGGGCGGGCTCGGGTGTCGCGGTCATCTGGGCTCCAGCGGGATCGCGGCGGACAGGGCCGTGCCCTCGCCCGCTGCCGACTCGATGGTCAGGGTGCCGCCCAGCTGGCGCAGACGGGCGCGGATGGCGGGGAGGCCGTGGCCGCGGCCCTCGGCTTCCGGGACCGTAGCGGTGTCGAAGCCCCGGCCGTCGTCGGTCACGTCCAGGACGATCTGGTCGTCCAGGCAGGTGAGGGTGAGGGTCGCCGTCGTGGCGGCCGCGTGTTCGCGGACGTTGGCCAGGGCTCCCTGGGCGATGCGGAGCAGGGCCGACTCCACGGGGGCGGGCAGTGCGGCGGGCGGAGCGCCCTCCGTGTGGACGCGGACGGTGAGCGTGGGCGTCGTCTCGCGCTCGGCGACCGCGCGCAGCGCATGGAGCAGGCCGCCGCCCTCGGCCAGGTCGGCCGGGGTCAGGTCGTGGACGAAGCGGCGGGCCTCGGCGAGGCTGCGTTCGGCGATCGACGCCGCCGCGCGGACGTGGTCGCGGGCGATGTCCGGGTCGGTGTCCCAGAGGCGGTCCGCGGCCTGCAGGAGCATGCGCTGGCTGGACAGACCCTGGGCGAGGGTGTCGTGGATCTCCCGGGCCAGCCGCTCGCGTTCGGCGAGGGTGCCCTCGCGGCGCTCGGTGGCGGCGAGTTCGCGGCGGGTGCGGACCAGGTCGTCGATCAGGGCGTCGCGCCGGGCGGACTGGCGCTGCATGACGACGTAGACGGTGGTGGCCACCGCGGCCACGGCCGGGGGTGCGAGCAGCACGTTGGGGTCCGGCCAGCCCGCGAGGCTCAGCTGGGCCGCGACGGCCAGCGCGGTCAGCAGCGCCACCAGCGAAATCGCGGCGCGCGCGGGGAGGGTGCGCAGGCCGGTGTAGAAGAGCGGGACCGCGCACCAGGCGAAGCTGGGCGCCAGGACCACGAGGAGCGCCCAGGTCGCCACCACCAGGCCCAGCCAGGCCAGCCGGCGCGGGGTGGGGCGGGTGCCGAGAGCCGGGCCGAGCACGTACAGCACCGCCAGCAGGGCGGAGAGGGCGATGATCCAGGGGGTACGCGGGCCCTCGGCGTGCCGGGCCAGGTAGCGGGCGAGGGACGCCGCCAGCAGCACGAAGAACGCGGTGTGCATGACGACGGTGAGGGCACGGGTGTCGTCGCGTTCGGGCACGGCCACCGGAGAATCCTTCCTCGTCATCGCGCTGAGCTGGGCAAACACCCTCCATTGTTCCCTGGCCCGGCGCGTCGGGGGTCATCCGATCGGATGACCCCCGAGGCAACCGGTCCGTCGACCTCCTGGGCCCGGATCCGGGCCGAGGATCGGTACGGGAGCGACTCCGCCCCCCGAATCCGACCGCAGAGAGGTCCTTCGTGATGTCCAGCCGCAAGAAGCCGTCCGGCCGTACCCGCGTCCTCGTCGGCGGCGCCGTCCTCGCGATCGCCGGTGCCGGTGTCGTCGGTACGGTCGCCGCCAGTGCCGCCGACTCCACGGGCACCGTGCCCGCCGCCGTGTCCGCCCGGAGCGGCAACCTCACCGAGACCACGCACCTGACCCTCGACGCGGCCACGAAGGCGGCGCAGGCCGCGGTGGACGCCGCCGAGAAGGACGGCCGGCAGGTGTCGGTGGCCGTCGTCGACCGCAACGGGAACACCCTGGTCACCCTGCGCGGCGACGACGCCGGACCGCAGTCGTACGAGTCCGCCGAGCGCAAGGCGTTCACCGCGGTGTCCTGGAACGCGCCCACGTCCGAGCTGGCCAAGCGGCTGGAGCAGGCGCCGAACCTGAAGGACATCCCGGGCACGCTGTTCCTCGGGGGTGGTGCCCCGGTGACCGCCAAGGGTGCCCCGGTCGCGGGCATCGGCGTCGCGGGTGCCCCCTCGGGCGACCTGGACGAGCGCTACGCCCAGGCGGGCGTGGCGGCGCTGGGCCGCTGACGCGAGCCCGCGCGGACGGCCGGGTCCCGTGGGACCCGGCCGTCCGCGTATGCGTCCACGAGAACGCCGAAGGCGTCCGGGCCGGCCCGTGCGGGGCCGGTCCGGACGCCTTCAGGGGTGTGATCAGACCAGGTCGAACCGGTCGAGGTTCATGACCTTCCCGAACGCGGCGGCGAAGTCCTTGGCGAACTTCTCCTTCGCGTCGTCAGCGGCGTAGACCTCGGCGATCGCGCGCAGCTCGGAGTTCGAGCCGAAGACCAGGTCGGCACGGGTGCCGGTCCACTTGACCTCGCCGGTCGCGTCGTCGCGGCCCTCGAAGGTGGTCTGGTCCTCCGAGGTGGACTTCCACGTCGTGCCCAGGTCGAGCAGGTTGACGAAGAAGTCGTTGGTCAGCTTGCCCGGGGCGTCGGTGAGAACGCCGTGCGAGGTCTGCTGGTGGTTGGCGCCGAGGACGCGCAGGCCGCCGACCAGGACGGTCATCTCGGGCGCGCTCAGGCCCAGCAGGTTCGCCTTGTCGAGCAGCAGGTACTCGGCCGGCAGGCGATTGCCCTTGCCCGCGTAGTTGCGGAAGCCGTCGGCGGTGGGCTCCAGCGCGGCGAAGGACTCCGCGTCGGTGTGCTCCGCCGTGGCGTCCACACGGCCCGGCGTGAAGGGCACCTCGACGTCGTGACCGGCGTCCTTGGCGGACTTCTCCACGGCGGCGACACCACCGAGGACGATCAGGTCGGCCAGGGAGACCTTCTTCGCGCCGGAGTTGAACTCCGCCTGGA
This sequence comes from Streptomyces sp. NPDC085866, assembly GCF_044541035.1. Classification (NCBI taxonomy): domain Bacteria; kingdom Bacillati; phylum Actinomycetota; class Actinomycetes; order Kitasatosporales; family Streptomycetaceae; genus Streptomyces; species Streptomyces sp. NPDC085866. The sequence goes on from NZ_JBITSQ010000007.1 coordinate 323,980, forward strand.
TGCCCTCCAGGACGCGCAGCACCTGGGCGAGCTGGTCGGGCTCGTTGACCTCCCAGCCGGCCTGCGGCTGCAGGCGGATGCGGGCGCCGTTGGCACCGCCGCGCTTGTCGCTGTTGCGGAACGTCGAGGCCGACGCCCAGGCGGTGGACACCAGCTGGGAAACGGAAAGGCCCGAGTCGAGCAGCTTGGCCTTCAGGGCCGCGACGTCGGCGGCGTCGATGACCTCGCCCTCGGCCTGCGGCAGCGGGTCCTGCCACAGCAGGGTCTCCGCCGGGACCTCCGGGCCGAGGTACAGCGACTTCGGGCCCATGTCACGGTGGGTCAGCTTGTACCAGGCGCGCGCGAAAGCGTCCGCGAACTCCTCCGGGTTCTCGTAGAAGCGACGCGAGATCTGCTCGTAGATCGGGTCGAACTTCAGCGAGAGGTCGGTGGTGAGCATCGTCGGGAGGTGCGTCTTCGACGCGTCGTGCGCGTCGGGGACGATCGCCTCGGCGTTCTTCGCCACCCACTGGTGGGCACCGGCGGGGCTCTGCGTGAGCTCGTACTCGTACTCGAACAGGTTCTTGAAGAAGCCGTTGCTCCACTGGGTCGGCGTGGCGGTCCAGGTGACCTCCAGGCCGGACGTGATCGCGTCGCCGCCCTTGCCGCTGGCGTAGGTGCTCTTCCAGCCCAGGCCCTGCTGCTCGATCGGAGCGGCCTCGGGCTCGGGGCCGACGTTCTCGGCCGGGCCGGCACCGTGGGTCTTGCCGAAGGTGTGACCACCGGCGATGAGGGCGACGGTCTCCTCGTCGTTCATCGCCATGCGGCGGAAGGTCTCACGGATGTCGCGGGCCGCGGCGATCGGGTCCGGGTTGCCGTTCGGGCCCTCCGGGTTGACGTAGATCAGGCCCATCTGGACCGCGCCGAGCGGGTTCTCCAGCTCGCGGTCGCCGGTGTAGCGCTGGTCGTCGAGCCAGATCTGCTCGGGACCCCAGTAGACGTCCTCCTCCGACTCCCACACGTCCGCACGGCCACCGCCGAAGCCGAAGGTCTTGAAGCCCATCGACTCCAGCGCCACGTTGCCGGCGAGGATCATGAGGTCGGCCCAGGACAGGCTCTTGCCGTACTTCTTCTTCACCGGCCACAGCAGGCGGCGGGCCTTGTCGAGGTTGCCGTTGTCCGGCCAGCTGTTGAGGGGGGCGAAGCGCTGCTGGCCGGCGCCGGCGCCACCACGGCCGTCACTGATGCGGTAGGTGCCCGCGCTGTGCCAGGCCATGCGGATCATCAGCGGGCCGTAGTTGCCGAAGTCGGCGGGCCACCAGTCCTGGGAGTCGGTGAGCACCTCGGCGATGTCCCGCTTCACGGCGGGGAGGTCGAGGCTCTCGAAGGCCTCGGCGTAGTCGAACTCCTCACCGAGCGGGTTGGCCACGGCGGGGTTCTTGGCAAGGATCTTCAGGTTGAGCCGCTCCGGCCACCACTGGCGGTTCCCGCCGCCCTGGGTCGGGTGCGCGGCACGGTCGTGCGCGACCGGGCACTTCGCCTCGGCAGGGGTGTTCTCGGACATGGGGAATCCTTCCGAACTGAGGGGTTCACGGTGCTGCGGTAGCGGCGCTGGAACAGTCGGGGCACAGGCCCCAGTAGATGACCTCGGCCTCGTCGATCGAAAAGCCGCGGTCGTCGGCCGCGGTCAGACAGGGGGCGTGGCCGACCGCGCAGTCGACGTCTGCGACGACGCCGCACGACCGGCACACGAGGTGGTGGTGGTTGTCCCCGACGCGTCCCTCGAACCGGGCCGGGCTGCCGGGCGGTTCGATACGGCGTACGAGTCCGGCCGCGGTGAGCGCGTGGAGCGCCTCGTACACGGCCTGGACGGAGATGTGGCCCACACGGTCGCGTACGCCGGACGTGATCGCCTCTACATCGAGGTGATCGCCGTGGCGGACGGTCTCGAGCAGTGCGACACGCGCGGCCGTCACCCGCAGGCCGGCACCGCGCAGCTCCTCGGCGGTGGTCGGAGTCTGGGATGCGGTCATGACCCCGAACCTACCCTCATAAACACGAGAGATTCAAGAAAACGAACGATGCAATTCTGGCCACATGTCGTCGGCCGGATTCCGACCGGTGGGCACGGACGCATCATCCGGCCGCGAGTCCGGGACCACCGCGCGCCGAGCCGAGGGGTCCCCCGAACGTGTGAGCGCGCGGTTCCGGGTCCTGTGCGTCAGCCCCGGGACGCCTCGCTCGCGTACCGGCGGGCCAGGGCGTGGAAGGCCCGCTTGGGTTCCCGGTGCCGAGGGGAGGCGGGGTCGAACGGGCGGTCCTCGAGCGTCTTGGTGATGGCGCAGGTCGCCAGGTCGAGGTCGTGCCGGGGGTCGCCGGGGCGGTGCGGGGCGTCGAGGGCCACGAACTCGAAGACCATCGCCGCGTACAGGTTCAGCGAGGAGAAGACGTCGAGGAGCCGCATGAGGTAGTCGGCCTGGGTGCGCTCGCAGCGGACCAGATCGCCCTTGATCTCCTCGGGATGCTTGTCCCGGTCGACGATGTTCCAGCCCATGCCCCGGGTCTCGGGCGCGCCGACGTAGGCGCAGGTGCCGAACTCGGTGATCGCCAGCGGTTTGCCCCAGCGCAGGTAGCTGCGCAGCTCCCGTACGTAGTCGGCGCGGCGCGGGAAGTACGAGTAGTAGTCGATGCCGATGATGTCGAAGAGCCGCCAGTCGACCGTGTCCTCCTGGGCGGCCGCGTAGCTGAGCCGGCCGTGGAAGACGGAGCGGCCGACCGCGGCCGCCTTGGCCGTGAAGCGGTCCAGCAGGCGTTGCATCCTGACGGGGTCGACCTTGCCGTCCAGCAGGTTCTGGATGCGTTCGAAGACGGTGTCGCCGGGAACGATGCCGGGTACGAACAGCCAGAACTCGCAGCCCACGCTGAGGTCGACGCTCGCGCCCTGCCGGCGCAGCCGCTCCGCGAACCGGCCGGTCTCGGCGAGGTGGTCCAGGATGTCCCGTTCGGGGACGTCGCCGAGGGTCGGCTGCAGCCAGATGTGCATGCCCCGCTCGGCGGCCTCCGCGGCGGTGGCCGTGAGCCGCTCCACGCCGTCGCCGGTGACGTCCACGGTGTCCGCGTGCAGCTCGTCGCGGATGGCGCGGATGTCCTTGCGCATCCGGGCCGTCCGAAAGCCGGTGGCCGGTGACTCGCCCTCGCCGACGGTGTAGACGACACCCCGGTGGCGCAGTCCCTGCCGCCTCTCCCCCGCGTGGGCCGTGCCCGCGGTGAGCGCCGTCGCGGCGAGCCCGGCGGACGCCATCCCGGCGAGGAACTGTGCGCGGTTGATCCCTTGGTTCTTCTCCATACGCCCACCCTGTCGGGCGCGCACCCGCCGGCGCCGTCCCCCGATGGTCTACGACGAGGGGCCGAAGGGAGCGGACCGGTCGGCGAAAGTCGCGCCGGGCGTTGCGGGATGGCCGGACGCACTCAAGGCCCTGAACCTCAGGCACTCCGGGATGCGCGAGCAGCCGTAGGTCGGCGTGTGGTACGTCGGCATCCCGGAGCACTCGGGCCTCGGCCACCGGGGTCCGCGGAGATCTCCGCGGCGATCGTCGGCCGTGAGTCGGTCGACCATGCGCCGGCGAGGGCCCGGCTGTCGGTGGAGGACGTGGTCAAGTGCGGCGGCCACCGGGGCTGAGGTGCGGGAGCCGCAGCCGGAAGACCATGCGGTCGACGCCCGGGCCGTCGTGGTCGCGGACGGGGCCGGTCACCGTGAAGCCCATCGCGGTGTGGAAAGCGATGGAGCGCTCGTTCTGCGGAGAGGTGATCGCCCTCACCTCGGTACGGTGCCCGGCCGCGGCCATGTCGAAGAACCGCTCGTACAGGCCACGGGCCAACCCGTCACCGCGGGCCCGTGGCGCCACTCCGACGAAGTGGATGTACGCGGCATCGGGCACCGACGGGGACATCAGCCCGACCAGGAACCCGGCCAGGCCGTCGCCGTCCTCGGCGACCAGGCTCGTGCGATGGAAGTGGTCCAGGAACAGCCGGGGCAGAACCGAGCGGATGGGTCGCTCCCACCACTCGTCCACCACCGCGATGATGCGGTCGTAGTCCTCGGGTTCGGCCTGCCGGACATGCGCGCTCTGTTTCATGATCACGCACCCTTGGCCCGGCTGAAGAGCCGGCCGGCCAGGTCGACACCGATGACCGCGCCGTCGCCGTCCAGGGTGAAGAAACCGCGCTGCCCCTTCAGACCGCCCTCGGTGATGATGTATTCGTGCCCGTCGCCCGGCAGGAAGCCCATGGCGGCCGGCGGGTAGTCCGGTGGCATCTCGGTCTGCGAGGCCGCACGGATCTCCGGCTTGATCCCGACCGCGAGCGTGATCCCGGACCCGTCGGTGGCGATGTCCAGGTTCATGGCGTCGATCTCGTACCGGCCGGCGACCGCCCGGGCCTGTGCCGCGTCGTACGGCACCGGCTCCGGATCCCGCTCCACCACGCCGAGGTGGTGCTCGAGGGCCCAGCGTGTGACGGCCTGGTTGAACTGGTAGCCGTCCGGACCCGAGTTGGCCAGGGAGACGACGGCGAAGTTCCGTTCGGGCACGAGGAGCAGCTCGGCGAACTGGCCGTTGCCCGAGCCGCCGTGGCCGATCGTGCGGACGTCGTCCACCCCGCGCAGGAACCAGCAGATGCCGAAGCCGTCCCCGAGCGTGCTGCCGCGCAGTTCGACCGTCTGCGTCCGCATGGCTCGCAGCGCCTCGGCGGACAGCACACCGTCCCCGGCACCGAGATGGAAACGGGCCCAGCGCAGCAGGTCGGCGGCGCAGGACACCATGCCGCCGCCCGGGTTGTTGCCGCGCGCACCCGCCTTGAACGCCTTCCACGGCCCCGCGGTCCGCAGGGCCCCGTCCTCGTCGCGGTTGTACCCCACGGCGAACGGCCGGATCATGACGTCGTCCAGGTCGAAGAACGTGTTCGACAGCCCCAGCGGCTCCAGGACCAGCGCGGCCACGGCCTGCTCGAAGTCCTGGCCCGTGACCTTCTCGATCACCCGCCCGGCCAGGTTGTACCCGGCCTGGCTGTACGAGGCCCGGGTGCCGGGCGGCGCGATCATCTCCAGCTCGGCCATCTTGGCCACGAACGCGGCCAGCGAGGTGTCGTCCCCGTCGGCGTCGATCAGGTTCCAGTCGAGCCCCGCGGTGTGGTTGAGCAGGTTCAGCACGGTGATCTTTTCCGCGGCCGACTCGTCGACGAGCTTCAGCTCGGGAACGTACCGGCGCACCGGCGCGGTCAGCTCCACCTTGCCCTGCTCCGCCAGGCGCATGAGCGCGGTGGCGGTGACGGTCTTGGTGACGGACGCGACCGGGAACAGTGTCCTCTCGTCGACGGGCAGCGGCTGACCGAGGCTGGTCACGCCGTGGGAGACGTACATCTCCTGACCGTCCATCAGCACCCCGACGGACACACCGGGAATGCCGAACTCCTCGGCCGTCGCCGCTACGAACTCCGACAGCGCATCCTGCGACATCGTCATCTTCTCCCCGTGACCTTGACTTGAACTTAGTGCAATGGAGCCTAGACGGCTTCCCGAACTAAGTGCAAGTGGGTGACTTGAACTAAGTTCACCTACACTTGCGACCATGCCGCGAGACACCCTGACCGCAGACCAGATCGTCCGTGCCGCCATCGAGTTGCTGGACGAGGGCGGACTGGACGGGCTCAACATGCGCAGCCTGGGGCAGCGACTCGGCTCGGCCGCTACCGCGATCTACTGGCACATCAAGACCAAGGACGACCTGGTCAGGCTCGCCGGGGATGCGATCTGGGACGAGGTCGAGCTGCCCGAGCTCGACACCACCGACTGGCGGTCGGCCGCCGTCGCCACGGCGGCCGGCATGCACGCGATGCTCCTGCGGCACCCGTGGCTCGGTCAGGCGTTCGGCAGCCATCTCCTGTACGGCCCTCACAAGTCGCGCTACGACGACCACACCCTCGCCCTCTACGAGAAGGCCGGTTTCACCGCCGCCGACGCCGATCGGGCGGCCGCCACGGTGTTCGTCTTCGTCCTCGGCAGCGCCTTGGGCTCCGCCGCACAGGTCTCCCTCACCCGCCGCCTGAACAGGGGCGGGGGGGACGCCGAGGAGCAGCTGGCGGCCGCCATGACCCAGGCCGGCGAGATCGCGATGGGCTTCCCACGACTGCGTGAGCGCCTCGGCACACAGGCTGCCACCGACTACTCGGCGGCACCCGAGGACACCTTCGCGTTCGGCCTCCGATGCATCCTCGACGGCTTCGAGGCCCGCCTCGCCGACCTTACGGACGACACATACCGCGCATAAAGCCCATCGGGTGGGAGACTCGGACTCCGTAGCGGGGGTGCTCGAGAGGGACTCCGATGGATCTCGACGCGGTCGCCGATGAGCTGTACGGGCTGCGGCCGGAGGAGTTCGTCGCCGCCCGCGACCGGTATGCCGCGCAGGCCCGTACGTCCGGCGAGCGGGACCTCGCCGAGGAGATCGCCGCGTTGCGGCGCCCGAGCCTGGCCGCGTGGGCCTGCAATCTCCTGGTCCGCAGACTGCCCGACGAGGTCCAGCCGCTGCTCGGGCTCGGTGCGGAGCTGCGCCGGGCGCATCGCGAACTGGACGGTCAGCAGCTGCGCCTGCTCGCCCGCAGACAGCGTGAGGTGATCGGTGCGCTCGGGCGCCAGGCGCGGCGGCTGGCCGCCGAGGCGGGTCATCCGGTCGGTGAGGGCGTTCAGCGCGAGGTCGAGGAGACCCTGCACGCCGTCCTCGCCGACCCGGAGGCCGCCCGGGAGTGGGCGGCGGGCCGGCTGGTGAAGCCGCTCGGCGCGGCGACCGGGTTCCCGGACGCCGACGCGGCTGCCGTCGGGCGCCGCCCCGCGCCCGCGCCGAAGCCGAAGCCGAAGGCCATGCGACGCGGCGGCGGCGAGGAGCGCCGCCGGCAGCTCGCCGAGGCCCGCGCGCAGGCCCGGGACGCCGAGCGAGAGCTGCGTGCCCTGCAGGCGGAGGCGGCGGCCGCCGAAACGGGGGCGGTGGAGGCTGCCCGGCGGTCGGCCGAGGCGGAGGAGCGGCTGCGGGAGCTCCGGGAGGAGGCGCGGCGCGTCCAGGAGGAGCAGGAGCGGGCCCGCGCCGACGAGCAGAGCGCCCGTGAGCGGGCGCGCAAGGCCGACCGGGATGTACGCGAGGCCGGGCGCCGCGCCCGGGCAGCGGCCGCGCGGATCGAACGACTGGCCGAGGACGCCGAGGACCAGCAGTCGCACGGCACCGGCCGGAACTCACCTCGCAAGGCGAGGAGTTCACCGTGAGCCCGCACCATCCCGCAGCGATCGACGGGAGATGCCTTGACCGTTCACTCTTAAGGGTGCACCAGGTCCGGCCGTCCGTGGCATACCGCGGGTTCCGTCGTTCGGCAGCAGTGTGATGTTTGCAACGCGATGTGATGGAGAGGGGGCGAACGGGCAACGCTCCCCTTCATGCCCCACGCGAACCTCCTGCGGCAGGTGATTGGATGAGCACGGCGACGACCCGGGCGCCCCGGACGCCGTCCGTACGAACCGACGCATCCACGACCTCGCCGAGATCCTCCCCGCCCGCCGCCATGTCCTCCCTGCCGTCCCTCACCGGGCTGCGCTGGGTCGCGGCGCTGCTGGTGTTCGGACTGCACGTGAACAACTTCGGCTACTTCGGAGGCCACCCCGGTCGCATCGTGACCTGGGCGTTCGGGGCCGGCGCCACGGGCGTGTCGTTCTTCTTCGTGCTGTCCGGTTTCGTGCTGACGTGGTCCGCGCGGCCGCGTGACCGTGCGCTCGCCTTCTGGCGGCGGCGCATCGCGCGGATCTACCCGGTGCACCTGGTCACCCTGGCCGTCGCGTTCGTGATGACGTACACGCTGGCCCATCAGCCGAAGCCGACGCCCAAGCAGGCGCTGGCCAACGTCTTCCTGCTGCACTCCTGGTGGCGCCCCTGGTGGCAGACGCTGAACCCGGTCAGCTGGTCGCTGGCCTGCGAGGCGTTCTTCTACGCGGCCTTCCCGCTGCTGATCCTGCTGCTGCGCCGGCTGGGCGCACGAGGCGCGACGGTGCTCGGCGGACTCTCGGTGGTGGCGGTACTGGTCCTGGCCCGGGCGGACGCACACCACTGGATGGACGAGTCGATCTACTCCCTGCCGGCCGCCCGCCTGCCCGAGTTCGTCCTGGGCGCCGTCACGGCCCGGCTGGTGCTGCTCGGCCGCTGGCGCGGGCCCGGCCTCGAGGCCTCGCTGGCCCTGGCGATCATCGGTTACTTCCTGGTCCCGCAGGTCACACCCGGCTACTCCGCCACCGTCTGCACCATCGCCGGGTTCACCCTGCTCATCCCGGCCGCGGCGGTCGCGGATGCGCACGGGCTGCCCTCGCTGTGGCGGCACCGCCGGATGGTGCGGCTGGGGGAACTGTCGTTCGCCTTCTACATGATCCACCTGCTGGTCCTGCGCGCGGGCACCAACCTGCTCGGCACGAAGCCGCACTTCGGGGTCCTGGCCGGCCTGGCGGTCACCACCGCCGCCTTCGCCCTCTCCCTCGGGCTGTCCTGGCTCCTGTACGAGGCGGTGGAACGCCCGGCGAGACGCCTGCTGCTGCGCCGCCGACGCACCGGCACGCCCGCTCAACAGGAGGACGCCCCGCCCTCCAGGCGTGAGGCTCCGGCGGCGCGTGACTGAGCCGGTCCGGACAGCCGTGCGCCGGTCCCCCTCGGCAGGGACCGGCGCACGGGACGGTTTCAGCCGTTGGTGCAGGTGTTGGCGAGGGCCGGGTTCAGCAGCCCGATGATGTCGATGGTGTCGCCACACAGGTTGGCGTCGAGGTCGACCGGGATCTGGATGACGTTGCCGGAGAGGACGCCAGGGCTGTCGGTGGCGACACCGACCGGGTTCGGATCGGCCGCATAGGCGGCCGTCGTGCCGGCCAGGGCAAGGGCACCTGCGAGAACTGCTGTGGTAGCAAAGCTGCGCATACGCATGAGTTGCCTCACTGGTTGACGTAGGGACCCTTCCATCTCAGCGGCAAGGGACGGCGGCCGCCCGCTCTGGTACGCCGTTCGGGACTACGGGAACCGGGTGACCTTGGAGGGGACGGTGTCCGTTCCCGAGGTGGGGGCTCCCGTGGTGTTGACGACGTGGGCGTACTGGCCCTTGCCACCGAGGGAGATCACCAGCAGGTCGTGCATCCTGATGCCTGCCGTGGTCGGGACCTGGAAGCCGTGGGCCTGGACGATCGAGGGATCGGCCGTGTAGTTGCAGTAGCTGCCCAGCCCCCATGCCTCGTGCGTGGTGACGGAGTCCGCGACCTTGTAGGCCGCGTAGCCGACGATGCCGTCGTGGGTGATGGCGGCGGCGTTCGGGGCGTCGTACGCCTTCTCGTTCTGGAAGAAGATCGTCCGGCCGCGTTCTCCGTTCCAGTACACGTCGTACTTGTTGAAGTGTTCGACGAACAGGCCCGTGGCGAGGACGTCGTCGCCGTTGACGCGCAGGCCGTAGTCGGCGCGGTTGGAGTCCCAGCCGACGCCGCTGCCGTGGTCGGCGCGCCAGATCCAGGTGTGGTCGATGACGACGTCGTTGCTGTTGACCACCACGGAGTCGGTGGCGAGGCCGGGTCCGGCGCCGCCGATGCGGACGAACACGTCCTGCATGGTGGTGGGGTTGGCGGAGTGGTCGGCGGTGGAGCCGGGGGTGCCGATCCGCAGGAGCGTGTCGGAGTTGACGGGGCCCGCGTCGATCAGGAATCCGGCCAGCTTGACTCCGTCGACGTCGGCCACGTGCATCGCGTCGATGCCGCTGTCCGGGACGAGGGTGGCGAGGCCGAGGCCGAGGACGACGGTGTTGGCGCGGGTGATGTCGATGGTCTGGTCGAGGTGGTAGACGCCGGGTGTGAAGAGGAGGTTGAGGCCCTGGGCGAGGGCCTGGTTGATGGTGGCGGCGGTGGCGCCCGGCTTGACGACGTAGAACTGGTCGAGCGGGAGGGACGTGCCCGCATCGGCCGGCCAGGAGACTCCGCGGACGCTGGTGCGCTTGGCCGGGACGAAGACTTTGTAGGTGGAGCCGTCGAGATAGAGGAACGGCTTCTCCCGCGAGACGGGTGTCGTGTCCAGGGTGGTGTACGGACCGCTGTCGAAGTTGGTCGCCGGTGCGCCCTGGACGCCGGAGAAGGTCATGTTCCAGACCCCGTTGGTCCAGCCGCCGACCGAGCTGTCGCGGGTGTACCACTGCTGCTGGGAGTACGGCCCGACCGTGCCGTCGATCTTCGAGTCGGCGATGTAGCCGCCGGAGGCCCAGCCGTAGCCGTTCGGGGCAAGGTTGAGGCCGCCCTGGACGTGGATACGGCGGAAGGGCGCCGCCTGGGCGACCGCCCAGCGGTCCGTGCCGTTGGACGGCTTGATGGCGAGGTTCTCCGCCGAACGCCAGAAGTTCTGGGTGGCGTTGCCGTTGAACCAGCCCGCGTCCACCGTGACGTCGCCGTTGATCCGGGTGTCGTCGGGGTTCAGGCCGAGACCGGAGATGGAGGTGTAGAAGCCGATCTGGGCGTTGATGCCGTCGTAGGTGCCGGGCTTGAGCAGGAACTGGTAGCGCCCGGTGCCGAACTGGCTGGACTCCTGCTGGGCGAAGACGTCGTCGAACTTCTTCTGGAGATCGGGGGTCGAGGGGTCGACGACGATCACGTTCGGACCGAGGTCGCCGCCGCCCTGGACCGGCGGGGTGCCGGTGGAGCCGGTGTGTACGGCGACCTCCCACAGCGAGTAGCCGTAGCCGGTGCCGCGTGCGGTGCCGTTGATCCGGAGGTAGCGGCCGGAGCCGCTGACGTCGTAGGAGGCGGTGCCACCGCTCGCGCCGGTGACGCTCTTGAGGGTGCTCCAGCTCTGGCCGTCGGCGGAGGCCTGGATCTGGAAGTCCTTGCCGTACGCCGTCTCCCAGTTCAGCTCGACCTTGCACAGGTCCTTGACCGAGCCGAGGTCCACCTGGAGCCACTGCGGGTCCGAGGCCTGGCTGGACCAGCGGGTTCCGGTGTCGCCGTCGAAGGCGGCGGAGGCGGGGGTGCCGGCGTTCTCGGTGGAGGAGGCGGTGGCCGGCCTGCCCTGTGCGGCGTTCGCGGTGCCGCAGGCGGGCTGGGTGCCGCTCGTCGAGCCGAACACCTGGAACTCCCAGAGGGAGTAGCCCCATTGGGTCGCGCGGTGCACACCCAGCATGCGGACGTAGCGGCCCTGCCCGGACACGTCGAGGGTGTCGACTCCTCCGTCGGAGCCGGTGACGGACTTCAGGTCGGTCCAGCTGGTCCCGTCCGTGGATATCTGGACCTTGTAGTCCTTGCCGTAGGCGGTCTCCCAGTTCAGGACCACCTGGGTGACCGAGGCGGTGGCGCCCAGGTCGACCTGGAACCACTGGTCGTCGGCTGCGGCCGAGGACCAGCGGGTACCGGAGTCGCCGTCGACGGCCTGGGCCGCGGCGGTGCCGTAGTCCTCCTCGGAGGACGCTGTGGCCGTCTTCCCCTGTGACAGCGGGGTGTCGGCCGCGGCGGCCGGTGGATGGGTGGTGGGCAGGGCGATCAGCGCTGCCGTGGCGGCGAGCGCGATGCCCAGGGATCTCACTCTCATGTGGCGGCTCCATGCGGCTGCGGAGGTCAAGAAGCTGACCCCATGACTTAGTTCATGTTTTGATTTAAGTGGTGAGCCAACTGGGCGACAAGCCTTCGGAAGTCAAAACCTCCGAAGGCGTGCCGGATCGCGCTACACCTGCTGCCGTGTCTGGTTCCCGGCCATCTCCAGCAGTGCGGCGTGCGTCTCCGGGTCGGCGGCCACGATCAGCCCGCCCACGCCGGTGTGCAGGGGCTGGCCGTGGATGCCGGTGACCGTGCAGCCGGCGGCCCGGCACAGGGCGATGCCGGCAGAGAAGTGCACGCTGTCGCGCAGGTCGCCGTCGGTGACGTACGCGGCCCGGCGGCCGGCGGCCACCCAGGCGACCGCGAGGGTCGTGGAGACCACCCGGGGCCGGAACCGCCGCACGAACCCGGGGTCGGCCAGGAGGCGGACCGCCCGGAACCCCGGGGCGTTGGGGAACGGCGGGTCGAGATTGACGTCCACCAGTTGCGAGTCGGGCCTGGGCGCCAACTCCTCGTCCCTGCCGTCGCTTCGGACCCAGGCCAGTTGCCCGTCGGTCCAGAACACCTCGCCGTTGAACGGGTCGGCCGTCGCGGCCGCCGTGATCTCGTCGCCCGCCCGCAGGGCCACGTTCACCCCCACCAGCATGTTCCGCACCGCGTAGTTGAGGGTGCCGCACAGGGGGTCGACGAGCCAGCGGCGCCGCGCCGCGTCGGCGCCGGTGCTGCCGCTCTCCTCCCCCGTCACGGCGTCGTCGGGCCGCGCGGCGCGCAGCACCTCCAGAATGGCCTTCTCCGCCGCGAGGTCCGCCGCCGTCGCGAAGTCGCCGGCGGACTTCTCGAAGCGGGCGAGGGATTGCCCGTACATGTCGCGTACCACGTCCGCGCCCGCCTGGGCGGCCGCCAGGGCCAGGTGGGCGTCGGACTCCCCGTTGTCGATCAGCATGCGGGCAGGATAGGTCCCGGGCCCGCCGGGTCGGCGGGCCCGGAGTCGATCACCGCGTGCGGGCCGGGCCGGTCGGGGTGAGGGCCAGGGTCTGTTCGGCGGCGGTGCGGCCGCCGCCGACGGAACTCCCGCTCGTGTCCGTCCAGTTGCGTGCCGGAGTGGTCTCGGCGCGTCGGCCGGAGGTGCCGGACAGGGCGAGGACGAGGCCGCTGTAGCGGTTGACGAGACGGTAGCCGCCGTCGTCGCAGGCGCAGCGGATCAGGAACCACTGCTGGCCGACGGTCGGCCCGCCGGCCGGTGCCGCGGTGACGGTCGGCCGGGCGCCCCAGGCACGGCCTGCGGTGGTGGCGGAGTCGACGCCCAGCAGACGGCCACTGGCGGCGTTGGCGAGGGTGAAGGCGCCGTCGCCGGTGGCGGTGAAGGTCCACGACTCCCGGGCGGAGCCGGTGGGGGACGCGACGGATGTCGTGCCGGCGCCGCCGGAACTCTGCGCGAGGACCCGGCCCGTGCCACCGGTGATGCGGTAGCGGCGGGTGGTGTCCACCGGTGGCGCGGTGGGCCGGTCGGAGTCGATGGTGACGTCGACGTACTCGCCGGAGGAGTCGTGGGAGCAGCCGAAGGAGCAGTACGAGCGGAAGGTCCTGCCGACGACGGCGGAGCTGGTCCGGTTGGCGGGGTCGAGGAACCAGCGGTACCAGGACGCGTTGGTGTAGCCGCCGGTGTCGCCGATGAGGCGCCACTTCTGGGAGGCCAGGTCGTCGCTGGCGTAGAAGTACTGCGGTGAGTCGCCGCTCTGGTCGACGGCCTGCGGTTCCCCGATGTACAGGCCGAGGTGGGCGTCGTAGGCGATGTTCATGACGAACAGCGGCGAGGTCGGGGGCATCTTGCCGGCCGCGATCTGCTCGGCGGCGGTGCCGGTGCTGGCCGGGTCGTACTCGCCGGAGACAGGGGTGTAGCCGGTGGGGTGATCGGCGTCGACGGGCACGATGTTGCTCTCCCGGCCGCCGGTGCCGGGCTGGGACCAGGAGCCGTCGTACCATTTGCGCCAGGAGCCGGGGGCCATCTTCGCGGAGATCGGAGCGCGGGCCACGTGTTCGTAGAAGGCCTTCCAGCCTCCCTTCTTGTCCACGATCCGGGAGCCGTAATAGACGTAGAAGTACCCGGAGGCGGTGTCCACGTAGAGGCGCTGGTCGCCGTCGCCGTAGGAGTACGTCTGGTTCGGGAAGGCCGTCGAGTCCCCGCGCTGCGTGCTGTACGGGGAGGTCAGGACGTGGTCCTCGATGGTCCAGGTGCGGCCCCGGTCGGTGGAGACGGCGTAGTCGATGGCGTCGTAGTGCAGTCCGTCCCCGAAGGGCTGCGGGGTGAACTCGTTGTGCACCAGGCCGTACCAGTCACCGGTGTCGGGGTCGACCCACACCCCGGACAGGTCGCAGTAGTTCTTCTGGGCGTAACCGGAACCGCTCGGGGCGTACGTCGCCTCGCGGCCGGTCGGGCTGTTGTTGCATCGCCAGGTGGTGTCGTCGTTGCGGTCGGCGGAGTTGGCCGGGTCGACGGCCTTGCTCAGCGTCTTGTCGAACTTGGCGGTGTCGAAGTCCTTGCCGGTGTAGAAGTCCCAGGTGCGCGGGTCGTCGGCGCCGTAGAGGGCGGCGGACTGCTGGTAGTGGAAGGTGCCGTCCTTGTCGGTGTACGGGGTGGCGGGGGTGTCCGTGGGGTGGGTGAACGGCACCGGTGTCCCGACGCTCACGCTGTAGGTCGCGTCGGTGGCCGGGGGCGCGGCGGCCGCCGGGGCCGGTGTGCCGCCGCCCAGGGTCAGGGCGGCGGCCGCGGCCAGGGCGCCGCCTGCTCTGCTCAACAGTCGCACGGGTGCTCCTTGTTGCCGAAGGGCCGGTTGCACCGGAACGATCCGGGCCCGGTGGTTGCTCCGGCAATGGACTCCCATGCTCCGCCTCTTGCACTTTCGCGGCGGCGCGCCGCTCAGCGCTCCCCGTCGACGCCGGCCGGGAGCGGTGTCTCCCAGGCCAGTTGGCGGATCAGCGCGTCATCGACACGTGAGGCGCCGGGAGCTGCGGAAGCGGCGCGTGAGGGGGTGTGGGTGCCGCGGGAGATGCCTCCGCTGACGGTGATGTTGCGCTCGACGCGCGGGCGGCGGTGCTGCTCGTAGACGGTGAACGCGGTGCGCGGGTCGGGGGTGTCGCGCAGGGCCTTGGCCAGGACGACGGCGTCCTCGAGCGCCATCGAGGCGCCCTGCCCGGTGGCCGGGGAGGCCGCGTGGGCCGCGTCGCCGATGAGGAGGACTCGGCCCACGTGCCAGGGGGTGCCGAGCGGCATCTCGGCGGCGTTGACGACCATCGTGCGGTCGGCGCAGGCCGCGACGATGTCGCCGGCCGGACCGGTGTCCTCGCGCAGCAGGGGAAGCAGCTCCTCGCGCTGGTCGCCGGCGGCCGCGCGGTACGCGGGACGGTCGGCGGGCAGCGGGTCGCCGGCGACGCGGGCGAACCAGTACGTCTCCCCCGCCGGCGAGACCGCGTACCCGAAGGCGGACCTGCTGCCGCGCACCATGGTGATGGCGCCGGTGTCCTCGGCCGCGGGAGTGCTGTCCGTGTAGCCGTAGAAGACGCGCTGGCCCGCGTACCGGGGCTGTGCCGCGAGGGCCGCGACATGGCCGCGCACGGCCGAGTTGAGGCCGTCCGCGCCGATCAGCAGGTCTCCGGTGGCGGTACTGCCGTCAGCGAAGTGCGCGGTGACACCGTCGGGACCGTCGTCCACGGACACCAGGCGGGCGCCGTGGACGACGGCCATGCCGCGCCGGGCCGCCTCCGCCTGCAGGGCCGCGTTCAGCTCGCCGCGGCGCAAACAGCGGTAGCGCAGGGCGGGGTCGTCCGCCCCGGCGAGTGGCGCATGTGTCACCTCGGTGCCCGTGCGGTCGAGCAGGCGCAGCGAAGTCAGCGGAAAACCGACGGCCGTGACGGCGTCCGTGGCATCGAGCTGGGCCAGGGCACGCATGCCGTTCGTCGCCAGGGTCAGGAAGGCGCCGATGTCCTCGGCGGTGTCGGGGTGCGCCTCGAAGAGGGCGACGTCGTGTCCCACCTTCTGCAGGCCCAGCGCGGCCGCCGTGCCCGCGATGCCGCCGCCGATCACCAGTGTGCGTGCCATCGGATCCACCTCACCGTTCCGTTCCGGTACCTCGACCGGTGGCACAGGTACGCCATGAACGGCGGGGCGGGCAAGAACGCGGTGTCACATCCGGACGTGTCCGGGGGCCTGACCTGCGCCACGCCCCAACGGCTCGGATTCCGGGCTCACTTGGCGAGCTGCTGGTACATCGAAGCGAGGTCCTGCGAGAGGACCGACTTGACCCGGCGGGTGGCGTCGTCGCCGAGCACCTCGTATGCTCCGGACTCGATGCCGTCGAGGGCGGCCACCGCGATGTCGTGGGCGTTCGCCTTCGGGGCGTCGAGTCCGGCCGTCATGTCGGTGTCCACGTAAGCCATGTGAAGGCCCGTCACCTGGATGCCGCGGGACCGGAGCTCCAGGCGCAGGCTGTTGGTCTGCGACCACAGGGCTGCCTTGGTGGAGCTGTAGCTGCTGCCGTCGGCGAGCCAGGACAGTGCGGAGTGGACGTTCAGGATGTGGCCGCCGCCGTTGCGCTCGATGACCGGCACGAAGGCGCGGGTGAGCAGCAGCGGGCCGTAGTAGTTGATCTCGAACTCGCGGCGGACGTCCTCCAGCGGCGAGGTGAGCACTCGGGCGCCGGTCGCGATGCCGGCGTTGTTGATCAGCACGGTCACGTCCGGCGCCTGCTCGGCCAGGGCCGCCACCGAGGCGGGGTCGGTGACCTCCAGGGGCAGCGCGACGGCGTCGGGGTGGGTGATGGTGCGCGGGTCGCGGGCGGTGGCGTACACCTTCCCGGCTCCCCGCTCGTACAGCTCCTCGACGAGGGCCTTTCCGATGCCCCGGCTGCCGCCGGTGACGAGGACGACGGAGTTCTTGAGTGCGGTCACAGCAGTCTCCAGACAGGTGAAACCGATCGGTTTCCAGCATCGTAAACCGATCGGTTTCCAGGCTCAAGGAGGGGTGACTCAGGGGTGCGGGGTGGGGGACTCCCCGGTCAGGTCCGACAGGAGCCGGGCGACGGTCACCGTGGGGTCGTCCTTGTGGGCGTGCCAGCGGTCGAAGGTCCCGGCCGCGGCTTCGGCGAAGGTGCCGGGCAGTCCGGTGTCCCGCCAGGCCTGGGCGATCTCCCGCATCTCCGGCCCCCAGCGCCAGGCCCGGGGCCCGGCACTCACCAGGTGTTCCGGCCGCGCGAGCGGGGTGCCGGGCAGCAGGTGGGCCGCCAGGTCCAGCAGGTCGTCCAGCACTCCGTGGCCGTCGGCGAGGGCGCAGGCCTGTGCGGCGAGGGCGTACGAGATCTTGTTGTAGGCGGCGAAGGCCGGCTTGAGCGCGGAGGCCCGCCCGAGGGGGCCGTCCAGCGCGACCGGGGTGAGCAGCGTGCCGTCGAACAGCGCCGAGACCTCCTCGACGGCTTCCGTGTCTCCCGAGAGGTAGAGCCTGGTCCGCCCCGCCGGGCGGGGAGGCGGGCCGGTGATTCCGCCGTCCACCACGGTGGCCGCGCAGCCCTGGAAGAGGGCGCCGATCCCTGCCGCCGCCCGGGGGCTGATCGCGTTGGCGTCGACGTAGACCCCTTGAAAGCCGGTGGCCGCGGTCTGCCGGGCCACGTCGAGCGCGGCGGCCGGAGGACACACACTCAGGACGACGTCACACGTCGCCGCCAGTTCCGCCAGGCTGCCGAGGCGGGGCGCAGCCCGGCCTCGGCAGCCCGCTCCCGGGTGGCCGTCGAGCGCCCTTCCGGCACCCACCACACCCTTGCTCCCGCAATCACGGCCTGCGCCGCCACGCCCGCGCCCATGGCACCGGGGTGCATGATTCCCACGTCTCGCCCAGTCATGCCGGGACCCTAACTCCCCTGCAACGCTTCGCATTTCTCCAAAGCTCGACGAAAACCACCACTCGTCATGTAGCGATCACGACAATCACGGGTACGCATGCCCGTATGGCGTTACGTCGATCACGATCGGGACGAACCAGGTTCGCGGCGGCCATCGCCGCCGTGGCACTCATCCTCGCCGGCTGTGAGAGCGCGGGTTCCTCCTCCGACCACGGGCGGCAGGAGCTGACCGTGGCGGCTCTGCCGCTCACCGACTCGGCGGCCCTCTATCTCGCCCGGGACCGGGGTCTGTTCGCCAAGGAGGGCCTGGACGTGCGCATCCGGCCCGTGCAGCAGAGCGTCCAGGCGCTGCCCGCGCTGATCAAGGGCCAGGTGAGCGTGATCGCGAGCGCGAACTACGTCACCTACCTCCAGGCGTACGAGAAGGGCACCCTGGACCTGCGCATCCTCGCCGAGGGTGTCCGGATCGCCCCGCACATGATGGACGTCCTGGTGCCCAAGGACTCGACGATCAGGACTCCGGCGGACCTCGCGGGCAAGAAGGTCGCCGTCGCCGTCCTCAACAACATCCAGTCGCTGACCCTGAACGCGATCCTGGGTGCCAAGGGTGCCGGCCGGCCCGTCTACCGGCAGATCCTCTTCCCCCAGATGGGCCCCGCCCTGCAGCAGGGCCAGGTGGACGCCGTCCACGCCGTCGAGCCCTTCGACAGCGCGATCCGGGGTGAGCTGGGCGCCCGGGTGCTGCTGGACGGCGACTCACCGCCGGTGCAGGGCCTGCCCGCCAGCGGGTACGTCACCACGCGGGACTTCGTGCAGAAGCACCCGAAGGCGGCAGCGGGCTTCCGGCGCGCCATCGAGGCGGCCTCGAGGATCGCCGCCCGGGACCCGGGGGCCGTACGCGCGGAGCTGCCGAAGTACACCAAGGTGACCGCGGAACAGGCCGAGTCGATCCACCTGCCGACATATCCGGTGACCGCCGACCCCGCGCAGCTGCACCGTATCGTCCGGCTCATGCGCGACCAAGGTCTGCTGAAGAAGGATGTCGACCCGGCATCGCTGCTGGCCCGATGACACGGCGTCAGGAGTTCCTGCTCGGCGCCCTCGGCGCGGCTCTGGCCCTCGGCGCCTGCGAGGCGGTCGGCCGGGCCGGGGTCGTCCGGCGCAGCTATCTGCCGCCCGTCTCCGAAGTCCTGGCCCGGGCCGCGTGGTTGGCGGGCGACGGGACCTTCCTCGACGGGATCGGGGTCACGCTGCGGGCCTGGGCACTGGGCCTCGGTCTCGCCTGTGGGATCGCCGTGCCGCTGGGGCTGCTGCTGGGCACGGTACCGGTCCTGGAGGCCGCCCTGCGCGCGGTCGTGGAGTTCCTGCGGCCGTTGCCGTCCGTAGCCCTGATCCCGCTGGTGTCGCTGCTGCTCGGGTCGGGCACCGGTGCGGAGGTGACGCTGATCGCGTACGCGTCCGTGTGGCCGGTGCTGTTCAACACCGTCTACGGGCTGGCCGAGACCGATCCCCTGGCCAAGGACACGCTGCGGGCCTTCGGCTTCGGGCGGATCGGGGTGCTGCTGCGGGTGGAACTGCCGGGCACCGCCCCGTTCATCGCCGCCGGGGTGCGGATCTCCGCCGCGGTCGCCCTCATCCTGGCCGTCGCCTCGGAGATCCTCTCCGGGTTCGGCGAGGGGCTGGGCATCTTCATCGCCCAGGCGCAGACGGCCACGGACGGCACCCGGGACGTCCTGGCCGGCGTCCTGTGGGCGGGGACCCTCGGGCTGGTGATCAACGCCCTTCTGGTCGGCGCGGAGCGGCGGTTGTTCGCCTGGGCCCATGAACCCCGGGGCGCACCGCGGCGGTTCGGGACGGGACGGCAAGGGGCCGGGGCATGACGGCGGACGCGCAGCCCGGCCGCCGGGCCCTGCGCGGCTCGGTGACCCCCCGAGCCCGGACCGCCGTACCCTTGCTGCTGCGCTGGTCGGTACTGCTGCTCGCCGTCGCCTGCTGGGAGGCGGCCGCCCGCGCGCACGGCAGCGTGTACTTCCCGCCCCCGCTCCGCATCGCCCGTCACGCCCACGACCTGTGGTTCTCCGGGCCCGTCGGGCATCTCTTCCTCACCACCGCGGCCGTCGACAACATCCTGCCCAGCCTCGGTCGGATGGCGGCCGGCTTCGTGATCGCCGCCGTCGCCGGAATCCTGCTGGGCGTCGCGTTGGGCCGTTCGCGGCGGGCGTACGCGCTGTGCAACCCGGTGCTCCAGTTCGCTCGGGCCGTCCCGCCGCCCGCCCTGGTGCCGGTGTTCGTCGTCGTCCTCGACTTCGGTACGCCGATGCAGGTGGCGTCGATCGCGTTCAGTGCCGTGTGGCCGGTGCTGGTCAACGCGGCGGAGGGCGCCCGGGCCACGGATCCGCTGCGGCTGGAGGTGGCGGCGGTGCTGCGGCTGACGGGACCGGAGCGACTGTGGTTCCTCGTCCTGCCGTCCGCGCTGCCCCGGATCTTCGCCGGGCTCCGGCTGAGCCTGTCGCTGTGCCTGATCCTGATGGTCTTCTCGGAACTGCTCCCGGGCACCGCCGACGGGATCGGCTTCACGCTCACCGACGCCCAGTCGCGTTCCGACCTGCTCACCGTGTGGGCCGCGCTGATGCTGCTCGGCGTGCTCGGGTATCTCCTCAACACCGGACTGCTCGCGGTCGAGAGGCGGATCGTCGGTCCAAGGAGGGCTTCGTGACGACAACGGTGCGCGACGCCGTGGTGCGGTTCCTGCGCGACACCGGCATGACCACGGTCTTCGGCAATCCGGGCTCCACGGAACTGCGCATGTTCCGTCACTGGCCGGACGACTTCACCTATGTGCTCGGCCTGCAGGAGTCGACCGTCGTCGGCATGGCTGCCGGACACGCCCTCGGCACCCGTCGCGCGGCCTTCGTCAGCCTGCACTCGGCCGGCGGGGTGGGGCATGCGCTCGGCGCCGTCTTCAACGCCTTCCGCGACCGGGTGCCCCTGGTCGTCGTGGCGGGCCAGCAGGCACGCTCACTGATCCGGCTGCGGCCGTTCCTCGGCGCCGACGAACCGGCCCTGTTCCCGCGCCCGTACGTGAAGTCCGCCCGGCAGCCGGAGCGGGCCGAGGACGTGCCGGCCGTGCTCGCCGAGGCGTACCGGATCGCGATGACACCGCCACGCGGCCCGGTCTTCGTATCCGTTCCCGAGGACGACTGGGACCGGCCCGCCGAGCCCGTCGAGCCCCGCACGGTGCACTCCGCGTTCACGGCCGACTCGGACGCCCTCGCCACGCTCGCGGCCCGGCTCGGCTCGTGCGCCCGCCCGGCCCTGGTGGTCGGCCCCGGTGTGGACGACGAGGACGCGCTGGAGGAGGTCCGGGTGCTGGCCGAGCGGATCCGCGCCGGAGTGTGGATCAGCCCCCTGTCCGGCCGCTCCGGGTTCCCGGAGTCGCACCCGCTGTTCCAGGGGTTCCTGCCGCCGGTCGCCGGGCCGCTGGCCGCGCGCCTGGCGCCGTACGACGTGGTGGTGGCCCTGGGCGCCCCGGTGTTCACGTACCACGTGGCCGACGACGGGCCGCCCCTGGCGCCGGGCACCGACCTGTTCCACCTGGACTGCGACCCGGGCCAGGCCGCCTGGCTGCCCACCGGCACCAGCATCCTGACGACCCTGCGGCCCGCCGTGACCCGGCTCATGGAGCTGCTCGAGGAAACGGACCGCGACCCGCCGCCACCCCGCCTCGCGCCGGCGGCCGCCCGCGCCGCCGAGCACATCACCCCGGAACTGTTCTTCGACCTGCTCGCCGCCCGGCTGCCGCGCGACCGGGTGCTCGTCGAGGAGGCACCCAGCCACCGGGACGCCCTGCACGCGCGCGTGCCCGTCGACCTGAGCGGCGGCTTCCTCACCACGGGCAGCGGCGCGCTCGGCTGGGGTCTGCCGCTCGCGGTGGGTCGCGCCCTCGCCGACCGGCGCCGAGTGGTGTGCGTGGTCGGCGACGGCTCGGCGCTCTACTCCGTGCAGGCGCTGTGGAGCGCGGCCCGGTACGCGGCGCCGGTCACCTACGTCCTGCTGGACAACGGCGGTTACGCGGCCGTCCGCGCACTGGGCCGCCGGATCGGTGTCGCGCCCGTCCCCGGTACGGACATCGGCGGCATCGACTTCGCGGCCCTCGCCGAGTCGCTCGGCTGCCCGGCCGCCCGCGCCGAGCACCCCGACGAGCTGCCGGCCGCCCTGGACCACGCCCTGGGCCGGGGCGACGACGCGGGCCCGTTCCTGCTCCGGCTGCGGGTGGCCGGCGGCACGGGCACCCTGTACGAGCCCTGGGCCGGGTGACGGATGCTGCGCCTCGACTCGATGACCCGCCGCTTCGGTGACCACCTCGTACTGGACCGCGTCGACCTCACCGTGCCCGACGGCCAACTGCTGTGCGTGGTCGGGCCGTCGGGCTGCGGAAAGTCCACACTGCTGCGGACCATCGCCGGACTGCTGCCCGCGGACGAGGGCACCGTCACGATCGACGGCGCACCGGTGACCGGCGTGCCCGACCGGCTCGCGGTCGTGTTCCAGGAGTACGGCCGCTCGCTGCTGCCCTGGCTCACCGTCCGCGACAACGTGGCCCTGCCGCTGCGGCGCCGTGGCCTCGGCCGGGCCGCGCGGCACGCCGAGGCCGAGGCCATCCTGGAACGCGTCGGCCTGCACGGGGTGGCCCGCCGGCATCCTCGGCAGCTGTCCGGCGGCATGCAGCAGCGCGTCGCCATCGCCCGCGCGCTGGTCTGCCGCCCCTCCCTGCTGCTCATGGACGAGCCGTTCGGCTCCCTGGACGCCCGTACCCGCGAGGACCTGGAGGACCTGCTCCTCGAAGTGCATCACGCCGACGGCACGACCATCGTGTTCGTCACCCACGACATCGACGAGAGCGTGTACGTCGGTGACCGTGTCGTCGTCCTCTCCGCCGGCCCCGGCTCCCGCGTCGTGCGAGACCTGCCGGTCGACCTGCCCGGCAAGCGGGACCAGATCGGCACGCGGAGCCTGCCCGGTTTCGTGGCGCTGCGCACGGAGGTGGGCCGGGCGGTGCGGCAGGGCGACTGAGTCGGGGGCATCCTGGGAGGCGTACACGGGGCCGGGAGGTGTGGGCATGCGGTGGTGGGCCGGTGGGTGCGTGGCGGCCGCGGTCGTCGTGCTGGCGGGGTGCGGGGCGTCGGCCGGCGGGGGCGGGGCGGCTGGTACGGCGGCGTCCGGGAGCGACTCACCACGGCCGTCGTCCCCGGCACGCGCCACCGAATCGTCCGGCGGCGGGGCCACGCCCACGACGGGATCCTCCGCGTCGGCCGGAAGCTGCGCCGCCGGGCACGTGGAGGTCACCGTCTCCCCCGGTGACCGGGTCCGGGGGCTGTGTGTACGGCCCGGCACCGTGATGACACTGCTTCTGCGGCCACGGCTGGACGACAAGCGGTGGACCGGCGTGGTGAGTTCTGCGCCTGCCCTCGTCCTGGTCTCGGGTTGGCAGGTGGACCCGGACGGCACCGCGCACGCCACCCTGCGCTGTGCGGGCACCCGGGGCGGTGCCGCCCGGGTCACCGTCTCGGCGAAGGCGCCGGACGTGGCGGGAGCCCCGCGGGGCGTCTTCACGCTGGACGTGAACGTGGTGCCGTATGCGCAGAACGGGTGACCCCAGGGTCAGCGGGGTCACCCGTTCCTCACTCGTCCGCGTGGCTCAGTCGAGGTCGCGGAGCCTGACGGTGTAGATGCCCCGGCCGTGGGTGGCCGCGTACAGGGTGCCGCCGTCGGGGCTCGTCTTCAGCTGGAGGACGGCGACGGCGGGGAGGTCGCCGACGCGCTGCCACGTCGTACGGCCCGGTGCCCGGTAGACGACGCCGAGGTCGGTGGCCACGGCGAGGCCGCCGTCCGCCGTCACCAGGGCGGAGTCGGTCGGCACGTCCGGGAGGTTCGCCGAGACGTCCTTCCAGGTGGTGCCGCCGTCCGTGGACTCGAAGACATGGCCGACGCCCGCGCCCGGGCCCTCGGTCCAGTGCCGGGAGAAGCCGTTGACCGCGAGGAAGACGTGGTCGGCGTTCTTCGGGTCGACGGCGAAGCCGCTGAGGTAGCGGTTGGGTACGGTCCCGTCCACCGGCAGGGTGATGTCGTGCCAGCCGGTGCCGTCCGCGTTGCCGACGGCGATGCCACGGGCGAAGCCCTGGTTGTTGCACGGTCCGCACCAGGCGGCGTAGATCTTCCCGCCGGAGGCGGCGACGGCGGTGGCGACGCGTCCGGCGCCGAAGTCGTGCACGCTCGTCCACTCGGAGCCGCTGCGGATGGCGTAGCCGTGGGTCTGCACCCAGATGTGGCGGCCGCCGGCGATCCAGGTGGAGCCGTTCTTCAGGTCCGTCGCGAGCGGGGCGATGAAGCGGGCCTCACTCGTGGCGTTGTCGGGCGGGGCGACACCGTACGACGTGGCCTTGCTCGCGTCGGTGGTCCAGCTGCCGTCGTTGACCGCGCAGTTCTGGGTGACCTGGACGGCGAGGTAGACGTACTCCTGGGCGATGTCGCAGCCGTTGGCGGGATCGGTGAGGGTGTCGCCGCCGTCGCCGCCGAAGTTGGAGCCCATCACCTTGTCATTGCCGCGCAGGACGGACTGGCCGTTGTCCTGCAGGCCGCCGGTCACGGACAGGCCTCCGTGGTCGAGGTCCTTGCCGATCCCGACGGAGTAGTACTGGAGGGTGTCGATGGTGCCGTCGTTGAGGGAGGTCCAGTCGGTGGCGTGGCCGGAGGCGTCCTGGGAGCCGTCGGCCGGGCGCTTGTAGACACCGCCGTCGTTGCCGACGTACACGAAGCTCTTGCCGTGGTAGCGGCCGATCGCCACGCCGTGCTGGTCGGAGTGGGTGGTCTGGTGACAGTCGCCGGTCTGCTTGGCGGGGTCGATGCTCCAGCAGGAGAAGGTGAAGTTCCAGTACGGGCCGACGGTGGACCAGTTGGTGCCGCCGTCCTTGGTCTCGTAGACCTCCTCGAGACCGGCGTAGACGTGCTGCGGGTCGCTCGGGTCCACCGTGAGGAACTGGTTGTACCAGGCCTGGACGCCCGGCATGTAACCCGCCGAGGTCAGCGCCGAGTTGTCGGCCGCCAGTCCCTTGTAGTCGGCGATCTTCGTCCAGGGGCCGGTCGGAGAACCGGACTTGGAGACGAAGATGCCTTCCAGACCGCTGTCCGGGTTGGTGTTCAGCTGCTCCGGAGACTGCTCGATGGCGTAGTAGCGGGAGCCGTCGGAGGAGCGGGCGAAGGTGACGTTGCCGACGTTGTCCGCATCGCCGGGCAGGTCGCCGAGGCCACCGGTGATCCGCGTCCAGGTGCCGTCGGTCCGGGTGTAGAAGCCGTTGTAGTCGTCGCCGCTGCGCCAGCCGACGGCCAGGACCACCTTGGACGGGTCCTTGGGGTCGATGGCGATGTCGTTGGCGATGTTCTTGTACGGGGCGCTCGGGTCGCCGGCCTTGGAACCGCCCGGCAGATAGTCGGGGTTGGGCGCGAACTCCAGCTTCCAGGGGCCGCTCAGCTTCTTCGTGGAGTGGCTCCAGACGCCCTCGCTGGTGGCCGCCCACACCTTGCCGCCGCCGAAGCGCAGCTCGTGGATGGTGGTGCTCTCCAGTTCGTCGCCGCCGACCCGGCGGCGCGGGGAGAACGTGCCGTGGTGCGGGTGGGACAGGACGTAGACACCGCTGCCGAGGTAGGCGTCGGCGTTGGTGGTGGCCTCGCCGGTGCCCAGCCACAGCCGGCCCGCGCCGTCGAGGGCGAGGGCGCCGGTGGACTGCGCCGGCAGCCGGTCGCTGATGGGCTGCCAGTGGCCGCCTCCGCTGCGCGAGCGCCAGACCCCGCCGCCGGCGCTGCCCGCGTAGACGTAGCCGCTGTCGTCGGCCGCGATCGCGGCCATCCGGCCGGTCACATTGCCCGAGCCGCCACTGGAGTTGGAGTCGATGTCGCGGTAGCGCGGGTCGTCGGAGTTGTACGGCAGGTCGGTGATGTTGCGCCACCTGCCGTCCGTGCTCGGCAGGTTCCGAAGACCGCGCCAGGCGGCGCCGTACGCGCCCGGTGCGACGACACCGGGTGAGGTGCGGGCCTCCGCGTACTGGTCGGCACCCTCGGCGATCTCGTCCGCCTCGTTGCCGTCGTCGTCATCGGCCTTGAGGTGCGGCGACATGGCACCCACCGACTGCACCCGCTCCTTGGCGAGTCGGTCGAGCGTGCGGACGCCGAAGGGGCTGACGCCGCCGCGGCCGGAGGCGGCGGACGGGGGTATCGCGACGAGCGCGGCGGACGCGGTGAGCGCGCAGACGGTGAACCACCGTCTTCTGCGGGTCGGCAAGGACAACGGGGACCTCCCAGAGGGGCATCGACTGCCGTCGCAGGAGACCCGACCACGCGGACGGAGGATCATCCGGAACTTGACGCACTTTTGACAAGAACCTGCCAGTAGCTGACGGTCCGGCCCGCGATTTTCCGGGGCAGCAGGCGGCGGGTGGCGTCCCTCCGCGTCACTCCCTGCGACCTGACGCGCCCGACAGGCCCTGGGTGCGCAGTCGGCCCGCCGCCTTCAGCAGGCGGTCGGCGGGCTCGCGCAGCCGGGGATGGGCGAGGACCGTGTTGCGCAGGCCGCGCACCGGTCTGCGCCACAGTCGCTGCGCCATGGCCACGGGGTGGGTCCGGGCCGCGAAGCCCTCGCCGACCCGCAGTTCACGGGTCTTGAGCCAGTCCTTGTACTCCTTGTCGCCGCGCCCCAGGTCGACCAGGGTCACCCCGTTGCGGGCGGCTGCCTCGGCGGTCCTCAGATGCATCATCAACCCCGGCGAGTAGTACTGCAGTTCGGGGTCGTAGGCGGTGAACCAGGCCGCCAGGACCGTGCTGGAGCGCGGGCCGAAGTGGGCGGCGACCGGGCGGTCCCCGGCATACAGCACGGACAGCACCCCGGTGAAGTGTTCCTCGCGGACATGGAAGAGGTGGTCCACCAGGTCCACGATCCAGGGCCGCGAGAACCGGTCCATGCGTCCCGTCCGGCGGTACTGGGCGGACTTCCACTCCATGAGCGTGCGCAGGGCCCGCGGGTCCCGCTCGTCGAACTCGAACCGCACCTCGCCGATGTCCCGCCCGAGCCGGCGTTCCTTCTTCAGCGTCGTCTTGGCCAGCCCCGGATAGGCGCCGCGCAGCCACTGCGCATAGCTGCCGTCACCGGGCTTCACGTCGATCACCGGTGAGGCGAAGGTGCCGGTGACATGCGGGGCGAACGGCCGCTGCTCCTGGACGAGATGGTCGAACTCGAAGATGCTGAGCCCGCAGGCGCGCAGCAGATCCGCGGCGTCCCAGGTGACGCCGGGCCGGTGCACCAGGGCCTGGCAGTCGGACAGCCCGAGTCCGATGGCCCGGCCGGTGCCCAAGGGCCCTCTCTCGTACGGGAAGAAACCGACGGGTTCCCCGTCCTCCCGCAGGATCGCCACCCGCGCCCCGCCCCGCTGACGGCCCACCCCGATGGTGAACTCCGGTGCCAGGAAGGGGTTGGCGTACTCGGGCGACTCGTCCATCGCCCGGTGCCAGGCGGCGCGCAGCGCGGAGGTCAGGTCACCGGGTCTGTGGATCGTGATCTCCACGTCAGCTCGACCGCCCTTCCGCCGGCTCCGCGAGTGATCTGTCGCGTTCGGCACAGACCGGCAAGGCGTGTGGACCATCGTGTGGACCGTGGCTCATGGATCGCATGGGCGACCGCTCCCCCCCCATGACGCGTCGGGCGCGTCCTGCCATCTCTTCCGCTGACTCCGACTCCCCGCCGTGCGCCAGTGCTCAAACGTCGCGAAACCGTACGCACACTGTCAAGGGTGCCTCAGGCGACGGATGGTCCGCCACGGGTCCGCGGACATCCGTGACGAGTCAGGACGCATGGCGTGAACTGTGCGCCCCCCTTTCCTCAGCCCGGCCGGTGCTCCGAACGGTCCGCACCCGCCGTCAGGTCCTGGGTGCCGATCACCGACAGCAGTTCCAGCTGTGCGGCGCCCTCGGTGCCGGGCGGGGCGCTGAACCACAGCAGGCGCTGGCGGCCGTCCTCGCTGAACAGGTTGTGGCAGTCGAGTTCGACGACGCCGAGCGCGGGATGGACGATCCGTTTGTGGTCGGTGCGGCGAAGGGCCACATCCCGCTGCTCCCAGAGCGCGGCGAACTCCTCGCTGCGGCGGCGCACCGCGACCACCATGCGGGCGACCTCGGCGTCCTTGGCCCGGCGGGCCGCGACCGCCTGCAGGTCGGCGACGAAGACCCGGGAGTGGTGCGGGTGGTCCTCGACGGGGTAGACGGCGCGGGCGGCGGGGTCGGTGAACCAGCGGTACACGAAGCTCGCCTCGGGGCCCCGGGTGGCCGGGGGCGGGCCGAGGAGCGCCAGGGCGAGCGGGTTCTGGGCGAGGGTCTCGTGCAGGTCGTTGATGATCTGCGCGGGGGTGGTGGCGAGCCGGTCCAGCAGCCCGAGCAGGGCGGGCTGGGCGTGTGCCGCGGTGCTGTGGGCGGTCGGCACGGGGCGCTCGGCGAGGTGGAAGAGGTGGTCGCGTTCGTCGGCGCTCAGCCGCAGGGCACGGGCGAGTGCGGCCAGCACCTGTGCGGAGGGCTGGGCGCCGCGGCCGCGCTCCAGCTCGGTGTAGTAGTCGGCGGAGAGCCCGGCCAGTTGCGCGACCTCCTCGCGCCGCAGTCCCGGGACCCGGCGGCGGGGCCCGGCGGGCAGGCCGACGTCGGCGGGACGGACCCGGTCACGGCGGGACTTCAGGAAGGCGGCGAGCTCCGAGTGGTTCACGCCCCCATGGTCACCCCTGCCGCGACGCGTAACCAGGGGTTGCCGACCCCAGGGTGAGGTGAGCCGTGGCTGCCGCACGGACCGCGGCCCAGGCTGGAGGCGCAACCAGGAACCAACCCCTCCAGCGCTCAGGAGTCCCCATGTCCACGCAGGAATTCGCAGCCTCCCGTGTCGCCGTCGTGACCGGTGGCTCCCGCGGCATCGGCCGCGAGACGGTGACCCGGCTCGCCTCCGACGGCTACGCCGTGGTGGTCGGGTACGCGGGCAACCGCGACCTGGCCGAGGCCGCCGTCAAGGACGTCACCGCGGCCGGCGGCCGTGCGGTCGCCGTCCGGGCCGACGTCGCCGACGAAGAGCAGGTCGCCGAGCTGTTCGAGACGGCCGCCCGTGAGTTCGGCGGAGTCGACGTCGTGGTCCACGCGGCCGGGCGGATGTACCTCGCGCCGATCGCCGAGCTGGACCTTGCGGAACTGGACGCCATGCACCGCACCAACATCCGCGGCACCTTCGTGGTCGCCCGGCAGGCGGCCCGGACCCTGCGCCGGGGCGGCTCGTTCATCGCCTTCTCCACCTCCGTGGTGGGCCTGTCCTTCCCGGCCTACGGCGCCTACAGCGCCAGCAAGGGAGCGGTCGAGGCGATGACCATGGTGCTGGCCCGTGAGCTGCGCGGCCGGGACGTCACCGTGAACGCCGTCGCTCCCGGGCCCACGGCCACCGATCTGTTCCTGGACGGCAAGGACGAGGAGACGGTCGCGAAGCTGGCCGCCCAGCCCCCGCTGGAGCGGCTCGGCACGCCCGCCGACATCGCCGAGGTGGTGGCCTTCCTGGCCTCCCCGGCCGGCCACTGGGTCAACGGGCAAGTCGTGCGCGCCAACGGCGGCATCGTCTGACCCCCTCCGCCCGCTCCCTTTCCCTGCGAGGAATCATGACTACCGACACTCCCCTGACCGTCCTGGTCACCGGCGCCTCCAGCGGATTCGGCGCGCTGACCGTGCGCGCGCTCGCCGACGCCGGTCACACCGTCCACGCGGGCATCCGGCAGACGGCCACCCGCAACGCGCCGGCCGTGGCCGAACTGGACCGGTACGCGGCCGAGCACGGCGTGGCCCTGCACGCGGTCGACCTCGACGTCACCTCCCAGGACTCCGCCGACGCCGCCGTCGCCCGGGTCCTGGCCGCCGAGGGCCGTCTGGACGTGCTCGTGCACAACGCGGGCCACATGGTCACCGGACCCGCCGAGGCCTTCACCCCCGAGCAACTGGCCCAGTTGTACGACGTCAACGTGCTCGGCGCCCAGCGCGTCAACCGGGCCGCGCTGCCCCACCTGCGGGAGCGCGGCCAGGGCCTGCTGCTGTGGATCGGCAGCTCCAGCACCCGGGGCGGCTGCCCGCCGTTCCTGGCACCGTACTTCGCCGCGAAGGCGGCGATGGACGCGCTGGCGGTCGGCTACGCCGCCGAGCTGGTCCGGTTCGGCATCGACACCGCGATCGTCGTCCCCGGCGCCTTCACCTCCGGGACCAACCACTTCGCGCACGCGGGCGCGCCCGCCGACACCGGGCGCGCCGCCGCCTACGACGACCGCTACGGCAGCCTGCTCGCGGGCCTGGACCAGCGGCTCGGGGCGCTCGTCCCGCCGGACGCGGACGTGGCCGAGGTCGCCGAGGCGGTCGTACGCCTGGTGGACCTGCCCGCCGGCCGGCGGCCGCTGCGCACCCACGTCGACCCGAGCCGCGACGGCAGCGAGGTCGTGTCCGCGGTCGCCGACCGGATCCGCGTCGACTTCTTCCGCCGCGCCGGACTCGAGGACCTGCTCACTGCCGGCAGCTCGCTCTGACACCCCGTCGACCAAGGAGATCCACCATGCCGTTCGCGAACTTCAAGGTCCCCGCCGGAAGCCTGGACGAGAAGCAGAAGGAACTGATCGTCACCCGCACCACCGAGCTGTACGCCGAGATCTACGGCGAGCGCGCCCGCGCCACCACGCTGGTCCTGGTCGAGGAGGTCGCCGACGGCGGCTGGGGCATCGGGGGCGGTGTGCTGACCCTGGCCGTGATCCAGGAGTCGTCCGAGGACTGACTGGCGCACCCTGCCCGGCGGCACCACAGTGGATCACCTTCGCAGCACCAAGGCACCCACGAAAGGCGGTACTTCATGTCCCCCTCCGAGCCGGTCGTCCCCAAGCCCGGTGATCTGCTGGCCGTCATGCCGTTCGCGGCCGGGTTGGGCATCGAGTTGCGGGAGGCCACGGCCGAGCGCACCGTCGGGAGCCTGGCCTGGTCACCGGATGTCTGCACGGCGGGCGGTGCGCTGCACGGCGGAGCGCTGATGGCGCTCGCGGACAGCGTCGGTGCCGTGTGCGCCTACCTGAACCTGCCCGAAGGGGCGTCCGGCACCTCGACGGTGGAGTCCAAGACCAACTTCCTGCGCGCGGTCACCGCCGGCCACGTCCGCGCCACGGCTCGCCCCCTGCACCTCGGCGGCACCCTGCTGGTGGTGCAGACGGACCTGCACGACGACCGGGACCGGCTGGTAGGGCAGACCACGCAGACCCAGATCGTGCTCCGGAAGAACACCGGCTGAGCGTCACCGACACGAAGGCCGGCCCCTGTGGATGGTGGGGCCGGCCTTCGTCGTGTCCGGCCGTGATCCGCACCGCCGTATTGACATGAACCTGCGTCAACCCCGAGGCTTCGTGCGTGAAGTTGCTCGATTGAACCTCTTTTCGAGCGCTTCCGAGCAGAAACGCAAGGACAGTCAATCCGCGATGGTGCGATGGGAGCTGTTCCGCCGTGCGAAGAATCCGACACCGCGTGCCGTGGCCGGCCTGGGTTCCGCTGGGGCTGGCGACCGCCCTGGCCGGTACCGTGCTCACCGCCCCGGCACCCGCCGCGGCCGCCGCGACAGCGGCCGGCGCCGTACTCGACTCCGCCCACAGGAGCGTCGACTGGCAGAGCCCGGTCTACGCCAAGGGCACCGGCGGCGGCCCCGAGAGCTGCCCCGGTGCGGCCGGCGACCCCGACAGCAAGGTCTGCGACCGCTTCGACCTGACCGTCTCGGTGCCGGACGGCTACTGGGACGACAACCCCGAGGGCGGGGTACCGCTGTCGATCAAGTGGGAGAAGCCCTCCGACGACTTCGACCTGTACGTCTACGACGACCACGGCAAGCAGGTGGCGTCCAGCGCCGGCACCGCCGACCCCGAGGCCACGGTGATCCCGCGCGCGTCGGGGACGTACCACGTCCTGGTCGTGCCGTACGACGTGCACGACAACTCCTTCACGGGCACGGCCTATCTGCCCGCGACCACGGACGCCGGCGATCTCACGTCCTTCTCGGGCGGCAACGGGAGCTACAAGATCGGCGCGGGCGCGCTCACCGCCCGCGCCGACTTCCTGACGGGAGGTCGGCTCCGGCTCCAGGCGGACCCGTCGGGCTCGCTGAGCGATCCGGCCGGCACGGCCATCGTGCGCAAGGAGCCCGCGCTGCAGCGGCACACCTCGTCCTTCGACGCGGGCGACTACTACGGCATCCGCTCCCCCGAAGCCGTGCTGCGCGTGTACAAGAAGCCGCTGCGGTTCGGACTGTACAAGCCCGACAACCGCACCAGGATCTGGCAGGAGGACAAGCCGCTGCGCTGGTCCACCGGCGGGATGCGGCAGAGCCTCACGCGGGGTGCCGACGAGCAGTTCTTCGGCGGCGGCGAGCAGAACGGCAGCTTCTCGCACCGCGGGCAGACCATGTACGTGGCCAACAGCTTCGACTGGAACGAGGGCGGCTACAACAACTCCCAGCCGTTCTACCTCTCCAGCGCGGGCTACGGCGTCCTCCGCAACACCTTCGCGCCGGGCGTGTACACCTTCGGCTCGCCGGTCACCACCGGGCAGCAGGAACGGCGCCTGGACGCCTACTACTTCCTCGGCGACGCGAAGCAGGTCATCGGGAAGTACACGGAGTTGGTGGGCAAGCCCTTCATGCCTCCGGTCTACGGTCTCGAACCCGGTGACTCGGACTGCTATCTGCACAACGCCAACCGGGGCGAGCGGCACACCCTGGACGCCCTGAAGATCGCCGACGGCTACACCGAGAACCAGATGCCGCTCGGCTGGATGCTGGTCAACGACGGCTACGGCTGCGGGTACGAGAACCTGGAGCAGACCGCCAAGGGTCTGCAGGACCACAACGCCCAGCTCGGTCTGTGGACGCAGGACGGTATCGACAAGCTCGCCGACCAGGTCAAGGCGGGCCAGCGGGTGGCCAAGCTGGACGTCGCCTGGGTCGGCAACGGCTACAAGTTCGCGCTGGACGCCTGCGACGCGGCGAAGAAGGGCATCGAGGACAACAGCGACGCGCGCGGCTTCGTGTGGCTGCCGGTCTCCTGGGCGGGCGCCCAGCGGTGCGGCGTGCTGTGGAGCGGCGACCAGAAGCTGTCCTGGGACTACATCCGCTGGCAGATCCCGACCTACGCCGGGGCCACCATGTCCGGCATCGCCTACAACACCGGTGACGTGGGCAGCATCTACCGGCACGACGCCAAGATGTACGCCCGGGACCTGCAGTGGAAGGCGTTCCTGCCGGCGATCATGACGATGGACGGCTGGGCCAGTGACATCACCACCGGCAAGCCCGCCGACCAGCAGCCGTGGCGGGACGGCGAGCCGTACACCTCGGTCAACCGCAAGTACCTGCAGCTCAAGGAGCGGCTGCTGCCGTACATGTACACCCTGTCCGCCGAGGCGGCGAAGACCGGCGTGGGCGCGGTGCGCCCGCTCTGGCTGGAGTACCCGGACGACCCGAACACACTGGGCGCGCAGGCCAAGTACGAGTTCCTGTCCGGCCGCGACTTCCTCGTCGCCCCGGTCTACCAGGACTCCGACACCCGCGACGGCATCTACCTGCCCAAGGGCACCTGGACCGACTACTGGACCGGCCGTACCTACCAGGGGCCCACCACCCTGAACGGCTACCACGCCCCGCTCGACACCCTGCCGCTGTTCGTGCGGGAGGGTGCGATCGTCCCCATGTGGCCCAGTGGCACGACGAGTTGGCAGACCCGCGACCGGCACGAGCTGGACTGGGATCTTTATCCGTCCGCCCACGGCACCAGCCGCTACACGCTGTACGAGGACGACGGCGTGACCCGCGACTTCGCCGAGGGCGCGGCCGCCGCCCAGCGCGTGTCGGTGCACGCCGGCGCCGAGGGGACGACCGTCTCGGTCGGCGCGAGCAAGGGCGACTACGCGGGCAAGGTGGACGCGCGGACGTACCGGTTCACGGTGCACGGCGACACGGCGCCCGACCACGTCCTCCTCGACGGGCGACAACTGCCGGACTCCGCCTGGTCGTTCGACGCGGACACCCACGTGACGACGGTCAACACGCCGAGTCTGCCGCTCGATCGCGGCTTCACCGTG
The DNA here is from genome assembly GCF_044541035.1 of Streptomyces sp. NPDC085866. NCBI lineage: Bacteria > Bacillati > Actinomycetota > Actinomycetes > Kitasatosporales > Streptomycetaceae > Streptomyces > Streptomyces sp. NPDC085866. Next base: position 357,682 of record NZ_JBITSQ010000007.1, read on the forward strand.
CACCTGGTCGATGCGAGGTAAAGAAATCGTATGGTCTAGTCCAAAGACCAAGTTGGTCTAGTCCAACTTATTGACGTGGCCGCAACAGCTCCCGGAGGGTGGGGCCACTCCCCACCCCCACCCTCTGGAGGCACCCGGTGAGACGTCTTCACGCATGTCTGAGCGCGGCGGCGGCCGTCACGCTCGCCGCCGCGGGCACGGCCGCGCTCGCCGCGGGCAGCGCCTCGGGCGCGACCACCGCGCTCAGCAACCGCTGGTACGCCGCCGCCCCGTATCTGATGCCGCTGGACAACGACCCGCCGGACGCGGCCACCATCATGGACGCCACCGGCCTCAAGGCCTTCCAGCTGGCCTTCGTCCTCGCGCCCAACGGCGGCGGATGCTCCCCGACCTGGGGCGGCACGGCCGCGGTCTCCTCCGACACGGCGGTCCAGGCGGTCATCGACACCATCCGGGCCAAGGGCGGTGACGTCTCCGTCTCCATCGGCGGGTACGGCGGCACCAAGCTCGGGCAGGCCTGCTCGGACGCCGCCTCCACGGCGGCCGCGTACCAGCAGGTCATCACCAAGTACGGGCTGCACGCCATCGACTTCGACCTGGAGGAGCCGGAGTACGAGAACAGCGCGGCGATCAGGAACGAGATCGGCGCCGCGAAGATCCTGCAGCAGAACAACCCGGGTCTGTACGTGTCCGTGACCACGGCCGGCACGGCGGACGGCACCGGCTGGTTCGGCAAGCAGATGCTGCTGGAGGCCAAGTCGCAGGGGTTCACCCCGAACAACTTCTCCATCATGCCCTTCGACGGCGGCTTCAACGGTGCTGCGAGCCAGACCGGCGCGCTGACCAACTTCAACTCGATCCTGCAGTCCACCTTCGGCTGGGACCAGGCGACCGCCTACGCCCACGAGGGCTTCTCCGGCATGAACGGCCGCAGCGACACCGGCGAGTACTTCACCCAGGCCGACTTCCAGACCGTGCTGGACTACGCCACCAGCCACAACATGGACCGGTTCACCTTCTGGTCCCTCAACCGCGACCGCCAGTGCACGCCGGCCGACAACGGCGGCCGCACGTCAGGCACTTGCTCCAGCGTGACCCAGAACTCCTGGGACTTCGCGAAGTACTCGGTGAAGTTCGCCGGGGTCACCCCGCCGACCAACACACCCACCCCCACACCCACTCCGACGCCGACCCCGACGTCCTGCAAGACCGCCTGGAGTTCGACGGCGGTGTACACCTCCGGGAACGAGGTCTCGTACAACAAGCACAACTGGAAGGCCAAGTGGTGGACCCAGAACGAGGTGCCCGGTGCCTCCGAGTGGGGTCCGTGGCAGGACGAGGGCGCCTGCTGAACCCCTTGACGTGTCTGGTTCAGACCTCTAGCTTCACGGGTCACCGATGACCAAGGATGCGTTCAGCGTTCATCATGCTGAACGACTCGACGGCTGAACGCCTGAACGCATCCTTCCGGCGGAAGGCCCCCCACATGACCCGCTCCCGGCTCCTCGCGACCACGACCGCCGCGGGCTTGGCGCTCGCCCTGACCGCCCTCGGCGGCAGCGCCGACGCGGCCGACCCGCATGTCGCGCCCGGCGGCAACTTCGACCTGTCCGTATGGCAGCTCCAGGAGCCCGTCGGCTCACCCGGCTCCCCGACCACCGTCCCCTCGTCCCGGCTGCAGGGGGCGAACGGCTACCAGGACGCGTACTTCTACACCGACACCCGCGACGGAGCGATGACCTTCTGGGCGCCCGAGAAGGGCGTGACCACGCCGAACTCGAACTACGCCCGCTCCGAGCTGCGCGAGATGAACCGCAACGGCAGCCCCGCCGACTGGCCGCTCAGCGGCTCGCACCGGATGAGCGCGACCCTGCGGGTGGTCTCGGTGACCAAGAACGTGTGCGTGGGCCAGATCCACCTCGGCTCCGGCGGCTCCTCCACCAAGCCGCTGCTGGAGCTGTACTACCACGCGAACGGCGACATCGTGCTCGGCACCGAGAACTCGCCGTCCGGCGGTCAGACCCCGCACACCGTGGGACACGTGTCGATCGGCAAGACGTGGACCTACACCATCGCGGTCTCCGGCGGGAACACCATCGAGCTCACCGTCAACGGCACCACCACCCGCTACGGCATCCCGTCGTCGTTCTCGCCCTACAAGCAGTACTTCAAGGCGGGCTCCTACAACCAGTCCTCCTCGGACAGCACCACGAACGGGGCCCGGGTCGCCTTCTACGGGCTGACCGTCCGGCACGGGTGACACGCGGCGCGACCTGCGCGACTGGTGCAACGGGGCGGACGGTCGTAGCGTCGAGATGCACGCGGTCGGACACGGCACGACGGGTGGGAGCGACCATGCGCGGATCAGTGGTGGGAACGGCGGTCACCCTCGCGGCAGGGGCCCTGCTGACAGCGGCCATGACCACGGCCTCGGCGAGCCCACCCGCCACGGCACCGAAGGCCGATCCCCCGAAGCCCGTACTGGTCGACTGCTTCTGGAACCGCCACGTCCGCCCGGCCGACTTCATCCTGGCCTGCGGCGACGGCAACAGCCGCCTGCTCGGGCTCCACTGGTCGCAGTGGGGCTCGCAAGCGGCGACCGCCGTGGGCCTGAACGCGGTCAACGACTGCAAGCCGTACTGCGCGGCGGGCACCTTCCACTCGTACCGGGTGACCGTCCGGCTGGACCGTCCACGGCCGTGGACGAAGCACCCGGACGTCGAGCACTACACCCGGATGAGCCTCATCTACGAGGGTGCCCGGCCGGAAGGCTTCAAGCAGGTCATGACCTATCCGCTCTGGGACTGACCACCCGCGGCCCGTCACCCGCGCGGGTCGCTCGCGGCGCCATGTCCTGGGCCGCGCGGGCGACCCCGCGGCCCGGCTCCCCTGCCCGGTGACCGGCACCCGGCCATCTTTGTGTGACCCCGCACTCCGGCGCCCCGCGCGCCGTACGAAGAGAGGTCACATGCCCCGACTCCCCCGCCCGGCCGGTGCGGCCGCCGCCGCGCTCGCGCTCGGCCTGATCGCGGCGGCGCCCGCCAGCGGCCACGAGCCGACCTTCACCGATGTCCGCGTCGTCGCCCACTTCGGCCTGGCCGCCGGGCAGACGCCCGAGAACATCGCGCTCGAACCCGACGGCTCCGCCGACCTCACCTTCGCCCTCGCCCGGCAGGTCGCCCACGTGACGCTCGACGGCGACACCCGGATCCTCGCGACCCTGCCGGCCGTGGCCCGTCCGAACACGCCCGTCGTGCGCAGCGCCGTCGTCACCGGCATCGCCCGCGGGTACGACGGCACGCTCTACGTCAACTACGCGACCGGCACCCGGGAGACCGGCATCTGGCGGATCCCGGCCGACGGTGGCGCGCCCCGGCAGATCGCCCAACTGCCGCCGGACGGACTGCCCAACGGCCTGGCTCTCGACGGGCGCGACGGCATGCTCTACGCCGCCGACTCCGCGCTGGGCACCGTCTGGCGCGTCCCCCGGTCGGGCGGCACTCCCACCGTGTGGGCGCGGGGCACACGACTCGACCCACACCCGGTGCCGCCCGGCTCCGGGTACGGCGCCAACGGCATCAAGGTGCACCGCGGCGCGGTGTGGGTGTCCAACAGCGACCGCGGGACGCTGCTACGGTTCCCCTTCGCCCCGGACGGCTCCGCGGGCCCGGTCGAGACTCGGGCCACCGGGCTCGCCGGCATCGACGACTTCACCTTCCCCGGGCACGGGAGCAGCGCGCTGGCCGCACTGAACGGCTCCAGCGAGCTGGTTCTGGCGCGCCGGGACGGCACCCACTCGGTGCTCCTCACCCGTCAGGACGGGCTGTCCAACCCGACCTCGGTGGCCGTACGGGGCCGGACCGTCTACGTGCCCGGCGCAGCGTACTCGACCAGGCGGGACCCCAATCTGCTCCTGGCCCGTCTGCGGCAGCTCTTCGGCCGTCTCTAGCCCGCTGCGCGCTCGCCGCGGCCGGGTGTGGTGTCCCCCGGCCGCGGCGAGCGGTGTCTCAGGCGATCTCGACCAGCAGGTCGCCGCCCTCCACCTGCTGGATCCGGTTGATGGCCAGCCGGGACACCCGGCCCGCCTTGGGCGCGGTGATCGTGGCCTCCATCTTCATCGCCTCGATGGTGGCGACCGTCGCACCGGCCGCGACCTCGTCGCCCTCGGCGACCGCGAGCGTCACCACACCGGCGAACGGCGCCGCCACATGGCCCGGGTTCGCGCGGTCGGCCTTCTCGGTCACCGGCACGTCCGAGGCGGCCGCCCGGTCACGGACCTGGATGGGCCGCAGCTGGCCGTTGAGCGAGGACATCACGGTGCGCATGCCGCGCTCGTCGGCCTCGCCGACCGCCTGCAGCTCGATCAGCAGCCGCACGCCCGGCTCCAGGTCGACTGCGTACTCCTTGGCGGGCCGCAGGCCGTAGAAGAAGGCCTTGCTGTCCAGGACGCTGGTGTCGCCGAAGCTCTGGCGGTGGGTGTCGAACTCGCGGGTCGGACCGGGGAACAGCAGACGGTTCAGGGTCGCCCGGGGCTCCTTCGCCAGCCCGTCGCGGTCCTCGGCGGACAGTTCCGGGGCCGGCTTGGGCTCGCCGCGGCCCTGGAGGGCCTTGGTGCGGAACGGCTCGGGCCAGCCGCCGGGCGGGGTGCCCAGCTCGCCGCGCAGGAAGCCGATGACCGAGTCGGGGATGTCGAACCGGTCGGGGGTCGCCTCGAAGTCCGCCGGGGAGACTCCGGCGCCCACCAGGTGCAGGGCGAGGTCGCCGACCACCTTGGACGACGGGGTGACCTTCACCAGGCGGCCCAGGATGCGGTCGGCGGCGGCGTACATGGCCTCGATGTCCTCGAAGCGGTCGCCGAGGCCGAGGGCGACGGCCTGGGTACGCAGGTTGGAGAGCTGGCCGCCCGGGATCTCGTGGTGGTAGACGCGTCCGGTCGGGGAGGCGAGACCCGCCTCGAACGGGGCGTAGATCTTCCGGACGCCCTCCCAGTACGGCTCCAGGTCGCCGACAGCCTGGAGGTCGAGCCCGGTGGGCCGCTCGGAGTGGTCGGTGGCGGCGACCAGCGCCGACAGCGACGGCTGCGAGGTCGTGCCGGCCATGGAGGCCACCGCCCCGTCCACCGCGTCCGCGCCCGCCTGGATCGCGGCGAGGTAGGTGGCGAGCTGGCCGCCCGCCGTGTCGTGCGTGTGCAGATGGACCGGCAGGTCGAACTCGCGGCGCAGCGCGGACACCAGCTTGGCGGCGGCCGGGGCGCGCAGCAGTCCGGCCATGTCCTTCACGGCGATGACATGGGCGCCGGCCTCGACGATCTGCTCGGCCAGGCGCAGGTAGTAGTCGAGGGTGTACAGCCGCTCGGCGGGGTCGTTGAGGTCGGCCGTGTAGCAGAGCGCGACCTCGGCGATCGCGGTACCGGTCTCGCGTACGGCGTCGATGGCGGGCCGCATCTGGCCGACGTCGTTGAGGGCGTCGAAGATCCGGAAGATGTCGATGCCGGTGGCGGCGGCCTCCTGTACGAAGGCGTCGGTGACCTCGGTGGGGTAGGGGGTGTAGCCGACGGTGTTGCGGCCGCGCAGCAGCATCTGGAGGCAGATGTTGGGGACGGCCTCGCGCAGGGCGGCCAGCCGCTCCCACGGGTCCTCGGCGAGGAAGCGCAGCGCCACGTCGTACGTCGCACCGCCCCAGCACTCCAGGGAGAGCAGTTCGGGCAGGGTGCGGGCGACGACCGGGGCGACGGCGAGCAGGTCCTTGGTGCGTACCCGGGTGGCGAGCAGCGACTGGTGGGCGTCGCGGAAGGTGGTGTCGGTGACGCCGATGGTCGGCGACTCGCGCAGGTGCCGGGCGAAGCCCTCGGGGCCGAGGTCGACCAGTCGCTGCCGGGAGCCGGCCGGAGGCTCGCCTGCGGGCAGCGGCGGCAGCTTGGTGACCGGGTCGAGGAGGTCCGGGCGCTGGCCGTGCGGCTTGTTGACGGTGACGTCGGCGAGGTAGGTGAGCAGCTTGGTGCCGCGGTCGGCGGAGCTGCGGGCGGTGAGCAGGTGCGGGCGCTGCTCGATGAAGGAGGTGGTGACCCGGCCGGCCTGGAAGTCGGGGTCGTCCAGGACCGCCTGCAGGAACGGGATGTTGGTGGCCACACCGCGGATGCGGAACTCGGCGACGGCACGCCGGGCGCGCCCGATGGCGGCCCTGAAGTCACGGCCCCGGCAGGTCAGTTTGACCAGCATCGAGTCGAAGTGCGCGCTGATCTCCGTACCCGCGTGGGTGGTGCCGCCGTCGAGGCGGATGCCGGAGCCGCCGGGCGAGCGGTAGGCGCTGATCCGGCCGGTGTCCGGGCGGAAGCCGTTGGCCGGGTCCTCGGTGGTGATCCGGCACTGCAGGGCGGCGCCGCGCAGGGTGACGGTGTCCTGGGACAGGCCGAGGTCGGCGAGGGTCTGGCCGGAGGCGATGCGCAGCTGGGCCTGGACCAGGTCGACGTCGGTGACCTCCTCGGTGACCGTGTGTTCGACCTGGATGCGCGGGTTCATCTCGATGAAGACGTGGTTGCCGTCACGGTCGAGGAGGAACTCGACGGTGCCCGCGTTGCGGTAGCCGATCTCGCGGGCGAAGCGCACGGCGTCGTCGCAGATCCGGTCCCGGAGCGCCGGGTCGAGGTTGGGTGCGGGCGCCAGTTCGATGACCTTCTGGTGGCGGCGCTGCAGCGAGCAGTCTCGCTCGAAGAGGTGAATGACGTTGCCCTCGCCGTCGGCGAGGATCTGCACCTCGATGTGGCGCGGGTCCACGACGGCCTTCTCCAGGAAGACGGTCGGGTCGCCGAACGCGGACGCGGCCTCGCGGGACGCGGCCTCGATGGACTCGCGCAGCTGGGCGGGCTCCTCCACCCGGCGCATGCCGCGCCCGCCGCCGCCCGCGACCGCCTTGACGAAGACGGGGAAGCCGATCTCCTCGGCGGCGCGGACGAGTTCGTCGACGTCGGTGGAGGGCTCGGACGAGCCCAGTACGGGTACGCCCGCCGCCCGGGCCGCGGCGACCGCGCGGGCCTTGTTGCCGGTCAGCTCCAGCGTGTGCGCGCTCGGCCCGACGAACGTGATGCCCGCCTCCTCGCAGGCGCGGGCGAGTTCGGGGTTCTCGGACAGGAATCCGTAACCCGGGTAGACGGCGTCGGCGCCCGCCCGGCGTGCGGCGCCCACGATCTCCTCGACGGAGAGATAGGCCCGCACGGGATGTCCCGGTTCGCCGATCTCATACGCTTCGTCGGCCTTCAGCCGGTGCAGCGAGTTGCGGTCCTCGTGCGGGAACACGGCGACCGTGCGCGCGCCGAGTTCATAGCCCGCCCGGAACGCGCGGATCGCGATCTCTCCACGGTTGGCGACCAGCACCTTGCGGAACATCCTGGATTCCCTTCAGCTGCCTGCCGGCGACGAACACCATGGTGTCAGCCATGCCTTGCCGTACGTCGCGGCAACATTAGGGGTTGCCCGCACGTGTCGAAGTGCGAAAAGCGTCACATTGACGTGGTCCGGACATGCCAGTGAGGGCCTGCCTCCCTCAGCAGGATGGGTCAGTCCAGGTGGCTCCTGTCTCGACGAGCGCCCAATACTCCTCGAAGGGACGCGGTTCCCTCCCCCCACGGCAGGAAAGGCAACCAGATGTCACGTCGGGCACGTCGGGCGCTGTATCGAGTCCGTCCGGGTATACCCGCTCTGACCGCCGTCACGGCGATGGCGGCCGCGGCCCTGCTCCAGTCGCCGGTCGCGGCCGCGCAGTCCGCCCCCCGCGGTGGGGACGCCTGGCGCGGCGCGTCCCAGGAGGGCGGTGGCCCGTCGGGCATCAGCACTCTGGCCGACAAGTTGACGAATCCCTGGGGCATCTCCTTCCTGCCGAAGACGAAGAACGCGCTGGTGACGGAGCGCTACACGTCCGCGGTGTGGCTCGTGAAGTCCGACGGCTCCAAGAAGAAGGTGGGCACGGTACCGAACACGGTCCGGCCGGACCCGGGCCCCGCGATGGCGGACGGCGGGCTGCTGGGCGTGGCCCCCTCACCGACCTGGAACGGCACGACGGACAAGGACGTGTTCTTCGTCCACACGGTCGCCGACGGCACCCGGGTCGTGAAGATGCGCTTCGACGGCACCTCGCTCAGCGGCTACACCGTCGTGCTCAGCGGCATCAAGAGAGGCGGGGACCACAACGGCGGCACGATCGCCTTCGGCCCCGACGGATACCTGTACGTCACCACCGGCGACGCTCATCACAGCAGCCTGGCGCAGGACAAGAACTCCCTCAACGGGAAGATCCTGCGCATCACCAAGAGCGGTGCCGCGGCACCCGGCAACCCCTTCGGCAACCGCGTGTACAGCTATGGCCTGCGCAACCCCGAGGGCCTCGCGTGGGACGCCCGGGGCAGGCTGTGGGCGGCCGACATCGGCCATACCAAGTGGGACGAGCTCAACCTCCTCTCGAAAGGCGGGAACTACGGCTGGCCCACCTGTGAGGGACCCTGCTCCACCGCGGGAACGACCAACCCGAAGATGGTCTGGAAGCCGGAGGACGGGGGCGTGCCCGCCCAGGTCGCGATCGTCGACAACGCCATCTACGTCACCACGCTGCTCGGGAAGCGACTGTGGCGGTTGCCGATCGACGCGAGCGGCGTGGGCATCGGCCCCGCGACGTCCTACTACAACGGTGCCTACGGCCGGCTGCGCGCACTGGCCAAGGTGCCGGGCGCCGACCGGCTGTGGCTGGGCACGAGCGGCAACGGCACGGGCAAGGACCGCATCCTCAAGGTCACCATCGGCTGACATCGGCTCCGGGCACGCCGCCGGCCCGGCGCTCGAGGGCGGTCACGTCGGCCTCGGGGGCGGGATGCGCCGACCGGGGGTGGTCCGGACGCGTGGGAACCGGTACCGGCACGGCTTCCGACGGAGCGGGCTCGGTGGTCCGCGTCGCCGGCCATGAGCCCACGAAGGACCGCAGCCGCTCCCGGCGGCGTGGCAGGAGGCTCAGCACGATCGAGGCGCCCACCGCGATCAGGTGCTCGCGTCCGGCGAGGTTCGGCACCGCGACGGACTCCCACACCATCGAGCCGCCGGTCAGCGTGAACATCACGGGTGCGCGCCGGACGACCGCCAGATAGGTGAACAGGCCCACCACGGCCACCGACGGCCCGGTGTCGAGCACCTTGCCGCACGCGGGCGGCAGTCCGAACCCCCACCAGCCCGGGCCGAGCGCGATCATCAGGCGGGCGGTGAGCGTGCCCACCAGGGTGGTGCCGTAGGCGAGCGCCAGGGTCCGGGCCCGGCCGAGCGTCAGCTCGGCGAGGGCGAAGGCGAGGAACAGCTGGATGATGCCCGCCCACACCGGCAGATCGAGCGCCGGGACGTACAGCGACACGGGGGTGCGCAACAGGGACAGCCACAACGGCAGGTCGGCCTTGACGCCGCCGAACCGCTCGACCCACAGCGCTCCGGTGGGGTGCTGCGCGACGTCGTGGCAGAAGATGACGCCGAACGCGGCGACGAACGCCAGTAACAGCCCGGACGGCCCACGCCGGGCGAGCAGGCCCACCGGGTCGACGACGACGGCGTGCCACTCCCCCCGCAGCCTGCGCCAGGTGAACCGGGCCAGGCGCGCGAGCGCGGCACGGACCTGGTCCGCGCGCCCGGCGGTGCTCCCGTCAGTGCTCATGAGGCACGGCAGCCCATCGCCCCTCGGTCCCCGTCACCCGCATCGCCCCCTCCACCCCGCTCCCCGCTCCCCGCACCCCGCACCCCGGCCATGCGGGAATTTTGCCCGCATTCAACCTGTTTCAGCCGCATCGCACTGATGTGCGATTCCCCCCCTCTTTGCCTGAGCCGCCCCGTTCCGGACGCTCCCAGTTCAGCGAGCCCGGGGCCGGGGCAGGCGCCCGTACTGCCTCGAGACACGCGGCGCCCGGGTCAACGCACAGGTTCGACCGCCCACTTCGTGGAAACACACCTGAACCTTCCAGATTCGATCACCAACTCTCGTATAGTGACCGCCAGTTCACTCTCGATAGTCGCTCCGCTACCCGCCCGCCCCTGCTCGCCCCCTCTGCCGCGAGGACCACACCGGACCGATGACCGTGCCCACGCATCCCGGCGAACGACCTTCCCTCCGTACGCTCACCGCCGCCCTCGCCGTGTCCGGTGCGCTCTCGGCGCTCGTGGTCCTCGCGGCCGTGTCGGCCGCACCGGACTCGATGCGCGCGCCGCTGGCCTGGGGTGGGGGTACGGCGGCGGTCGTGCTCTGTGCCGCCGTGGCCACGGCGGCACACTCCGGGCACACCGCGCGCGGCACCCGGCGCAGGCTGGACAGCGCCACCCGGGAGATCGGCCGACTTCTGCAGCAACAGGCCCGCACGAGCGAGGAGAACCGTCGGGAACAGCAGCGGCTCATCGACGAGATGGCCGCGCAGCAGGAGGAGTTCACGGCCGATCGGACCCGGCTCACCCAGGAGGGCGCGCAGGAGCTCGACCGGGTCCGCGGCGAGAACACCCGGCTGGCCGAGGACTTGCGGCAGGCTCGGCGCGAGCGGGCCGCGGCGATCTCCGCGACCGCCGGCGCGGCAGCCCGGATGCAGGCCCTCGCCACGGCGACCCTCGCCGATCTGCGGGCGATGGAGGACCGGCACACCGACGAGGACGTCCTGGCCGACCTCCTCCACCTGGACCACCGTACGGCCCAGGCCGGCCGGCTCGCCGACTCCGTCGCCGTCCTCTCCGGGGCGCGGTCGGGGCGCAGGTGGGCGCGGCCCATAGGGATGGAGTCCCTGCTGCGCGGCGCGCTGGGCCGGATCGCCGGCTACCAGCGGGTGCGCGTCCACTCGGTCAGCGAGACCGCCGTCGCCGGACACGCGGCCGAGGGCGTGATGCACGCGCTCGCCGAACTCCTCGACAACGCGGCGAAGTTCTCGCCGCCGACGGCCGAAGTACATGTCTACGTCGAGGAGGTGGCGGCCGGCGTGCTCGTGTCCGTGGAGGACAGCGGCCTGGTGATGGGGGACGTGCAGCTGCGCCGGGCCGACCGGGCGGTCGCCGGTGACGTCTCGGAGCTGGGCGGCCTCACGGGGACCCGGCTCGGGCTCGCCGTGGTCGGCCGGCTGGCCCGCAAGCACGGCCTGAAGGTGTCGTTCCGGCCGTCTGCGCGCGGCGGCACCGGCGTGCTGATGCTCATCCCGCAGGAGATCCTCGTCGGCCCCGCCACGCGTCCGGACGCCGGACGGCCGGCCGAGCCGACCGTCACCGCCGGACCCTCCCCGGTCCACGAGTCCCCCGCGCCTCCCACGGGTGAGGACCAGACCGGGCTGCCCAGACGGAGCCGCGGCCGCACCCTCGCCGAGGCCGAACGGTCCCGCCCGGCGCCCCCGAGCATCGCGCCACGCCCCGCACCGGGCACCGACGAGGCCAGGACCCGGGCCACCCGCTTCAGCACCTTCCGTCAGGCCGTCCGCCCCGCTCCCGGGTCGGACGACGAGCCCGAGCACAGCTCCCCCTGCTCCCACCCGCACGCGCACCCGGAAGGCGACGCCACCTCATGAACGGCCCGAGCACCGCCGACGAGACGCTCACCTGGCTCCTGGAGGGACTGCTGGAGAGGACACCGGGGACGCGGCACGCGCTCGTGCTGTCCCGGGACGGGTTAAGGCTGTGCCGGTCGCCGGAGTTGAGCCCGGACCAGGCCGACCAGCTCGCCGCGATCGCCGCCGGGATCCAGTCGTTGTCGCGCGGGGCGTCGGCCGAGTTCGGTGACGGCGGCGGAGGTGTGCGCTCGGCGATGACCGAGTTCCACGGGGGCGTACTGTTCATCGTCGAGGCGGGCGCGGGCGCCCACCTGGCCGTCGTGACGACGGAGGAAGCGGACCCCGGGGTCGTCGGGCACCACATGACCGAACTGGTCGAGCAGCTCGCTGAGCACTTGACCGCTCGGCCCCGTACGTCATGAGCCGGCCCGGCAGGGACGATGCGCCCGACCGTCTCTACACCCTCACCCAGGGACGCAGCCGGACCGGCCCCGACAACCCCTTCGACCTGGTCACGCTGGTCGTCGCGGAGTCGGAGCCGATGGCCGGCATGCAGTCGGAGCACGCGGCGATCCTGCGGATGACCGAGTTCCCCGCGTCGGTGGTCGAGATCGCCGCCGAGCTGCGCCTGCCCGTCGGCATCACCAAGGTGCTGCTGTGCGACCTGCTGGCGGCGGGCCGAGTCAGCGCCCGTCATCCGCGCCCGCCGGCCGTCACCGACCCCGACATCCTGGAGCAGGTGATCGTTGCACTCCGCAACCTCTGATCAACAGGAGCTCGCGTGATCCCCGACGCCGTCCCCCTGACCGGCCCCCTCTTCCAGACCGAACCGGCCCGCCTGTACCGGGAGATGCGGCGCGAGCACGGCGCTGTGGTCCCCGTACTGCTCGACGGCGGCGTGCCGGCCTGGCTGGTGCTCGGGTACCGCGAACTGCACCAGGTGACCGGCGATCCGGTGCTGTTCAGCCGGGACTCCGAGCTGTGGAACCAGTGGCCGAACATCCCGGACGACTGGCCGCTGCTGCCGATGATCGGCCACCGGCAGCCGTCGATCCTCTACACCGTCGGCGAACGGCACCGGCAGCGCGCCGCGATGGTCGGCGACGCGCTGGAGGCGGTGGACCCCTCCGAACTGCGGGGCCACGCCGAGCGGTTCGCGGACGAGCTGATCGACGCGGTCTGCGCCACGGGCGCGACCGACCTGGTCACGCACTACGCGATGCTGCTGCCGGTACGGGTCCTCGCCCACCTGTTCGGCTTCCCGGACCAGGACGGTCCGGGTCTGGTCACCGCCCTCAACGACATGATCGACGGACGCGAACGGGCCCTCGCCGGCCAGGACCATCTGGCCGCCTCCATGCGGCAGTTGCTCACCGACCGCAGGAAGGAGCCGGCCGACGACGTGGTCTCCCGGATGCTCGCCGACGAGGGCGGCTTCACCGACGAGGAGATCGTGCAGGACCTGATGGTGATGATGGCGGCCGGGCACCAGCCGGCCGCCGACTGGATCGGCAACTCGCTCCGGCTGATGCTCACCGACGACCGGTTCGCCGCCTCCCTTTTCGGCGGGCAGGGCAGCGTCGCCGAGGCGATGAACGAGGTGCTGTGGGAGGACACACCCACGCAGAACGTGGCCGGCCGCTGGGCCGCCCGCGACACCCACCTCGGCGGCCGCCCGCTCCGGGCCGGCGATCTGCTCCTGCTCGGGCTGCAGGGCGCCAACTCCGATCCCCAGGTCCGCACCGACGCCTCGGCGCTGACCGGCGGGAACGGCGCGCACTTCTCGTTCGGCCACGGCGAGCACCGCTGCCCGTTCCCCGCGCAGGAGATCGCCGAGGTGATCGCGCGCACCGGCATCGAGGTCGTACTGGACCGGCTCCCCGACATCGACCTGGCGGTGCCCGCCGAGTCCCTCACCCGCCGGCCCTCGCCCTGGCTCAGGGGACTGACCGAGCTGCCCGTCCGGTTCACGCCCGTACCCGCCCTCTGATCCCGCGTCGCCCGCCGATCCGCCGATCCGCCGATCCGCCGGGATCCGGGGGTGTCTGCCGGACCGGCGCGGTACCCCCGACCCCTGCCCCGGGAGGCACGCCACGATGACGACCGAGACCGACCACGCCCGGATCGCCCTCGACCCCTTCGTCACCGACCTGGACGGCGAGAGCGCGGCGCTGCGTGCGGCCGGCCCGCTCGCCGCCGTGGAACTGCCGGGCGGCGTCCCGGTGTGGGCCGTCACCCACCACGCCGAGGCCAAGGCGCTGCTCACCGACCCACGCCTGGTGAAGGACATCGAGGTATGGGGGGCCTGGCAGCGCGGCGAGATCCCGGCGGACTGGCCGCTGATCGGCCTCGCCAACCCGGGCCGTTCCATGCTCACCGTGGACGGCGCCGACCACCGTCGCCTGCGCACGCTGGTCGCGCAGGCGCTCACCCCGCGCCGGGTGGAGCGCATGCGGGAGCGGATCGAGAAGCTCACCCAGGACCTGCTCGACGCGCTGCCCGCCGGTGAGGAGGTCGTGGACCTCAAGGCGGCCTTCGCCCATCCGCTGCCCATGTACGTCGTCGCCGCCCTGATGGGGCTCGACGAGGCGCGGCTGCCCCGCCTGCAGGTGCTGTTCGAGAGGTTCTTCTCCACGCAGACCCCGCCCGAGCAGGTCGTCGCGACCCTCACCGAGCTGGCGGGGATCATGGCGGAGACGGTGGAGGCGAAGCGGGCCGAGCCGGGCGACGATCTGACCAGCGCCCTGATCCTCGCCTCCGAGGACGGCGACCACCTCTCGGACGAGGAGATCGTCTCCACCCTCCAGCTGATGGTCGCAGCGGGGCACGAGACGACCATCTCCCTGATCGTGAACGCCGTCGTCAACCTCTCCGCCCACCCCTCCCAGCGGGCCCTGGTGCTGTCCGGGCAGGCGGACTGGGCGGCGGTGATCGAGGAGACGCTGCGTCATTCGACCCCGACCTCGCACGTCCTGATCCGCTTCGCGACCGAGGACGTGCCGGTGGGTGACAAGGTGCTCCCGGCCGGGGACGCGCTGATCGTGTCGTACGGGGCGATCGGCCGCGACGAGAACGCGCACGGCCCGAGCGCCGGGGAGTTCGACCTCACGCGAGAGACGAGGAACCGTCACATCTCCTTCGGGCACGGCCCGCACGTGTGCCCCGGCGCTGCGCTGTCCCGGCTGGAGGCGGGCGTGGCCCTGCCCGCGCTGTACGCCCGATTCCCCGCCCTGGAACTGGAGGTGCCGGCGTCCGAGTTGCGCAACAAGCCGGTCGTCACCCAGAACGACCTGTTCGAGCTGCCGGTCCGGCTGAACGGCTGAGTTGACTTCGAGTGTGCTCCAAGTCATAGCGTCGCAGACATCCCGGCACGCGAAGGTCACGTCGCCCGGCCTCCCCCACGGGATGCCGGGTGAGGGAATCCGTCGCTAGATGGATGAGGGCCTCCGTGCCGTACGGAACGACGACCAAGTGTGCAGGAAAGGCTGGGACACCTCATGCGACAGCGCAGTCTGCGGGATCTCCAGGTATCGGCCATCGGCCTCGGGTGCATGGGCATGTCGGCCTTCTACGGCACCACGGACCAGGACGAGGGCATCGCGACCATCCGGCGCGCCCTGGAGCTCGGCATCGGCTTCCTCGACACCGCGCAGCTCTACGGCCCGCTCACCAACGAGTCGCTGGTCGGCGAGGCGGTCCGGGGACACCGCGACGAGTACGTCATCGCCACCAAGTTCAACTACCGGATGGACAACGCCGTACCGGGGGACATGAGCACGGTGGGCCGGCAGGACGGCTCGGCCGAGCACGTCCGCAGCTCGATCCACGGCTCGCTGGAGCGGCTCGGTACGGACTACATCGACCTCTACTACCAGCACCGGGTCGACCCGGACGTGCCCATCGAGGAGACGGTCGGCGCCCTGGCGGAGCTGGTCGCCGAGGGCAAGGTGCGGCACATCGGACTGAGCGAGGCGAGCGCGGACACCATCCGGCGCGCCCACGCCGTCCACCCGATCACCGCCGTGCAGACCGAGTACTCGCTGTGGACGCGGGACCCCGAGGCCGAGGTGCTGCCGACCTGCCGTGAACTCGGCATCGGCTTCGTCCCGTACTCCCCGCTCGGCCGCGGCTTCCTCGCCGGCCGTTTCTCCTCCCCCACCGAGCTGGACGAGAACGACTACCGGCGCACCAACCCCCGCTTCACGGACACCAACTTCGAGGCGAACCTCCGGCTGGCCGGGAAGGTGAAGGAGATCGCCGCGGAGAAGGACGTGACGCCCGCGCAGCTGGCCATCGCCTGGGTGCTGGCCCAGGGCGATGACCTGGTCCCGATCCCGGGCACCAAGCGCCGTACCTACCTGGAGCAGAACGCGGCCGCGACCGACATCGAGCTGTCCAAGGAGGACCTCGCCCGCATCGACGCCGAACTGCCCGAGGCGGCGGGCGCGCGCTACGACGAGGCCGGGATGCGCTCGGTGAACCGCTAGCCGACCCGGCCGGGGTCGTCCCTGCCGCCGCGGCGCCTGGCGTAGGCGACGGTCAGGACGGCGAGCAGGGGACCCCACAGGATCAGGGGCGCGTAGCAGAGGTAGAAGGAGACGGCCTCCCAGCCACCTGCCTGGCTGGGGAAGTCGTCGGGCAGCTTCCCGCCCCGGATCGTCCGGCCCATGATCTGGGTGGTGAGGGTCAGGACCGTCCACAGCAGAGTCAGGACGATGGCGCCGAGCGCGGCCGGGACCACGGCCGCGCTCACCGGGACCCTCCGGCCGCGCAGGTACGGCACCCACCTCGGGAACACCTCGCCCCAGCGGGCGATCAACCCGAACGCGGTGAACGCGACGGCCTCGGAGAAGAGCGACAGGAACACGATGTAGACCCGCTCCCCGATCCCGATACCGGGGTCGAACGCGGCCGGAAGGCGCCACAGGCCTGCGGGCAGGACGGTCAGCGGCACGGCGCGGGCGACGAGCCGCATCCTCCGGGAGACCCCCTCGACTGGCTCGTGGGCCGCCCGCCACGCGGCACGGAGGCGTCCCGGGCGGCGGGCTGTGGCTGATGCGGGCGCGGTCGGCGGCGAGTGCATGCGTGGTCCTCGGCGTCGGGGGCCCGGCGGGCCCGTCCGCTACCGAAGATCGCAGCGGGGGCACCCGTCACGCATCGCGCTGCGGGCCGAGCCTCCCTCCGCCGCGCGGCGGACGAGCACGTCGGGCCCGAGGACGAGGGAGCGGTCCGCCGCTGCGGACCGGCCGTGCGGGGCGGTCGACGGGCCGCGACGAGGTGGTTCATCGGCCACCTTTGCGTCGGGCTGCAGCGCCTCGCACGGCGCGAACGTGTTCTCCGTGGCGCACGCCCGCCGGGCCGTGGGCATGCCACCGTCGTGACGTCCTGTTCCCGCTCTTCCACGTGCCGTGCGGCTCGTCCGGGAGCACGCTGGTAGGCATGAGGCTCCGGCAGAGGGGCGCGGGTGTGCAGCAATCGTGGCAGTCGACGCATGCGCTGCTGCTGCTCCCCATCGTGCTCATCGTGGTGATCACGGTGGTGGACATCCGCTCCCCCGAGAGCATTCATCTGGGCCCGGCCCTGGTCATCGCCCCGGCGCTCACGCCGTCGTTCGCCGGGCCCCGGACCACGGCGTTCGTGGGGGCGCTGGCCCTGGCCGCCCAGACGCTGATCGCCTTCCTCCACGGCGGGATCGCCACCTCGAACCACGTCGTACAACTCGTCACCCTCGCGGTGCTCTCGGTGATGTGCGTGGTCTACAGCGCGGTCCGCGAGCGCCGCCAGGCCCAGCTGGCGCAGGTGCGCACGGTCGCCGAGGCCGCGCAGCACGTGCTGATGTGGCCACTGCCCGAGCACATAGGTCCGCTGCGCATCGCCTCCCTGTACCTGGCCGCCGAGGACGAGGCACAGATCGGCGGCGACCTGTACGCGGTTACCCGCTGCGACGGCGCGGTGCGGGTGCTGATCGGCGACGTACGGGGCAAGGGGCTGCCGGCCATCGGGGAAGCGGCCCTGCTGCTCGGCGCGTTCCGGGAGAGCGCGCACCGGCACGTGGCGCTGGCGGACCTGGCCGCCGGTCTCGACCAGAGCATCAGCCGCTACGCCACCGAGCTGGAGACGGAGGAGGAGGCGGGTGAGCGCTTCGCCACCGCCCTGCTGGTGGAGATCCCGGACCAGGATCCGGTCACCGTGATGACCAGCTGCGGCCATCCCCCACCGCTGCTGCTGAGCCCGGGGCACGCGGTCTCGGTACCGAGCCTGCACCCGTCGCCGCCCCTCGGCGTGCACGGGGCCGCCGATCACACGCTGGACGTGTTCTCCTTCGAACCCGGTGACACGCTGCTGCTGTACACCGACGGTGTGGTGGAGGCCCGGGACGCGCGCGGGCGGTTCTATCCGCTGGCGGAGCGGGTCGCGCGCTGGACGGACGACAGTCCGGAGGCGCTGATGCACCATGTGCGGCGCGACCTGCTCGCCCACGTGGGCGGCCGGCTGGACGACGACGCCGCCCTCATCGCGCTGCACCGCACGCCCGTCGACCGCCGCCACCACCACCACGGACGCGAGGGCGCACGGCTGCTGGCCCATGGCTCCTAGAAGCCCTTGACGCTCCGCTCCGGGACGTTCGCGCGACTGTTCGCCCACGGGCCCGGCCGAGGTGTCGGTGCCGCGCACGTTCAACAGCCTTTGCGTCAATGTTCAGTTCCGGAGGTGGTCCGCCCCGGCCGGTCGTTGCGAGAATCCCGGGCGCCCCGAGAACAGGGAGTTCCGATGTCCGTACGACACCTGCTCGCCGGCCTCGCCCTGCTGCCGGCGCTGGCGCTCGCGTTCCCCGCCGCCGCGCAGGCGGCCCGGGCCACCCCGCCGCTCACACGCTTCGACCTCCAGGCCCACCGCGGCGGCATCGGCATGACCACCGAGGAGTCGCTGGAGGGCTTCGGCAAGGCGATGCGGCTCGGGGTGTCCACGCTGGAGCTGGACACCCACGTCACCAAGGACCTGAAGGTGGTCGTCAACCACGACCGGCAGATCAACGGCGTCAAGTGCCGCGACACGGGCCCGGCCACGCCCGGCGACCCGATGTACCCGTACGTCGGCAAGTACATCAAGGAACTGACGCTCACTCAGATCAAGACCCTGGACTGCGGCTACCGGCAACTGCCCGGCTTCCCCGATCAGGAGGTCGTCAAGGGCTTCCGGATGGTCGAGCTGAAGGACGTGCTGGACCTGGTCAAGAGCTACCAGGCCAGGCAGGTGAAGCTGAACATCGAGACCAAGGTGGAGGCGGGCGCGCCCGAACAGACCGCGCCGCGCGAGGTGTTCGTCCGCCGGGTGCACGAGGAGATCCACCGCTCCGGCATCGAGCGGCAGGTCACCATCCAGTCGTTCGACTGGGGCGCGCTGAAGCTGATGCACCGGCTGGCGCCGCGTCGGCCGCTGGTGGCGCTGACGAACTACGATTTCCTTCAGGTGGGTCGGCCGGGCGCGTCCCCGTGGCTCGGCGGGATCGACGCCGACGACTACGGCGGTGACTTCGTGAGGGCGGCCGCCACCGTCCCCGGGGTCACGACCCTCTCCCCCAACTACGGCTTCCCGCAGAGCGGGAAGGTCGGCGACCCCGGCTTCCGCTTCTACTCGGACGCGGCCATGGTCGCGGAGGCGCACGCCCGCGGCCTGAAGGTGGTCCCCTGGACCTGTGACGACCCGGCGACGGTGGAGGCGCTGATGGACTTCGGCGTCGACGGGATCATCACCGACTACCCCGACCACGTGCGGCAGATCATGGCCGACCGCGGGATGCGACTGCCCCGGCCGTACCATCCGCACGGCCGGTCCTGACAGGCCCGGAAAGCCGCGAGCCCCGCCCCGAGTGGGGGCGGGGCGGGACTGCGCCCGTCAGCCGGTCAGCGGGCCGGCTTGAGGTCGGTGATCTTCAGGGTCGTCAGGTCGGACCGGACGTCGATCCTGGTGACCTCGGCGTGGGGACCGTCGCCCCAGGTGAGGGTGACCCTGCTGGTGGCGTGGCCCGCGCCGGAGCCGGTGTAGGCGACCTTCCACTTCACCGGCACGTTCTGCGCGAACAGGATGCCGTCGGCGTGGTTCTTCCTCTCGTACGCGGCGACCTTCTTCTGGGCGGCGGAGGACAGGTAGAAGGCCCGCAGAGCCTTGGCGTCGGGACCGGCCGCCGGGTCCTCGGTGGCCCAGACGGAGTCGATGTACGCGCCGTAGAAGTCGGCCACGTGCTGGGTGACGTTGCGCGGGTCGCCCTGGGCGGAGGACACGGCGGCGGCACGCGGGGCGTGGCCGGCGCCGGAGCCGGCCAGGGCGGGCGTCACGGCGGCCAGGGAGAGCCCGGCGGTGAGGGCGACTGCGGTCAGGAGGGTCTTGCGTCGACTTACGGACATCTTTCTCGTTCCCCCGGTTTCTTCGCGACCGGACCGATCCCGGCCGTCGACGGACTTTAAGACCGCATTTCCCTCCGCCCGGTTCCGCTTCTCCGGAACTTCCTTCCCCGCATTTTCGGGTGTCTGACACGTCGGCAAAGGTTGTGCCGAATTCCGGACCGATTTGCCGGTCTTTTGGCCAGATCCCTTCAGGGCGTCGGGTGATTCCGCTCCTCGACCAGCCGGGCGAGGTGGTCGAGGGCCATCCGGGTGCCGAGTTCGTTGTCCTCGCGGGGGATGTCGTCCGGGATGCCCTCGTGCAGGATCTCGACTTCCGTCGCACCGTCCGTCTCGGTGAGCGTCGTCGTCATGGTCATGGTGCCGCGCAGGCTCTCGTCGTCCGTCTCGAACGCGAAGACCTCGACGACCCGGACGCCGGGGACGAGTCTCGCGAAGTACCCGCGGTAGGTGTCCGTGTGCCCACCGGACTTGCCGGGGCCGCGCGGGTCGTCGTAGGTGAGCGAGACCCGGAAGGCACCGCCCTCGCGGGCCGCGAAGGTGTGGACGCGGGCAGTCATGTTCTCGGGGACCCGCCAGGCGGCGAGGGCGTCCGGGTCGACCAGTGCCCGGTAGACGGCCTCCGCCGGCGCCTGCACACGCCGGGTGACTCGCGTGGCGTACATGGCCTCACGCTACCGGCCGGGGCGCGGCCCGGCCCGTCGTACGACACGAACGGGGCCGGGGTCCGGGAGGTGGGTCGGACCCCGGCCCCGGGTCTCACGGCTTGCGGGCCACCGCGCCGTACATCGCGATGTCCTCGTCACGGATGTCCTTCTCACCGGTGCCGTCGGGGTGCCACTTGTGCACCTGGACGATGTCTGGTTCGACCAGGTCCAGGCCCTCGAAGAACTCGTGGGACTCGTCGATGGTGCGCAGCCGCATCGGCATGTTGCGGGCCGCGTACTCGCGGGCGACCCGGCCCACCTCGTCGGGCGCGAACTCCGCGGTGCCGATGGACATCGCCAGGTAGCTACCCGACGGCAGCGGCTCCAGCAGCCTGCGGACGACGCCGACCGCGTCGTGCTCGTCCAGCATGAAGTGGACGATCGCGATGACGGTGAGGGCGACAGGCTTGTTCAGGTCGAGGGTGTCGCGCAGTTCCGGGGCCTGGAGGATGGCGGCCGGGTCGCGGAAGTCGGCCTCGACGTACGAGGTCCGGCCCTCGGGTGCGCTGGCCAGCAGGCCCTGCGAGAGGGTGAGGACGATCGGGTCGTTGTCGACGTAGACGACCCGGGACTCGGGGGCCACCGCCTGCGCGATCTCGTGCAGGTTGGGCGAGGTCGGGATGCCGGTGCCGATGTCCAGGAACTGGCGCATGCCCGCCTTCTCGGCGAGCCAGCGCACGGCACGGTTCATGAAGTCGCGGTTGGCGCGCATGTGGACCGGGAGGGCGGGCCACTCCCGGGACATGGCGTCGCCCGCCTCCTGGTCGGCGGGGTAGTAGTCCTTTCCGCCGAGGATGTAGTCGTAGATGCGGGCGGAGTGGGCGTTCTCGGTGTCGATGCGGTCGGCCGGCCATCCGTTGTCGGGCAACGCCGTGTCTCCCATTCGGGTCGGGGGGTGTGGAACTTGCGTCAAAAGGGGTGCGTCACAACAGGCACGGTCACAGCAGGAAGTCGGCGTCCCCCTCCTTCACTCCGGTCAGGAAGCTCGACATCTCGTGGGACGTGAACACCAGCGCCGGACCGTCGGGGTCGGTGGACTGGCGTACGGCGACACGTCCGTCGGCGAGCCTCTTCACTTCCACGCAGGCGCCGCCGGCGTCGTCGCTCCACGGCTTGGTCCAGCCGCGGGCACCCAGCTGCCGGGCCGGCATGCCGTTGCGTATGGGAGGGTGCACGGTTACAGCTCCTTGCGAATCGCGCCGAGCACGGTCTCGGTCTTCCTGGCGGGCGCCGCCTGGGCACCCAGCCGGTCCAGGGCCTCGCGGTACACCACGACGTCGCCGCCCTTGTCGAGGTAGACGGCCCCGACCAGGCCGTTGAGGTAGACGATGTCGGGCAGTTCGCGGGCCCGGAACCGGAAGAGGTGGTACGCGCCCGCCCGCATCGCCGGATGCGGGCCGCTGGCGAACGGCATGAGCTGCAGGGTGACATGGGGCAGCCGGTTGACCTCGATGAGATGGTCGATCTGGGCGCGCATCACCTCGGGCCCGCCGACCGGCCAGCGCAGCACGGTCTCGTCCATGACGACCCACAGCCGCGGCGGCCCCTCCCGGGCCAGCAGTTCCTGCCGGCGCATGCGCAGCGCGACCCGGCGTTCGGTGGCCTCGGCCGGGGCGTGCGGATTGCCGGCGCCGAGCAGGGCGCGCGCGTAGGCCTCGGTCTGCAGCAGGCCGTGCACGAACTGGTTCTCGTAGGCCCGGATCTGCAGCGCCGCCTGCTCCAGGCTGAGGTAGGCGGCGAACCAGTCGGGCATGACGTCGCGGTAGGTGTGCCACCAGCCGCGTTTGTTGGCCTCCCGCACCGACTGCAGGAAGGTGTCGATCTCCTGCTGGTCCGTCACGCCGTACACCTGGAGGAGCTTCTCGGCGTCCGCGAGGCGCAGCCGGGCGACCTTGGCGGCCTCCATGCGACGGATGGTCGAGTGACTGACGCCGATCGCCGCGCCCGCCTGCTCGTAGGTCAGGCCGGCCCGGGTCCGCAGCCCCTCGAGCTGTCGGCCGAGGATCATGCGCAGAACGGAAGGGGCGCCGCCCCAGTCGGTCTCCGCGGTCACGCCCACCCCCTCACACGGGTTTCAGGGTCACCGTCTCACGCGATCGCTTTCCCGAACCCATTCGATCATTTCTTGCCTGAAGCAGCATGCACTTGGCTTCTTGCAATTTTCAACTTGCATGTTGCGAGGGGTTGTTGACAGGTGACACAGTGGACTCACTGCTCCGGCTGACCGAAGGAGCGGGCGGCGCAGTCCAGTTGGGGGAGACGGGGCTGCACCACGGCCTCATGGGAGGCGGTGTGCGTCGTCCGACCCCTGGACGGCCGACCCTCCGACACCGCCCCCCGACGCGAGGCCGGACGAAAGGCGTACGGCGATGGCTCCGCCCTCCTCCCTCCCCCAACCGCTCCACCGGCTGCCCGAGCACCACAACCCGATCCCCGGCAAGTCGGCCGCGAGTCCGTCCCCACTGCGGCTGCCCCCGATCGGCCTTCCGCTCCGCATACCCGACGCCACGGAGCCCGCGCACCGGCCCGCGGAGGCCGCCGGCACCCCAAGACCACCCGGAGGCGAGCACCCGGGTCGACTCCCTGGGCCCAAGAGCCCCGACCCGCTCGCCTCCGGGGCCGTAACTCCCGGACCCACGGCCGCCTTCGAACTGCCGGCCCTGCCCGCGGCGGTCGGCACGGCCCGCCGCGTGCTGCGCGACCTGCTGACCGCATGGGGCGTCGCCGAACCCGTCCGGGACGACGCGGTCCTCGTCGCCTCGGA
Organism: Streptomyces sp. NPDC085866; assembly: GCF_044541035.1. NCBI lineage: Bacteria > Bacillati > Actinomycetota > Actinomycetes > Kitasatosporales > Streptomycetaceae > Streptomyces > Streptomyces sp. NPDC085866. Next base: position 381,088 of record NZ_JBITSQ010000007.1, read on the forward strand.
GCTGGTCACCAACGCGCTGGTGCACGCGGCCGGCGAACGGATCGTGTGCCGGATGCGCAGTACCGCGGACCGGGTCCGTCTCGAGGTCGAGGACCAGAACCGGGGTGCCGCCCGCCCTGTCCAACGGCAGTCCGGACCCGACGACCAGAACGGACGCGGGCTCTTCCTGGTCGACGCGCTGAGCGCCGACTGGGGCGTGACGCTCTCGCCCGACCGGCCCGCGCGGATCGTCTGGGCCGACCTGACGACCGCACCCGAACCCCCGGCCGACCCCGCACCACCCGCACCCCTCCCCCGGACCATCCCCCACTCGTCCGAAGGAACTCCGCCCCATGCCCCGGCCGACCCCTGTCCCTGATCTGCCCGCCGACCCCTCCTGGACCCGGACGCGCCCGAAACCGGGTCCCGACGGCCCGGCCGAACGCCATCAGCCGTAAGGAGCCGTACGCCCTCAGCCGTGAGCCATCGGCCGGCGGCAGCCACCCCCACCCGATTCCTCGGTAGATTCACCCCGATGCGAGCCGTTCGCATCCGTCGGCGGGCCCGGCTCCCCGTAAGGGTCCGGACCGTCCGCCACGCAGCGGTTCCATCGGGGGGTTCCATGGTCTGGTCGCTCGTCCGCCGGAGCCGGGCCGTGTCCGGGCTCCCCGTGCCCGGGCGGTGCGAGCCCGGCCGGCACGTCCTGGCCACCGAGCGGCTGTTGCTGTTCACGCCCCGGACCCACCTCGACGTGGCCGCGGCGCTCGCCGCCAGCGCTGACGCCGAGGCCCAGCGGTGGCTCGGCAACCATGCCGACCGGATCGCGCCCGACCCCGGCACCCGGCGCGCCCTGCTGGAGTGGCGGCCCGCCGGGGACGACGGCCGCCGCGTTCCGCGCCTACTGGCGAAGCCCTTCACCCCCGACCCCGACATCCCGGTGTTCCTCGTCTGTGTGCGCAGGGCCGACCTCAGCTACGCCGGCGGACTGCAACTGGAACACCACACAGGCGAGGTGGGCGGCTGGCTGGCACCGCGCTGCCGCGGGCAGGGCCTGGGCGCGGAGTTGTTCCGGGCCGGGGCGCTGCTCGCGCACACGCACTTCGGCCTGGCCCGGGCCCGGGCGGGCGCGGAGACCGGGAACACCGCGAGCCGCCGGGCCCTGACCCGGGCGGGCTTCGTCCCGGACGAGGGCCCGCCCCGACACATCCTGCCCGACGGGCGCGTGATCGAGTCCGTCTGGGTCCGACACGACGCCTCGGCGGCCACCCGCTGCGCCTGACCGTCCGCCTACGACACCGACGCCACGCCCCCCTTCGGACACACGCTGCGGATGCCGCGCCGAAGGGGAGCGTCATGGCCGACGCCGCGCCCACCCCCGGGTCGGCTCGGCTCCGAGCAGCTCGCCGGTCCCGTTCGGCCCGGCCACCAGGGGTCTAGTCGGCGCGGGGCTCGTCGCCCGGCGGTGCGTCGGGCAGTACCTGGAAGCCGGACAGACCCTCGGGCTCCTCGGCCACGCCCGTACAGTGGGTCACCTGGGCCGTCGGTGGACCCTCTGCCGCCCAGCGGGCCAGCTCGGCGACGTCGTCGGGCCGCCCCTCGAAGACGGCTTCCACGTCGCCGTTGTAGAGATTGCGCACCCAGCCCGCCACGCCCCGTTCCTCGGCGAACCGACGGCACGTGTCGCGGTAGAACACACCCTGGACGCGGCCGCTGACGTGCACGTGCTGCCGTACGGTCATCCCTGTGGGCTCCCCTTCTCGCGCCGGCGCGCGGTGATGCGGCGCCGCTCCGGCCAGCGGACCTCGTAGGCCCAGCCGAGGCGCTCGAACCAGCGGATCAGTCGGGCGCTGGCGTCGAGCTGGCCGGTGAGCACGCCGTGCCGGGCACTGGTGGGGTCGGCGTGGTGGAGGTTGTGCCAGGACTCGCCGAAGGACAGTGGGGCCAGCCACCACACGTTGCCCGAGCGGTCCCGGCTGCGGAAGGGACGGGAACCGGTCGCGTGGCAGATGGAGTTGATGGACCAGGTGACGTGGTGGACGAGGCAGATCCGCACCAGCCCGGCCCAGAAGAACGCGCTGAGCGCCCCCTGCCAGGACCGGGTCAGCACCGCGCCGAGCACGGCGGGCAGGGCGACGGAGGCCAGGACCACGAGTCCGAAGCGCCTGGAGATCAGCATCAGCGTGCGGTCGCGGACCAGGTCGGGTGCGTAGGTGCGGGGCGAGGCGTGCTCGGTCTCGAAGAGCCAGCCCAGGTGGGCGTAGAGCATGCCCTTGGCCAGGGCGCGGGGTGAGCGGCCGTACCGCCAGGGCGAGTGCGGGTCCCCGTCGCGGTCGGAGAAGCGGTGGTGCTTGCGGTGGTCGGCCACCCACGTGAGCAGTGGACCCTGTACGGCGAGGCTGCCGGCCAGCGCGAGGGCGATCCTGAGCGGCCGCCTGGCCTTGAAGGAACCATGGGTGAAGTGCCGGTGGAAGCCGACGGTGATGCCGAGTCCGCTGACGAGGTAGAAGACGACGGCGAGCACCAGGTCCGTGGGGCTCAGACCGTGCCGCCAGGCCAACGGCACGGCGGCGAGGAGCGCCAGGAACGGGACGGCGACGAACACGCCGATCATGAGCTGCTCGCCGCTGGGCCAGGACCGCGCTCTGCCGGTCAGCGGGGTGGATTGCGAGAACTCCGACAACAGGGGGACCTTTCGTGCGGAGTGGCTGCTAGTCGACGGCGGTGAAGGCGAGCACGGCGTTCTGGCCGCCGAAGCCGAAGGAGCTGCTGACGGCAGCTCGTATCCGGTGCGGGCGGGGCGCCTTGGCGACGACGTCGAGGTCCATCGCCGGGTCGAGGGTGTCCAGGTTGGCGGTGGGCGGGATCAGCTGGTGGCGCAGGGTGAGCACGGTGCAGGCCGCCTCGATGGCGCCGGCGCCGCCGAGGGCGTGCCCGATGGTGCCCTTGACGGCGGTGACGGGCGGGGGCCGGCGGAAGACCTGGTACAGCGCGTTGTGCTCGGCCGTGTCGCCCTGCGGGGTGGAGGTGCCGTGCGCGTTGACGTGGTCGACGTCCTCGGGGGCCAGGCCGGCGTCGGTGAGGGCGCCGCGGATGGCGCGGGCGGCGCCGTCGCCGTCCGGGTGCGGGGCGGTGAAGTGGTGGGCGTCGCAGGAGGCGCCGAACCCGGAGAGCAGTGCCGCGGGCCGGGCGCTGCGGGCGCGGGCGTCCTCCACGCGTTCCAGGACGAGCACGCCGGCGCCCTCGCCGAGGACGAAACCGTCGCGGTCGCGGTCGAACGGCCGCGAGGCCTCGTGCGGGCTGTCGGCGCGGCGGGACAGGGCGCGCATCTGGGCGAAGCAGGCCGCGGTCATCCGCAGCCGGGCGGACTCGCTGCCCCCGGCGAGGACAAGATCGCAGGCACCGGACAGCAGCCAGTCACGGGCCAGTCCGAGCGCGCTGGTGCCGGAGGCGCAGGCGGTGCTCACGACCATGTTGGGGCCCTGCGCACCGAGGTCGAGGGCGATCTCGGCGGCAGCCATGTTGGGCACGCTGCGCGGCAGCGCGAGCGGCGAGACGCGCTCCGGGGTGCTGTGGGCGAGCCGGTCGAACTCGGCCTGCCAGCCCTGCATGGACCCGGTGCCGACCCCCATCACGACGCCGACGCGGGCCCCGTCCCAGCCGCCGGGTGTGAGCCGGGCGTCGGCGACCGCCTCCCGGGCGGCGAGCAGCGCGAAGGTGGTGAAGCGGTCCAGGCGGCGGCTGAGCCGGTGCCCGAGCAGTCCGGCCGTGTCGAGGTCGGGCACCCGGCAGGAGAAGGCCACGGGCAGCCCATCGAGGCCGGGGTCGGCGACCGCGGTGGACTGTCCGGCGCACAGGCCCTCCCACGCCGCGTCGCGGCCGATCCCGGCCGGTGTGACCAGTCCCAGTCCGGTGACGGCCACAGGGGCGCGTCGTGCCGGGACGCGTGCTTTCACGAGCTGCATGAAGCGTGATTATCCGCGCCGAAAGCGGCTGTTCCGGGCTACGACAACTCGTTCGGCCCAGGACGGCGGCCGCTACCACCCGGATGTGCGAACGTCGCTGACGAACGGTCACTCCCAGCGTCCGCACCGCACACGACCAGGCGTCGGCGAGGGCGGTCTCCAGGTCGTCCAGCGGCCGGGGCGAGCCGGTCGGCGGGACGGCGGGACGGCGGGACGGCGGGGCCGATGCGCACGTGGACGTGGGGCGGCGGACGGGGGCGGCGGATGGGGGCGGTGGCTCATTCGGCCGGCTGCTCGGCACGGCTTCCGGAGGAGACCCGGCGGGCGCCGACGTGCCCGATCGGGATCACCGGGGCCCCGCTGGACCGGACGAGGCGGACGATGCCGGACTTCAGCCGTCCGGGCGGGCGGTCGTGCGAGGCGTCGTAGCGGGGCAGGCCACCTTCCGGGGAGATGGGCACGCTGCGCCCCGTCGAGCCCCTCGGATTCTCCGACCTCGTGCACCGCAACCTGCAGGCGGACAAAGGGCATTGCTTCGTCTCCCTCGGCCGGAGCGGTTCGAACTGCCGGGCCGCCGCGCTCCGATCGGACCGGTCAGGCCCGCGAGTGGGCGAGCAACGCCTCGGCCGCGGTGCGCAGTTGCTTCGCCGCGGTGCTACAGGCGGCCGCCTGCAGTTCCAGGGTGGGGCGGCTCCACTCGGGTGCCGTCGGGCAGGCGGACAGCTCGGACGCGGTGGCGAGCAACTGCTGGGCATAGCCCTCCATCAGGTCGGCGTCTGCGCGCAATCTGCTTGCCTGGTAATGGAGTTCGTCGGCCGACGGCAGCATGCGGAGGGACTCGGTGACCATGGCGGCTCCCACTGACGGGTGTGCGTGCGGGGTCAGCGCGGCAGGGCGGCGCCGGCGCTGCGGTGGAAGACGAACTGCGGGCAGGACAGCACGAAGAGCGGCCGGGACGCGTCGATGCCGAGCCGCCGCAGCTGCCCGGCCATGGGTTCGGCCGCGGCGGTGTCCAGGCGCAGCCGCACGCCGGTTCCGGTGTGCAGCCGCAGCCGGCCGTGGGTCCGGACCAGGGTGCGCACGGTGCTCTCGCCGCGCCGGCCGTACAGGATCCAGTCCGCCTCGGGGCAGCGCAGGCCCCGGCCGAGGCGGCCCTTGACGGCGAGCCCCAGCCCCGGTGCGGCGACACCGAGGTCACGGCTCATCAGATCGGCCTCGGCGGCCATGCGGACCGCGGGCTGGCCCCAGATCTGCCGGGAGACGACGCGCGCCTCCTCGCTGCTGACGGCGAGGGAGAGGACGTAGCGGCCGGTGCGGCGCAGGTCGACGCGGCGCAGCAGGTCGGCGGCGGCGTCGTACGGGCGCGGCCGCCACAGGTCGTCCACCAGCACCGACAGGGCGATCTCGGCGTAGGGGCCGATCGTGGAACAGCGGTGGTCGTACAGGGACACAACCGCGAGCGCCCGTCGGCCCAGCCGGCTCGGCACCATCCAGGTCACGTCGGGCAGCAGGCCCCGCGCGGCAGCGGCGTCGACGGCGAAGCAGAGGTGGGCCGCGGAGGAGTCGTAGTAGCGCACCGGGACGTCGACGGGCCCGGTCATGGTGGGGAGTGAGGTGGTGGGGACGGTGAGGAAGGGGTAGCCCTCGGGCGGGTGGGCGCGGTCCTTGAGCTGGTAGGCCTGGGTGCGCACCACCGGGCCGCGATAGGGGGCGAGCGCCTCGTCGACGCCCTTGCGGGCCTCGGGGACGACGGTCCGCAGGTGCGCGATGTACTCGCGGAGCATGTGGCACAGCGGGAACTCGCGGGTGGGCCCGGTGTAGTCGACCTCGTACCGGTTGGGGTGCGGGCTCGAGGCGGAGTCGGCGTCCCGGCCGTCGAGGACGGGCACGATGTCGTGCTGGTTGGTGATGCTGGCGACCCAGGTTCGCGGGTCGGCGGGCCTCTTGTTGCCGACCGGGGAACCGACCGCGATCACGTGGGTGACCCGGTAGGCGCGGCAGAACTCCTCGTCCTGCGCGAGGTTCATCAGCGCGATCCCGCCCTCGCTGTGCCCGATCAGGGCGAGGTCGGCACCGCGCGGGATGCCGTGGTCCGCGAGGGCGAGCAGGATCGAGCGGGTGTGGGGCGAGTCGGTCGTGAAGAGGTCGCGCCAGGCGCCGACGAAGTCCTGCGGGGAGTCGTTGCGGGGGCGTCCGGGCGCCGTGCCGGGGGCCTGGACTACGTACCGGACGACGCCGTCGGGGCCACGCACGTTCTGCACCAGGATCCGCCCGTTGGTCGACACGACCTCGATGTTGCGCAGGAAACCGAGGAGGGAGCCTTCGGTGGCCACGGTCTGCCGCTCCTGGTCGGAGAGGTCGACGGCCTCGGCCGCTCCCTCACCCCGGTCCATGCCCGCGAGATGGGCGGCGCTGATGCCGTACACCGGACCGGCGGACAGGCCGCGGCCGGCGGCCGGCGCCCTGCCGGTCTCGTGGTTCTCCGGATCCTCGTCCAGCAGGGCTCGTACGGCGAGGAGTTCGGCCATCAGGGGCGCGAGCCCGGACAGGGCGCGCTGGGCACTCCGGTCCCTGAACAGGGCACGCAGGGCGCGCACGGCCTCCAGGTCGCGGTCGGCGGTGACCGCGCCCATCAGCCGACGCATGCCCGGGTCGCGTTCTAACTCGGGGTGGTCGCACAGCACGGCTGCGATCCTCAGGCGCAGGGAGGTGACAGCCACCAGCGCGGCCAGGCTCTCCCGGCCGAGCACCTCGCCGGCCGCGCCGAGCACATGGCCGATGCCCTTCGGTGCCGTGACCGCGGAGCCGCCCAGGCCGTCTTTGTTCGTCAGGGCCCGCAGCAGTGCCCACCGGGCGGCGAGACCGGTACGGGGACGGCGGCGCGCGGAGGCGGTGAGGGCAGGCGCGAACAGCGCGGTGCTGGTGCGTGTGGACACCTCGCGGATGCCTTCGGCGACGTCCACCACGTCCCGTGCGCACCGGCGCAGCAACTCCTCGGCGTCCTGCTCGTCCTGGGCGGTCCGTCCGCGTATGTGGCCGTCCGCTCCCATGCGACGCTCCCTCGGCTCGACGACGTTCGGCGGTGCACGACCGCGCCCCGGGGACGCGGTCTCCCTCCTCATCGTCGGCCAGCGGCACCGCGCCCGCACCTTCATCCATCCAGGTAGAGGATGTGCGCCGGGTCCGGTATCAGCGTGCGAGCCCGGACCGGAGCCGGATGCCGCTCCTGCACGACCGCCGCACATGCCCCCTCCACCCACCCGCCCCTCCCGGCGGGAGGTGCGCCGTGACCACGTCCACCCGACACCCGAACGGCCTACGGGCCCCGCTCCCCGACACCGTCGCCGTCGGCCTTCCGCTGCGCACCGGTTGTCTGCTCACGCCCGGTCCGGCGCGGGCTGAGGACCGTCGGGCCCCGCACCCTCAGACCTCGGCCATGAGCCCGGCCGCGACCGTGGCGCCCAGCTCCCAGCAGGCCTGCACATCGGCCTTGCCGGGCTCGCCGGTGACGGTCACCGCCTCGGTGGCGCGGCGCCAGCCGAGGCCGGTGGTGAGGGCCTCGACGGCGCGGACGGCGCCGGTGACGTCGCTGCCGCCGTGGACGTAGTAGCCGAAGGGCCGGCCCCGGGTCTCGTCCAGGCAGGGGTAGTAGACCTGGTCGAAGAAGTGCTTGAGGGCGCCGGACATGTAACCGAGGTTCGCCGGGGTGCCGAGGAGGTAGCCGTCGGCCTCCAGGACGTCGGAGGCGGTGGCGGACAGGGCGGCCCGCCGTACGACGCGGACGCCCTCGATCTCCGGCGTGGTCGCGCCGGAGACGACGGCCTCGAACATGGCCTGGCAGTTGGGCGAGGGGGTGTGATGCACGATCAGCAAGGTAGGCACGTTCCGAACCCTGCCCTGCGGGTGCGGCGGTCCGCAAATGGCACCCGGCGCGCGGCATTGTGGGCTGCGGGACGGGAGTGCGACGATGCCGGGCACCTGGCGGGACACGGAAGGAGCGGTCTTGGGCGAGGACGAACAGCGGGCACCGGCAGCCGTGGTGTTCGACGCACTGGGTCTCGACTACGAGAAGGCGTTCGCGTCGTCCGAGGCGCACCGGGCCTCGCTCCGGTGGCTGCTGGACCGGCTGGAGCCGGGCAGCCGGGTGCTGGACGTGGGCAGCGGGACGGGACGGCCGACCGCGCAGACCCTCGCCGAGGCCGGGCACAGTGTGCTGGGCGTCGACGTCTCCCCGGTGATGGTCGACATCGCCGCCCGGCAGGTGGCCGGGGCCGAGTTCCGGCTGGCCGACATCCGTGAACTGCCGCTCGCGGAGGGCTCGTTCGACGCGGTGTGCGGGTACTTCTCACTGCTGCAGATGTCCCGTGCCGAGCAGTCGGCCGTCGTGGGCCGCATGGCGCGTGCGCTTCGGCCCGGCGGGCTCGCGGTGCTGGCCACCGTGCCCCTCGACGTGGAGGCCTTCGAGGCGGTGTTCATGGGGCATCCGGTGCGGGTGACGAGCTTCGCCGCCGATGACTTCACGCGGTTGGTGACCGGGGCGGGCCTGACGGTCCTGTCCGAGGAGCACGCCGCGTTCTCCCCGGCCCATCCCGACGCCGTACCCGAGCCGCACCTGTTCCTGCACTGCCGGCGGGACGAGGACTGAGCACCCTCCTTCCACTGTCCCCCTTTATTGCGTACGGCTGTGTCGGCACCCTCGGTTACAGTGGCCGCGCTCGACAGGAGGGGAGACGACAGTGCAGGTCAGGGTGGGGTCCGTGCGAGGCCGGGTGGTCCAGGCGATGGTGCTGGCGGCGGTGCTGGGAGGTTGCTCGCAGTCGCCGGACGGAGAGGCGAAGGCGTCGAGGAGCCCGTCGGCCGCCGGGAGCGCGGGGGCGAAGAACGCGGTCGCGGCGCGCGGCGGCACCGTCGGCGCCGCCGGGTCGGCCTGCGAACTGCCTGTCAGCTTCGACATCGCCAAGAGCTGGAAGCCCAAGGGCATCGACGCCGAGAAGGAGATGTCGAAGGCGTCGAAGGGCTCGGACGGCGACCTGAGCGGAGCCCTCGCCGACGCCTTCCTGCGCCAGGGCCCGGTCACCACCGCCTGTGAGATCGACGCCAAGCCCGCCGGCAGGATCGGCTTCCTGCGGGTGTGGACCGGCGAGCCCGGCAACGCCGACGCGCGCACCGTGCTGCGGCAGTTCGTCGCCGCCGAGGACAACACCAGCAAGGAGAAGTACCGCTCCTTCAGGACGGCCACCGGCCTGTCCGGTGTGGAGGTGGAGTACCTCTGCACGAGCAAGCTGCTGGAGGAGACGAAGAAGGAGAGCGCCCTGGCGGTCTCCACGCCCGACGGCCCGGTCGTGCTGCACCTCGGCGGGATGGACACCGAGGAGCACAACGCGATGCTGCCCGCGTACGAGCTCGCCAAGCAGACCCTGCGCGTCCTCTGACGGCCACCGCAGGGCGGGTGCTCAGTCCGGGGTCGTGGCCCGGCCGAGATACGTGAGCGGGCCGGGGTCCGCGACCGGGATCTCGTGGAAGCCGAGCCGGTCGTAGAACGCCCGGGCGGCCGTGTTGACCGTGACCATGCCGAGGTGGACGGCCGGAACGCCCTGCGCGTGCAGGGTGTTCAGCAGTGTGTGCATCAACCGACGGCCGTGTCCGCGCCCCTGCCACGGCGGCAGCAGGTCGATGTGCAGGTGGGCCGGGTAGGCGGCGAGTTCGGGTACGAGCATGCGCTCCGGGCGGTGCAGGAGGCCGATCATCTCCTCGGTGGGCGTGCGAGGGTGCGCGGTGGGTTCCGGGTAGCGCTCGGCCAGCCCGGGGATCCAGGTCCGCCGGAAGTCCTCGACGAACCGCTCGGTGTCCGCCGTAGCGACGACGTACCCCACCGCCCGGCCTTCGCCGTCGTCCAGGACGAAGGCGAGGTCCGGGTCGAAGTGGCAGTAGGGCTCGGCGAAGATCGACGGCATCAGACGCAGATCCGGACAGAGGGCGCGGGAGTCGCCGCCGTTGTACGCGGTCCGGACGCAGATGTCGGCGACCGCGTCGCGGTCGGTGGGGCGGTAGCGGCGGATCGCGGGGCGGGTGTCCGTGGGTGGCATGAGGACATCCTCATGCGGTTGGGAGCGCTCCCACAAGTGGTCGACGGGCTCCGGACGGCGAAACGGCGGCCGCACCGCTGGAGGGTGGGGCCGCCGTTTCGTCGTTCCGTGACGTGCCGTCAGTACCGCAGGCGCTTGGCCCGGATCAGCATGACGAGGCCGGAGAGGGCGAGCAGCGTACCGATGGCCGCGGGCCACAGGTGTGCGCCGGTCTCGGCGAGGCCGCCCTGGACGGCCTGGGGTTCGCTCTGGTCGGCGGGGGGCTGCGCCGGTGCGGCCGGGGACTGGGCGGCCTGACCGCCGGCAGGGGTCCGGGTGGCCTGACCGACCTCGCCGGCACCCGAGTCGGACGGTGCGGTCGAGGCGGCCTTGTCGGCCTTCGCGGGAGCCGTCTGCTTGCCCTCGCCGTCCTGCTTGGTCCGTCCGCCCTGCTGGGAGGACTGGCTGTCGTGCTTGGCGGGCTTGTCGTGCTTGGTGGTGTTCGCCGGCGAGGTCGACGTGTAGGTCCTGGGCTCCTGCGTCGAGTCGGAGGAGGCCGGGGCAGGCTCGGCCGGGGCGCTCGTGGCGGGGGCGGCCGTGGCGCCGCCGGTGCCCGTGCCCGGGGCGTCCGTCGCACCGGAGTCGTCGCTCGGGCTCGGGGCCGTGGTGGCACCGGAGTCGTCACCGCCACGGGGTCCGCAGGTCCGGCCGGAGTTGATGCAGTCGACCATCTCGCGCATCAGGTCCTCGTCGAAGACGTTGATGAAGTCGCCGTGGTCGGTGACCGGCTTGTGCAGCTGCTCGGGGAAGGAGTCCACCGCGAAGAACGGCACCGTCCGCCCACCGTCGTTCAGGCTCGGCGCGGCGACGCCGTAGACGATGCGCTGGACCAGCTGCGGAATCGCCCGGAAGCCCTCGGGGCAGGAACCGTCGGGGCCGGCGAAGGCCACGTGGGTGCGGTGGTTGGCACTGTCGATGTTGCGGCCGTCCCAGCAGCTCTGGAAGCGGAAGGTGCGCACCACGTCGCTGCCGGACGGACACAGCGGGTACTTGTCCTTCAGCTGCCGGTCCTCGAAACCGGTGCAGCTCCACGAGGCGTTGGCGTTGCCGGGGCCGTTGACGAAGGCCTTGGCGTCGCCGGTGATGATGCGCAGCAGGCGCGGCATCTCGGTGACCTTGCCGCGCGGGTTGCCCACGAAGGTCAGCGTCACCTGCTTGGCCGTGACGATCTGGCCCGCGTTGCCCTCGGTGCCGCCGCCCGGGGCGCCGGCGTCCCGTTCCTGCTTGCCGTTCTGCAGCCGCAGCACCGGCCAGTAGTAGGTGGACTTGTCTCCCTGGTCCACACAGCTGGTCTGGGCGTCGGCCAGGTCCTCGTCGCTGGCGAAGGCGTTGTTGGACTGGTTGCCGATGTAGTCGTGGAAGTGGTGGGCGCCGTTGGAGACGCCGGGCGCGACGATCACGTTGTCGGAGTTGAACAGGCCGCCTGCGTTGACACCGCACTCGGAGGTGAACGTGCCGCGCGACGCGTCGTCCTGCCGGGGCGGGTTCGGCACGTTCGGCTGTACGGAGGTGATGTCCGCGTAGTCGGAGGCGACGGGACCGTTGCCGCCCTGGCCGGCGCCGTTCTGGCCCTGGCCGGTGCCCTGTTGGGCTCCGTCGCTCGGGGTGGCGCTGCCCTGGCCGGCGTTGCCGGTGTCGCCGCCGGCGCCGTCCTGGGCAGGGCGCAGGGTGCAGGCGGCCAGGGATTCCAGTCCTTCCGGCCGGTCACCGACCTGGTCGATGGCGACGGCGATCCGCTCGATCGTGGCCGACCGCTTCTCCTTCAGCGGGTTCATGATGGGCTCGTCCGCCGCCGTGGGGTCCTGGCGGACGGAATCGGCCGACGCCTGGAGTTGCTGGTAGGCGGCCGCGATCTGCTGGTCCAGCTGGGCGAGTTCACGGTCGACGGCCTCGCGGGCGCCGTCCGGCACCGTCGTCAGCCGGCTGCCGACGTCCGGGCAGTCGATCGTGGCCATGCCCGCGGAGCGGACCTGTCCGGTCGCGTCGGGGCCGCTGTCCCCGCCCCATGTGCCCTCGGTGGCCGAGGCGTAGACATTCGCCGCGACGAGCCCGCCTCCGCCCAGCATCAGGGCGACCGCTGCGAAGGTCGCGCGTCGTGCACGGGTCGGGCGTCTGCGCGTGTTGCGTCCCACGGAAGTACCTCTGAGTCTGTCGAGCGGCTCGGCATGGAAATCCCCCGCCCCATACGGATCCGGGCGCCCGAGTGTTCAGGCGTCCCGAGAATTCATCAGAATCTCATAGGCACCGCGTCACCCGGAGGGTGACCCATCTCGAATGGCAAGACGAACATCACATATCTGTATCGGACATTGCGCACTTCAACCTTCACACGGGCCACACAAATTGGCTAGGTTGACGACCAGGCCGCACGGCTCCCCCGGCGAACCGCGCCGGGCCGCGTGGCCTCCGCCGAATCCGGTGCACCGTGGAGTGCCGCCGGAGCCGGGACCCGACCGACTTCGGGGTGAATCGGCCAACGCCCTCGCGGGCGACGGTCGTAGGGCACGCCTTCCGGAACCGACCGCCCGAACCCGACAGCTGACTCGGTAGGCGGAGCACGGAAGGAGTGCGTCCCTTCATGGCGACGGACAGCCGCGACGAGGTCCGGCAGCGAATCAGCTCCCTCTACGACCGGGCCGAGGACGAGACCGGGAACTTCAACGCGACTCGGGCCATGGCGGGGGCGACACGGACCCGTGGTGTTCCGCTGGCCAAGCGGCCGGAACGGCGCTCGGATCCGGCCCTCGACGAGGTGGCCAAGCAGTGGTTCGAAGGGGCGCGGGCCAAGCTCGGCCCGTCCGCCCCGGCGGTCCTGCCGGCGGACCGGATGCCCGGCCGGCGGGCCGCCCCGGCCCGCTCCTCGGACCGAACCGGCGGCGATCGCCCCGGCGGTGACCGGGAGACACCGGGGCGAGGTCTGCCGGAGTTGCCCGCCGGGCCTTCGGGGCGGACGGGTGCCCGTGCGCTGCCGGAGCTGCCGCGTGGGGCTGCCGCCGAGCCGACCGCTCGGCCCGTCCCCGAGCTGACGAGCCGCGCCCTTCCCGAACTGACCAGCCGGGTCATGGAAGTAGCGGCCGACCGCACCGCCCTGGAGCTCCCCGGCCGAGCCTCGGCCGAGCCGCCGAACCGGGCCATGCTGGAACCGGCGGGCCGCACCTCGGCACCGACGGCCGCCCTGCCTCTCGCCGCCTCCCCGGCGATCCCTCAGCAGGAGCCCCGGGCACTGCCCGCCCCTGCCACCGGCTCCCGGCGGCCCGCCCCGGCCGTGTCCAAGGCGGAGAACCGGCGCAAACTCGCCGCGGCCCGGGACGTGTTGTCCCGCGGCATCGCCCTGCGCGCCGCGGCCGCCCAGCCCACTCCCGCGCCGGACGCCCTGGGCACCACGGCGGGTCAGGCGCCACGGCCGACCGAGGACCAGTGGCGCGCACCGCAGTGGGCGGCACCCGGCGTGTTCCCGGCGCAGGAGACGACCGGCGCCCTCGGCACGGCCGCACTCCCGGCCGGCAGCGAGCCCTTCAGCCGTCCGGCCGCGACGGCCCCTTTGACCGACACGGGCTCCTTCGCCGCGCCGCTGCCTGCGGGCCTCCCGGCTGACACCGGGTCCTTCGCAGCGCCCCTTCCGGCCGACACCGGGGCTTACGCCGCGCCCCTCCCGACCGACACCGGCTCCTACGCCGCGCCCCTCCCGACCGACACCGGCTCCTTCGCCGCGCCCCTCCCGACCGACACCGGCTCCTACGCCGCGCCCCTCCCCATCGACACCGGGGCTTTCGCAGCGCCGCGCCCCGTCGACACCGGGTCCTTCACCGCGCCCCTCCCGACCAACACCGGAGCTTTCGCCGCGCCTCCCACGACCGACAACGGTTCCTTCGCCGCGCCAGTCACCGTCGGCACCGGGGCTTTCGCAGCGCCGCGCCCCGTCGACACCGGAGCTTTCGCAGCGCCGCGCCCCGTCGACACCGGAGCTTTCGCCGCGCCCCTCCCGACCGACACCAGCTCCTTCGCCGCGCCCCTCCCCATCGACACCGGGGCCTTCGCAGCGCCGCGCCCCGTCGACACCGGGTCCTTCACCGCACCCCTCCCGACCAACACCGGAGCTTTCGCCGCGCCCCTCCCGACCGACACCGGCTCCTTCGCCGCGCCAGTCACCGTCGACACCGGGTCCTTCACCGCCCCCCTTCCGACCGACACCGGAGCTTTCGCCGCGCCCGCCATCGCCGACACAGGGTCCTTCACTGCACCTGTCACAGCCGGCGCAGCCACCTTCGCCCCACCCGCACCCCCAGCCCCAGCCCCAGCCCCAGCCCCAGCCGCCCCCCTCCCCACCGAAACCGGCTCCTTCACCGCACCCCTCACCACCACCCCCACGACCGGCACAGGCTCGTACGCACCCGTCGCACCCGTCGCACCCACCCCGCAGTCACCCCGCGCCCTACGCGCCGAGAAGGCCATCGCCTTCGCTCGGGCGCAGATCGGGAAGCCGTGTGTGTGGGGTGCGATGGGGCCGGACTCGTACGACTGCTCCAGCCTCACCCAGGCGGCGTGGAAGGCGGCCGGGGTCACGCTGCCGCGGGCCGCGCACCAGCAGGCGCTCGGGGGCTCGCCGGTCACCCTGGCCGCTCTCGAACCCGGTGACCTCGTCCTCTTCTTCGACGACGACCGGCATGTGGGCCTGCACACCGGCAACGGCATGATGATCCACGCGCCGGGCCCCGGGTCGTACATTTGCGAGGAGTCGATCTACGGCGCCGGGGAGGCGGCGATCCACCGGGTGATCCGGCCGGCGTGATGCCGCGGGCGGGCTCGCCTCAGCCCGGTCGGCGCCGTCGCGCGCGCCAGCTCTCGTAGTGGTCCAGCAGGGTCTCCGCCACCGGCCGGTAGGTGAGCCCCAGTTCGTCGATGCCGCGGCGGTTGTCGACGCGGAAGCGGATGCCGAGGTGCTTGCGTATGTAGTCCTGGGTGAGGCCGAAGGAGGGGCCCAGGACGCGTACCGGCCAGTGCGGGAGCGCGGTGCGCGGCAGGCGCGGGTCGTAGGGGTGGCGGGTACGGATGATGCGGGCCATCTCGTGGAACGAAGTCATCGTCTCGGCCGCCACGATGTAGCGGCCCTTTGCCCCGGGGTTCTCGGCGGCCGCGATGTGCGCGTCGGCAACATCCCGTACGTCGGCCGTGGTGAAGCTGAAGTCGGGGGCTCCGTAGCAGAAGTACCCCTTGAACAGCTCGTCGAGGAGGAAGAGGCTGCCGGACTCGGAGGCGGGGGTGAGGGAAGGGCCCAGGATCAGGCCGGGGTTGACGGACACCATGCGCCAGCGGTCCTGTGCCGCCTCGGCGTCCCGGGCCGCGCGTTCGGCGACGGTCTTGGCGTAGTGGTAGGGATTGTTCTCGGCCGTGCTGGTGGTGTTGAAGTACCGCTCGGACAGCACCTGGCCGTCCATGTGCAGGACGTCCGCATAGTCACCGAACACCGCGCCCACGGTGGAGGTGAACACCAGGGTCCGGACCTCCGGGGTCCGCTCGATGCTCGCCAGGACGTTGCGGGTGCCGAGCAGCGCCGGGTCCACCACGTCCCGCCGGGCGTTCCTGATCCGCTCCGGCATGAGGAACGGCGAGGCCACGTGGAAGACGATCGGACAGCCGCGGAACGCCTCGTCGAACGAGCCTTCCTCCAGCAAGTCCGCCTCGAACAGCGTCAGTCGACCGGGGAAGGCCTCCTGCATCTCCCACAGCGGCCGCGCCTTCGCCGCGTTCGCGCTGCTGCGTACAGTGGTGCGGACACGGTAGCCACGCTCCAGCAGCCGTCGCACGAGATGGCTGCCGACGAAGCCGCTGCCGCCGGTCACCACGACGGTCGTCTCCCCGCGTCCGCCCACGCGCCCTCCTCCGCAAGAGACCCCGGGCAAGCGACCCCATAAGAGACCCCTGGAGAAGTCATAAGATCCACTTATGAGGTCATAGACCGGACCCGTGTACTAACTTAGGTCTGCCTTAGTCTAGGCTTCCCACTCGAGTATCTGATCACGCTCGAAGGGAACTGATCATGCCGCGCCCCCTGCGGGTAGCCATCGTCGGAGCCGGCCCCGCCGGGATCTACGCCGCCGACGCCCTGCTCAAGTCCGAGGTGGCCGCCGAACCCGGCGTCTCCATCGACCTCTTCGAGCGGATGCCCGCCCCGTTCGGCCTGATCCGGTACGGCGTGGCACCCGACCACCCGCGCATCAAGGGCATCATCACCGCCCTGCACCAGGTGCTCGACAAGCCCCAGATCCGGCTGTTCGGCAACGTCGACTACCCGAACGACATCAGCCTGGACGACCTGCGTTCCTTCTACGACGCGGTGATCTTCTCCACCGGCGCGACGGCCGACCGGGATCTGTCGATCCCGGGCATCGAGCTGGACGGCTCGTACGGCGCCGCCGACTTCGTCTCCTGGTACGACGGCCACCCGGACGTGCCGCGCACCTGGCCGCTGGAGGCCGAGAAGGTCGCCGTTCTCGGCGTCGGCAACGTGGCACTCGACGTGGCCCGGATCCTCGCCAAGACGGCGGACGAGCTGCTGCCGACCGAGATACCCGCGAACGTCTACGACGGTCTGAAGGCGAACAAGGCCCTGGAGATCCACGTCTTCGGCCGCCGTGGCCCGGCGCAGGCCAAGTTCAGCCCGATGGAGCTGCGCGAGCTGGACCACTCCCCGAACATCGAGGTCATCGTCGACCCCGAGGACATCGACTACGACGCGGGTTCGATCGAGACCCGGCGCGGCAACAAGCAGGCCGACATGGTCGCCAAGACCCTGGAGAACTGGGCGATCCGGGACGTCGGCGACCGGCCGCACAAACTGTTCCTGCACTTCTTCGAGTCGCCCTCGGAGATCCTCGGCGAGGACGGCAAGGTGGTCGGCCTGCGCACCGAGCGCACCGCCCTCGACGGCACGGGCAACGTCAAGGGCACCGGCGAGTTCAAGGACTGGGACGTCAGCGCGATCTACCGCGCCGTCGGCTACCTCTCCGACAAGCTGCCCAAGCTGCCGTGGGACATCGAGTCCGGCACGGTTCCGGACCAGGGCGGCCGGGTCATCGAGGAGAGCGGCAACCACCTCCGGTCGACGTACGTCACCGGCTGGATCCGGCGCGGCCCGGTCGGTCTGATCGGCCACACCAAGGGTGACGCCAACGAGACCGTGGCCAACCTGCTGGACGACTTCGCGAACGGCCGTCTGCACACCCCGGACTCCCCCGCGCCGGAGTCCGTGGACGCGTTCCTGGCCGAGCGCGAGATCCGCTTCACCACCTGGGAGGGCTGGTACAAGCTGGACGCCGCCGAGCGGGCGCTGGGCGAGCCGCAGGGCCGCGAACGCGTGAAGATCGTCGAGCGCGAGGACATGCTCCGGGAGAGCGGAGCCTGATTCCCGGGAGTGCCCGGGAGGCTTCGGGAACGAGTCCAACGAGGCCTCCCAGGGCCCCTGTTAGGGTCCTGAGGTGTTTTCCCTGCGTGAGCCCCTCTTCTTCACCCGTCTGCGCGAGGCGCGCCGGGTGCTCGTCGCCGGTGCGGGCGGCGGATTCGACGTCTACGCCGGACTGCCCCTGGCCTTCGCGCTGCGCTCGGCCGGTGCGGAGGTCCATCTGGCCAACCTGTCCTTCTCCGACCTTTACGGCCTGAGCCTGGACAGCTGGGTGGAGGAGGACGTCGCCGCCGTCCGCCCGGACACCCCGCTGCGCGGCGACTACTTTCCCGAGCGGGCTCTGGCCCGATGGCTGGGGTCGCAGGGGATGCCCGACACGGTGTACGCCTTTCCCCGTACGGGAGTCGAGCCGTTGCGCGCCGCCTACCGGGCGCTCCTCGATCATCTGGGCGGCGTGGACGCCGTCGTGCTGGTGGACGGCGGTACCGACATCCTGATGCGCGGGGACGAGCACGGGCTCGGCACGCCGGAGGAGGACATGGCGAGCCTGGCCGCAGTCGCCGGTCTCGACGAGGTCCCGCACCGGCTGGTGGCCTGCCTGGGCTTCGGGGTGGACGCCTATCACGGCGTCAACCACTCCCTGTTCCTCGAGAACCTGGCCGCCCTGGACCGCGAGGGCGCCTATCTGGGGGCGTTCTCGCTCCCCAGGGAGAGCCAGGAGGGCGCGCTCTATCTCGACGCCGTGGCGCATGCCCAGCAGAGCCACGAGAGCTATCCCAGCATCGTCCACGGCTCGGTCGCGGCCGCCGTGCGCGGGGACTTCGGCGACGTGCGGTTCACCGAGCGCACCCGGGACAGCGAGCTGTTCGTCAACCCGCTGATGTCCCTCTACTTCTGTGTGGACCTCCCAGCGCTGGCCCGTGCGAACCTCTACCTCGACCGGCTGGAGGGCACGATGCTGATGCGGCAGATCAGCTCGGTGATCGCAGAGTTCCGTGAGGAGCTGCCGCGTCAGCGGGCGCCCCGGGCGTTCCCGCACTGAGCCGGGGCGCACCGGTCACGACAGGCCCGGCTCGGCCGCGACCAGGTCCCGGCGGCCGACCACCGCGAGTGTCACGGTCAGCAGAGCGAGCGCGGCCGTCTGCACGAGACAGCCGCCGAGGTAGACGGCGGGCACGGGCACGTGCAGCCAGGGGTAGAGAGCCGCGCCCCGGACAGCCAGGATCAGCAGGCCGAGAGCGGCCAGGGCGAGCGCGCCGCCTGGCGTCGTCCGGTCATCGCTCAGGGTCTGCCACAGGAGCCAGCCGAGCGCGCCCACGACGAAGCAGCTCGCGGGGGCCCACGCCAGGTCGGGGAGGGCGGGCAGCAGCACGATGGACGCGCCCGTCACCACACAGGCGGTCATGAGGACCAGCCCGGGTGTACCGGCGGGGAGCCGGGCCGGGGGTGCGTCCCGGTGGTGGGAGGCGCAGAGCGCGAGGGCCGGCAGCCAGGCCAGGAGCCCGAAGGAGGCGGCGAACGCCGGGTCCGCGGGTACCATCGCGCCCGTCAGCGGGCCGAGCAGCGGCCAGAGGGTGGGCAGCGCGGCGCACAGCGCGGCCGTCCGGGCGAGGCGTCGACGGTCGTGGAGGAGGGCGAAGTACGCGACCGTCCACAGCAGCGGAAGGATCCACTGGGCGGCGGTGACCACCGCGGTGAGCAGTCCCTGGTCGGTGAACTGCGACAGGAACAGGTGCCGCCCCGAGCCGCCCCGGCCGACGGCCCAGGTCAGTTCGAGGACCAGCTCGACCACCCCCGCGGCCGCCTGGATGAGCACGGCGAACAGCGCGAAGAGCCGGACGGCCGAGCCGAGGAGGACGTAGCGGCGCGGCGCCCCGGGCGCTCCCAGCCGGCTGCGCACGGCGAGGGCTGCGATGCTCGCCACCTCGCCGAGGGTGGGCCGGCTCTGGTCCTGCGTGTCGCGGTCGACGTCCCACAGGTACGTCTCGACCATCTCCTCCTCCCGTTCGCGCCGGTAGTAGGCGGGGAGCAGGCGCAGGACGGTGCGGTAGCGGGATTCCAGGAGCGTGGTCATGCGAAGCCTCCCGCGAGTCCGGGTGCCGTGGGGGGTTCGGGGGCGGTGTCGGCCGGTGCGGCGGCCCGGCGGCCCTCGGCGATGCGCCGCTTGGCGGCCCCGGCACCGGCGGCCATGCGCTCCGCCTCCGCGTCGAGGGCCGCCACTCCGTCCTCGGTGAGCCGGTAGTAGCGCCGCAGGCGGCCCTGCTGCACCTCCTCCCGGTCCAGCACGATCAATCCGTCGGCGGTCAGCCGGTCCAGCACCCCGTAGAGGGTGCCGACCCTCAACTGCACCTCTCCGTCGGACAGCTCCTCGACCTCGCGCAGGATGCCGTAGCCGTGCCGCGGCTGGTCGGCCAGTGCCGTGAGGACGAAGAACGCCCCTCGGGTCATGTTCCTCGATGCCATGCGAGCAGAATATATCGGCTGCCGATATATATCGAGCTGCGTGTCGAGCGGGCGCGCCCGCCCTGCGCGAGACCCGACAGGCCCGCCGCACATGGCGAACGGGGCCTACCCCTAAGCGGATGGGAGGGCGGACCCCGTTCGACGGACAGTTTTCGGTACCGAGGGACGGTCCGGGGACGTGTGAACAGCGCTCACGTGATGTGTGCGGCCCGTACCCCGGGTGCGGGGCGCACACCCCGTGCGCGGGGCGCGGGGCCGCGGCGGCGCGCCACGCCCGGACCCCGCCCGGCGTGTACCGCGCCCGGGCGGTGATACTGGAAGGCGCACCCGCCCCCATCAGCAGATTGGCCCATGTCGAACTCCACCACCGACCGCGCCACCATCCCGCAGACTCTCTGGTCGGCCCGCGGCCGCCACACCGGTCCCGCCGCCGAGGACGTCGTCCGCCGCACCCTGCGCCGGCACAAGGAGAGCGGGGACATCGACGACTTCGCCGAGCCCCCCGTGCCGGAGGAATCCCCCGAGGACTCCCCCGAACGGATCTTCGAGGCACGCTGGCGGCCCGACGGCACCGTGACCGTACGGGCCCGGCTCACCCTCGTCCCCCTGCAGGGCCGGCCGGAGGGGCGGCAGTGGACGCTCGTCGCGGAGGCGGAGCGCCCCTGGGACGAGGCCTGGCCCTCGCCGGCGACGCTGTTCTGGCCCGAGGCCGGGCCTGCGGAGGGCGCCGACGGCGCCTGGGACCACCACCCCACCGTGGCGGGCCTGCGCTTCCGGCAGGTGAACGCGCTCCCCGAGGACGACAAGGAGATGCGGCGCCGGCTGCGGGACGCGTCCCGCGAGGCCTGGTGCGTGAACCTCGTCGTGCACGAGGCGATGACCCCGGACGATCGCGGCCGGCTGCCGCTGGCCCAGCTGCTGCCGCCCGGACTGCGGCACCGCGTGCTGGAGCACCGGGCCGCGCCGCAGCAGCTGCGCGCCGTCAACTGGGCGCTGAAGGACCTCGGCGTCGAGGTACCGCGCGGCGGCGCCGTGCTGCTGCCCCCGGACCCCGCGCCGGAGGGCTACGACCGCCGGGAGCACAGCGTGCGCACCGTCTTCCTCGACGGCTCCGAGCCGACCGAACTCGTCGCGGCCCTGCGGCACTTCGCCGCCCTGCCCCGGCCCCTGCCGCAGGGTGCAGCGGAGGCGTTGGCGGACCTGCGCGACAACTGGACCCTGCTGACCCTGCGGGAGGAGCTGGAGCGCGAACGGCAGCTGGTCGCCATGTACGCCGAGGCGCTGGAGGCCATGACGAAGTCCCGGGACCTGTACCGGGAGGCCGCCGAGCAGGCCCACCAGGCCCTGACCGCCTACCGCGACGCGCCCGCCCCACACGCCCTGCCCCGTCAGCAGGAGCGGCCCGGTGCCCGGACGCCGTCCGCGCTGCAGCAGTTGACACGGACCTTCGAACGGCTGAAGTTCAGCACGAAGGGTTCGCGCCCGGACGCCTCCCCCGGTGGCGACGGCACGGACCCCACCGACTCGGCGTGAGCCAGGAGGGACAGGAGGCCGCATGGATTCCACCACGACCCTGCTGGTGATCGTCGCCGTCGTCGCGGCGCTGCTGCTCGGCGTAGCCGTCTGGCTGCTGGTGCGGCTGGTGCGCGCCCGGCGGACCCTGCAGCGGGCCGGGCTGCCGACGGGGCCGCGCTGGGTGTTCTGGGGCGCGATCCTGTACCTGGTGCTGCCCACCGACCTGCTGCCCGACCCGGTCTACCTGGACGACATCGCCGTCCTGCTCCTCGCGCTGCGCAGCCTGCGCACCGCCCGCACGCTGCCGCCCGGACCCTCGGAGTACTGAACTTCCGCTGCGCGAGGGCCGGTTGCCGCACCATGGAGCGATGCAACCGACTTTCACCGGGATCCCCGATCGGCCGACCTCCCCCGACGTCGCCGTGGTCGTCGATGTGATGCGCGCGTTCACCGTCGCCGCCTGGGCGTTCCGGCGCGGCGCGGAGAAGATCGTCTTCGCCGGGACGCAGGAGGAGGCCCTGGAGCTCAAGGCCCGCAACCCGGGCTGGCTGGCCTTTCAGGATGGTCCGCCGGTGCCGGGGTTCGACCTGGCCAACTCGCCCGCCCGGCTGCGCTCGCTCGAGGTGCGGGGCCGTACGGTCGTGCAGAAGACCACCGCCGGGACGGCCGGAGCGCTGGCGGTCGCGGACGCGCGGCTGCTGCTGTGCGCGAGCTTCCTGGTGGCCGGGGCGACCGCCGAGGTGCTGCGGCGCGCCCGGCCGGACACGGTGACCTTCGTCGTCACCGGGGACGGCGGGCGGGCCGAGGAGGACCTGGCCTGCGCCCAGTACATCGCGGCCCGCACCGACTCGCCCACCGCCGATCCCGCGCCCTACCTGGACCGGGCCCGGCACTCCGACGCAGCCGCCCGGCTCGCGGAGGGCGTACGGCTCGGCTGGGAGGGCGTCCATCCCGAGGACGTTCCGATGTGCCTGCGGGCGAACACGTTCCCGTTCGCCATGGCGGCGACCCGCATGGACGGCCACCTGGTGCTGCGCCCGGTGGGCGTGGTGGCAGGTGCCTGACCGGGCGCCCGTCCACGCGGCTGCGGCGGCCCGATCCGACACCCGTCGGCGCGGTCGCGACGGCCGGGCTCAACACCCCTGCGCGCGGCCACGGCGGCGGCCCGCCATCCGCCGGCACGGCCGCGGCGACCTCACTCAGCACCCCTCCGCAGGGCGGGTGTCAGCCAACGCGAGCGTGGCGAGCAGCCAGGTTCCGGGGTCGGGGAACGGTGTGGCGACCCCGGTGGCGGGCGGTGCGACGGGTATGCCGCAGGAGTCGTCGGGAGGGGGCGACGGAGAGCTGGTCATCTGGGCTCCGGGGGAAGGGTGCGGCCACACCGGCGCGCCGCACGCGGCGCGAAATCACGCGGTCCGCGGCACGGAATCACGCGGTCCATTACTAGGAGCGCGTACGACGTCCCGCCACCGGGCGAGGCACAGGTGTGAGGTGCGCGGTACGAGATCCGTACAGGCCCCTCCCCACGGCCGTGACCGTGCAGTACCGTCTTCTCCCGCCCAGGTGCATTACGCCACCGACGTGGCGCATTCTTGTGTCATCCACCCGGCGGTACGGGACGAGGTAGGGCCCATGGCTGGGAGTGGAGAGCCGGCGGTCCGTACGCGGGCGCGGCTGACCACGCTGCTGGTCGACGCCTCGACCGGCGCGCTCGGCGCGGCCGGAGCGCGCGTGGCGGGCGTGTACCTGCGCTCCAGCACCCCGGGGCTGCTGCGCCTCGCGGTGCTCGTCGGGCTGCCCGGCCCGCTGTTCCGGCCGTGGTGGCGACTGCACGTCGGCCGGCCCTTCCCGGTGGCCGACGCCTACCGGCTCGGCGTCCAGGTGATACTGCCCAACGCCACGGAGACGGCACGCCGGTATCCCCAGTTCGCAGCGGGTCTGCCCTTCCCGTTCGGGTCGGTGCACGTGCCCGTGCCGGGCGGGACCGAGCCCTTCGGGGTGCTCACCGTGCTGCGCCCCGCGGCGACGGACACCGTGGACGAGCTGCTGGACCGCGAACTGCTCACGCGGCTCGCCGAGGGGCTGGGAGCCGAGCTGCTCGCTCTCGCCGACGGGGACGAGGCGGTCATCGCCTGGGACGGGGCACCCCATTGCGTACGACCGCCCGCCACCCGGCCCGCGCAGACGCGCGTGGGGCGGTTCACCTGGGATCCACAGACCTCGGCGGTGCACCCGGACGAACGGCTGTACGCGCTCCTCGGGCTGGATCCGGCCGAGTTCGCGGGGACCGGCCCGGCGCTCGCGGACGCCGTGTCCCCGGCCGAGGCGCACCGGATCCTTGCCGCACTGCGCGAGGCGGGCGCCGGGAAGCCGCCGGCCGCGCCCCTGCAGGTGTGGTCTCAGGAAGGGACACCGCGGCTCCTCGACCTGTCCCCGGCGACGGAGACCCGCGAGGCGTCCCTGGTCGCCGGAACCGTCTTCGATCCCGGCCCGGGCCCCTCCGCCGACGGCGCGGCCGACATGCTGCCGCAAGGGGTGTTCTGCCTGGACCGGCTCGGTGTGCTCGTGTACGTCAACCCGGCGGCGGCACGCATGGCGGGCCGGGAGCGGGCATGGCTGCTCGGCCGTCCGCTGTGGGAGGCGATGCCGTGGCTGACCGGGCCGCCGTACGACGACCATCTGCGCAGCGTGCTGCTGTCCCAGGAGCCGGTGCATGTGCACGTCCGGCGTCCGGCCGCCGGGCGTGCGGCAACCGGTGAGGGCGACTGGCTCGCCCTCTCGGTGCATCCCGGCCCGGATATCCTTACCTGCACGCTCGTCCCTGCCAGCCGTGTCGACGCGCCCGCTGAACCCTCCCCCGAGGCCCCGGCCGAGGTCGAGCCGCACACGCCGGAGGACACGGTGCCCGGCGATCACCCGCTGACGCCGCTGTACCGGCCCATCGCCCTCGCCATCGCGCTGACGGACGCCGTGACCGCCCGGCAGGTGTCGGCGGTCGTGGTGCAGGAGCTGCTGCCCGCGTTCGGCGGCCGCCGCCTGGCCATCTACCTGCTCCAGGACCGGCACCTGTACCTGGCCTGGGAGACCGGCTTCCCGCAGGGCTTCCTCGCCCCCTTCGAGGGCGTCGGCCTCGAAGCGCACCTGCCCGGCGTGGAGACCCTCACGACCGGGCGCCCGATCTTCTTCGAGTCCATGCACCAGCTGGCGGCCACCTACCCGGGCATCCCCCTGGACGCGGAGGAGGGTGCCCGCGCCTTCCTGCCGCTGATCGCCTCCGGCCGGCCGGTCGGCTCGTGCATCCTCGGCTTCGATCGGTCGCGCAGCTTCAGCACGGAGGAACAGACGGTTCTCACCGCACTCGCCGGGCTGATCGCGCACGCGATGGAGAAGGCGAAGCGCTATGACACCGAGGCCGCGCTCGCCCGCGGCCTGCAGCAGGCTCTGCTGCCCCGGCGGCTGTCGACGCACCCGCAGGTGGAGACGGCGGGCCGCTATCTGCCGGGCACCCAGGGCATGGACGTCGGCGGGGACTGGTACGACGTCGTCGAGGCCGGGGACGGGCTGGCGCTGGTCATCGGCGATGTGCAGGGGCACGGAGTGCAGGCGGCGGCCACCATGGGCCAGCTGCGCAGTGCCGTACGCGCCTTCGCGCTCGGCGACCGGCCGCCCGACGAGGTGCTGAGCGGCACGAACCACCTGCTCATCGACCTCGACCCGGGCCAGTTCGCCAGCTGCTGCTACGTCCGTCTCGACCCGGCCACGGGGCAGGCCCGGGCCGCCCGGGCGGGACATCCGCCGCCGCTGCTGCGCAGCCCCGACGGACGTACCCGGGTGCTGGACATCCCGGGCGGTGTCGTCCTCGGGGTGGATCCGCGCGCCCAGTACCCGGTGACCGACCTGCGGTTGGAGACGGACGCGATCCTCGCCCTGTACACCGACGGCCTCGTGGAGCGGCCCGGCGCCGACATCGACGACGGCATCACCGCGCTGCGCCTCGCGCTGGCGAAGGCCGGCGGGGTCGCCGGACGCCGCGGCGGCCGGTCCCTGGCCGGGGTCGCCGACCGGATCACCGCCACCGCCCGGCACGCCACCGACCGCCCCGACGACGTGGCGCTGCTGCTCGCCACCCGCCGTGGCCCGCACCGACGGTGACCGGGGCCCGCCGCCGGAACAGGCGGCTGTCACCTCGGGCAACGGCCTCGCCTGACGGGGCCGGGCAGTGTAGACATGGGCACATGGTGCGTCTGCCCGGCCGGTCCGAGACCCGGCCGCCCCGTTCTACCGGGCAAGCGCGCGCACCACAGGTCCCGCGGAAGGACGCTTCGGGCGCGAACGGCGGCCGTCCGGGAGTGCTGCGGTCGGCGGTGACCGGACGCAGCGTCGCCGGGCAGGTGTTCGTCCTCCAGGTGGTGATCGTGCTGCTGCTGGTCGTCTCGGCCGTGGTGGCGCAGGTGCTCCAGGTGCAGCACGACAGCACCAGGGAAGCCCTCAACCGTTCACTGGCCGTCGCTCAGACGTTCGCCAACGCGCCCGGCACGGCCGCCGCGCTGCGCGCCCCGGATCCGACGGCCATCCTGCAGCCGAAGGCCGAGGCCGCCCGCAAGGGCTCGGACGTGGACTTCATCGTGGTGATGAACACCGACGGCATCCGCTACACCCACCCCAAGCCGGACCGCATCGGCAAGAAGTTCGTCGGGACCATCGCGCCGGCGCTGGCCGGCAGCACGGTCGTCGAGGAGATCCACGGGACGATCGGCGAACTGGTGCAGGTCGTCGTACCGGTGAAGGACTCGGGCGGCAAGGTGGTCGGCCTGGTCTCGTCCGGCATCACCACCGAGCACGTGGGCGGGGCCGCCGACCAGCAACTGCCCCTGCTGCTCGCGGCGGCCGCGGCGGCGCTCGCGCTGGCCACCGGGGGCACGGCCCTGGTCAGCCGGCGTCTGCTGCGGCAGACGCACGGCCTCGGCCCGTACGAGATGACGCGGATGTACGAGCACCACGACGCGGTGCTGCACGCCGTCCGGGAGGGCGTGCTCATCGTGAGCGGCGACGGCCGGCTGGTGCTCGCCAACGACGAGGCGCAGCGGCTGCTGGACCTGCCCGAGGACGCCGAGCAGCGCCATGTGCTGGAGCTGGGTCTGGACGACGACACGGCCGGGCTGCTCGCCTCCGGGCGGGTCGCCACGGACGAGGTGCATCTGGTCAAGGACCGGCTGCTGGCCATCAACCAGCGCCCCACCGACCTGCGTGGCGGCCCGGCCGGCAGCGTCACCACGCTGCGCGACTCCACCGAGCTGCGCGCCCTCTCGGGCCGCGCGGAGGTGGCGCGCGAGCGGCTGAACATGCTGTACGACGCCGGGGTGGGCATCGGCACCAGCCTGGACGTGGCCCGCACGGCGCAGGAACTGGCGGAGCTTGCCGTGCCGCGGTTCGCGGACCACGTCACCGTGGACCTGTTCGACGCGGTGCTGAACGGGGAGGAGCCGAGGCCCGGGACCGCGCTGCGCCGGGCGGCCTGCAGCGGCATCCGCAAGGACGCCCCGCTGTATCCGGTGGGCGAACGCATCCGGTTCGTGCCGACCTCGCCGCAGGCCCGGAGTCTGACGACCGGGCAGTCCGTGGTCGAGCCGGTGCTGCGGGAGGCGCCCGGCTGGCTCGCCCAGGACCTGGAGCGCACCGAGCAGGTCGTGGACTACGGCATCCACTCCCTGATCACCGTGCCGCTGCGGGCGGGCACCCTGGTCCTCGGAGTGGCCAACTTCTACCGTTCGGAGAAGCCGCAGCCGTTCGACGCCGAGGAGCTGGCCCTCGCCGAGGAACTGGTCGCGCGGGCCGCCGTGTCCATCGACAACGCCCGCCGCTACACCCGTGAGCACAGCATGGCGGTGGCCCTCCAGCGCAGCCTGCTGCCGCGCTCCCTGCCCGAGCAGGGCGCCCTGGAGATCGCCTACCGCTATCTGCCGGCGCAGGCGGGGGTGGGCGGCGACTGGTTCGACGTTCTGCCGCTGTCCGGCACCCGGGTGGCCATGGTGGTGGGGGACGTCGTGGGCCACGGACTCCACGCGGCGGCGACGATGGGCCGGCTGCGCACTGCGGTGCACAACTTCTCCTCGCTCGATCTGCCGCCCGAGGAACTCCTCGGCCTGCTGGACGAGTTGGTGGGCCGGATCGACCAGAACGAGACCCCGGCCGACGGCGCCGCCGCGGTCACCGGCGCGACCTGCCTGTACGCGGTGTACGACCCGGTGTCCCGGGTCTGCACGGTGGCCCGGGCCGGCCATCCGCCGCCCGCGCTGGTGCACCCCGACGGCCGCGTGGAGTTCCCGGACGTGCCCGCCGGTCCCCCGCTGGGCCTCGGCGGGCTGCCGTTCGAGACGGCAGAACTGGCACTCGAGGAGGGCAGCCGCCTCGTCCTGTACACCGACGGCCTGGTGGAGGACCGGGACCGGGACATCGACGAGGGCCTCGAACTGCTCCGCGACGCCCTCGGCCGGGCGCCCGACGCCTCGCCCGAGGACACCTGCCGGGCGGTGCTCGACAGCCTCCCGAACCGGCCCAGCGACGACGTCGCGCTGATCGTGGCCCGCACCCGTGTCCTCGGCGCCGACCGGGTCGCCGAGTGGCAGGTGCCGTCGGATCCGGTGGCCGTCTCGGAGGTACGGGCCTCGGTCACCCGGCAGCTGGCCGAATGGGAGCTGGACGAGCTGTCGTTCACGACGGAGCTGATCCTGAGCGAGCTGGTCACCAACGCCATCCGCTACGGGCGCGGACCGATCGGCGTACGGCTGCTGCGCGACCGCACACTGATCTGCGAGGTCTCCGACCGCAGCACGACCTCCCCGCATCTGCGGTACGCGGCGACCACCGACGAGGGCGGCCGGGGCCTGTTCCTGGTCGCCCAGCTCGCCGACCGCTGGGGCACCCGCTACACCAGCAACGGCAAGATCATCTGGGCTGAGCAGCCGCTGCCCTGAGCCGAACACCCGCAACCCCCACCCAGCCCATCGGTCCACCGAGTCGGGTGGTGGGTCGGCGGGGGCCTGGGGGCGGAGCTTCCCGTGGTTACTCGTCGATCACCGCGCCGAACCGGGCCGCGTGGGAGGGGCCGCCGAGGGCGCCGGCGCCGTAGGACCAGGAGCCGTCGGCGAGCAGGCCGTGGTCGCTCGCGGGCAGGAGCCACATCGCGCCGTCCCCCGCCTTCTCGCCGGGCGCCGCGGCCAGCAGCTCGGCGCGGCCGTCGCCGTCGGTGTCCGCCAGGCGGACCTGCGCGCCCCAGGCGTCGTCGGTCTCGGCCGTGCCGGAGATGCCCCGCGTGTTCTGGTCGAAGGACTGCGCGCCGGTCCCGGTCAGACCCGTACGGGAGCCCCGCAGCAGCCACACCGCGCCGGCGTCGGCGACGCTGCCGACGTCCTCGCCGGGCGCACCGACGGCCACGTCGGCGTACCCGTCGCCGTTCACGTCGGCGACGGACAGGTCGGCGCCCCAGGCGTCGCCCTGTTCGGCGGTACCGGGCACGCCGGGCGAGTTCTGGGACCACCACCGGGCTGCGCTGCCGGGGCCCTGGGTGCCGGCGGGTCCGTCCTGTCCGCCGTAGTAGACGCCGACCAGACCGCCGGGCGCGTCCGCGTCGCCGGTGGCGTCGAGCCGGCCGAGGACGAGGTCGTCGTAGCCGTCGCCGTTGATGTCGCCGGAGGCCGAGCCCAGGCCGCCGTGCAGGTCACGCCGGTACGTCAGGCCCTCGGCGCCGCCCGCGTAGTACGCGGACCAGCCCTTGGTGTAGTCGTCGTCGGGGCTGTAGCCGGAGACGACGAGGTCGGCGAAGCCGTCGTGGTCGTAGTCGCCGGTGGTCACATAGGCGGGCTGGAGCCGGTGGCCGGTGGAGTGCGGGGCGCCGACCCGGCGCAGGACGCCCGCGTGGTACGTGAAGGCGTGCAGGCCGACCTTCTGGTCGACGACGACGAGCTGGTCGGCGTCGGTGTCCCCGGAGAACCGGGCGGCGGCGACGGCGAGGCCGAACCGGGCGCCCGCGGCGGGCTCGGCGGCGGTGACGGAGGCGGTGCGCTCGGCGCCGAGGCCGGCCTTGGAGCCGTACAGGACGGTCACCCGGCCCGCGTCGGCCACGCGGCCCTCGTCCTCGCCGGGTGCACCGACGACCGCGTCGTCGTAGCCGTCGCCGTCCAGGTCGCCGGTGGCCACGGCCTGCCCGAAGTCGTCCCAGGCCTCGGAGGTGCCGGGCACGCCCTTGGTGGACTGGCTGATCACCTGGACCCGGCCCTTGGGGACCGTGGTGTCGGTGCCGATGCCGTTCGGGGCGCCGTACTGGACGGTGACGTACCCGGCGCCCTCCTTGCCGCCGACGGTGCCCTCCGGGACGCCGGTGAGGAGGTCGGTGTAGCCGTCGCCGTTGAAGTCGCTGTTGCGGTCGGCGGCGGAGGTGCCGCCGGGGACGCCCGCGAACGCGGACGGCGCGGCGAGGATGCCCGCCCCGGCCAGCAGCAGGAAGGAGGCCGCGGCGACGGCGGCGGTGCCTGCGGTACGCCGGGTGGTGGGCGCGGTGATGCTCATGTCCGTTTCCCCCATTGGAAGTTGATGATGCGTCAGTCGGTTGGTCCGGGTCCGACGCAGGGTTCGACACGGGGAATGCGGACGGAGTTGTGGTGCCCGCGCGGGCTGTTACAGGGCGGTGACAACCCGTGCGCGCCAGGGCGCTCAACCCAGCGCGCGGTCCAGGTTGAACGCGGCACTGATGAGGGACAGGTGGGTGAACGCCTGCGGGAAGTTGCCCTGTTGCTCGCCGGTGCGGCCGATCTCCTCGGCGTACAGGCCGAGATGGTTGGCGTAGGTGAGCATCTTCTCGAAGGCCAGCCGGGCCTCGTCCAGCCGGCCGGCCCGGACCAGTGCCTCGACGTACCAGAAGGAACAGATGGAGAAGGTGCCCTCGTCGCCGCGCAGCCCGTCGGGGCTGGCCTGCGGGTCGTAGCGGTAGACGAGGGAGTCGGAGACCAGGTCCTCGGACAGGGCGTCCAGGGTGGACAGCCACTTGGGGTCGGTCGGCGCGATGAACTTGGCCAGCGGCATCATCAGCACCGAGGCGTCGAGCACGTCGGCACCCTCGTACTGCACGAAGGCGTTACGGCGCTCCGACCAGCCGCGCTCCATGATCCGCCGGTAGATGGCGTCCCGGGCCTGGCGCCAGCGGCGATGGTCGGCGGGCAGCCCGCGGTGGGTGGCCAGGCGGATGGCCCGCTCGATGGCGACCCAGCACATCAGCCGCGAGTACAGGAAGTTCTTGCGACCGCCGCGGGTCTCCCACACACCCTCGTCGGGCTGGTCCCAGTGGTCGCACACCCAGTCGACGAGGTGGCACACGTCGTCCCACTGGCCGCTGGAGATGGGCTCGGCCCACTTGTCGTAGAGGTAGATCGAGTCGATCAGTGCGCCGTAGATGTCCAGCTGGAGCTGGTCGGCGGCGGCGTTGCCGACCCGGACCGGGGCGGAGCCGAGGTGTCCCTCCAGGTGGGGCAGTTCGCGTTCGGGCAGGTCGGCACGGCCGTCGATGCCGTACATGATCTGCAGCGGGCCGGAGCCGTCGCCGCAGCCGGGGCTGATGTGTGTGGTCAGGAACTTCATGAAGGCCGCGGCCTCGCCGCTGAAGCCCAGTCTGAGCAGCGCGTAGACGGCGAAGGCGGCGTCGCGGACCCACACGTAGCGGTAGTCCCAGTTGCGCTCGCCGCCGAGCTGCTCGGGCAGGCTGGTGGTGGGTGCGGCGACGATGGCGCCGGTGGGGGCGTAGGTGAGGAGCTTGAGGGTGAGGGCGGAGCGGTGCACCATCTCGCGCCAGCGGCCCCGGTAGCGGGACTGGTGCAGCCAGCGCCGCCAATAGGCGACGGTGGCGTTGAACTCGTGCTCGGCCTCGGCGTGTGCGCAGCCGCGGGGGGCCACCTCGGCGCCGAGGTGGTCCAGGGCGAACACCGCCGTCTCGCCCTCGCTCAGCTTGAAGTCGGCCCGCGCGTCCCGGCCGTCGCACTCCACGACGACGGTGGAGGTGAGGGCGAGGGACAGCTTGGCGGACTCGAAGACGACTTGGCCGTCCAGGGTGCGCAGGGCGTGCGGGTCGGAGCCGTAGTCGAAGCGCGGGGCGATCAGGGCCCGGAAGGGCACGGTCCCGCGGACGCACACCACCCGCCGGATCAGCCGGTGCCGGCCCTCGGATTGTGACTCCTCTGCGCTGACCGGCATGAAGTCCTGGATCTCGCCGACGCCGTCCTCGGTGAAGAACCGGGTGATCAGCACGTTGGTGTCCGGGAAGTAGAACTGTTTGGTGCGCGCCGGTACCGCGGCGGCCAGCTCGAAGCGGCCGCCGCGCTCGGTGTCGAGGATGGCCGCGAAGACGCTGGGTGCGTCGAAGGACGGGGAGCAGTACCAGTCGATCGTGCCGTTGGTGCCGACCAGGGCGACGCTGCGCAGATCACCGATGAGGCCGTGTTCGGCGATCGGCAGGTAGCGGGGACTCCCGGACAGGTCCTGCGGGAAGGGGATCTCGGCCATCGCTCAGGCCTCCCGGTGCGGTGTGCGGGCTGCATTCCAGCTCGGGCTGCATTCCAGCTTAGGGCGCCTGCTTCGCCGTCGGGCGGGCAGCCGCCGGTCCCCCGACGCCGCGGCGTCTTCCGGATGCAGGGTGCGCCGAGGCGCGGAATGGTGAGAGTGTGCCCCGTTCGGCGGCACCGGCACGGATGCGGTCATCCGGACCGAGGAGGAGGCATCATGTCGACATCCACACCCGAAGAGTCCCGTTCGTCCGACGACCACTGCACCCCGGACGCCCTGCTCCACTCCGCTCCGCCGAGGGACGTCACCGCGGAGGACCTGGTGATGGCGGCGGGCAGGGACGTCACTCCGGCGAACCTCGACTGGGCGCGCCGCAAGCTGGAGACCGAGGGCCAGGCAGCGGTGGAGAAGCTGCTGCCCTAGGGCGGTCCGGGGAATCAGAGGACACCAACGGGGAGGCGCCGGGCGGGGTCGCGCCGGCCGCACGGAAGCGTGCCCGCCCGGCGCCCGATGCTGCCCGCACGGCGGGCCGTGACCGTCGTCGCGAAGCCGTATGTCAGCAGGCACTCAGGTCTGCCGGGTGCCGCCGCGTCCGTAGGCGGCGGCAAGGAGCAGCGCGGCGAGGGCGGTCAGGGCGGTGCCCTGCCAGCCGAGGGTGCCGAGCAGGGGTGCCGCGAGGCCGGTGCCGACGGCGCCGATCGTGAAGTACAGCACGAGGTAGACGCTGCTGAGGCTGCCGGAGCGTTGGGGGTCGAGGGCGATGACGCGGCTCTGGTTGGCGGCCTGGGCGGCGAAGCAGCCGGCGTCGCACAGCGCGAGTCCGGCTGCCGTGACCAACGGGGTGTCCAGGCCGGTGACCAGGAGGGCGACTCCGGCCGCGGCGGCCGCCATGGAAGCGGTGATCACGGCGCGGGGACCGTACCGGTCGGCGAGGCGTCCGGTGAGCGGGAGTGCGGCGAAGCCGAGGAGTCCGGCCAGGCTGTACAGGCCGATGGTGGTGGGGCCGAGGGAGTGGGGCGGCTGGGCCAGAGCCAGGGCGAGGGCGACCCAGACGAGGTTGAAGGCGAAGTACCACAGCCCGCCGGTGGCCACCGCGCTGCGCAGCTGCGGATGGTGGCGCAGGAGCGGGGGAAGCGAGCCGAGGGTGGCGCGGTAGCCGCGACGGGAGTGCGGCCGCTGCCGGGGCAGGAGCGTGGCGGCGGCGATCGCGCCGAGCAGGGCGAGCGCGGCGAAGACCAGGAGCATCCGCCGCCAGCCGAGGACGTGCGCGAGGGTTCCCCCCGCCAGGCGGCTGAGCAGGATGCCGGCCGACATGCCGGCGGCCACGGTGGCGACGCCGGTTCCCCGGCTCCCGGGCGGGGCGTGCCGGCCCGCGATGCTGCCGGCCTGGGCCGCGACACTGGCGGCCGCGCCGATGAGCAGGTAGGCGGCCAGGAGCGCGACCGCGCCGGGTGCGTCCGCGGCGAGGGTGAGGGCGGCGGCCAGGGCGGTGAGCTGTGCGGCCACCAGGCGGTTGGGGGCCAGGTGGTCGGTGAGCGGGAGCAGGAGGGCGAAGCCGGTCATGCAGCCGGCGAGCGCGGCGGTCGGTACGAGGCCGATCACGGCGAGGGGGACGCCCAGGTCGGCGGCGACCGCGGTGAGCGCGGGCTGCAGGGCGTAGTTGTTGGCGATCGCCGTCCCGGCTATGGAGGCGAGGAGGAACGTGCCGCCTCGGGGAAGGGGGCGGGTCAAGGCTGTGCGCCGCGGGTGAGGACGACGGCGTAGCGGCACTCGGCGTCGGTGGTGTTGGCGAAGACGCGGTCGGCGGGCTCGCCGAGTTCGATGGTGTCGCCCGCGTCGAGTTCGTGGACCGTGTCGCCGTCGTGGAAGGTCAGACGGCCGTCGAGGACCCAGACGACCTGGCGTACGAAGGCGAAGGCCGCGGCCGGATACGGCACACGTGCACCGGCGGGCAGGCGGATCTCGGCGATCTCCGCGGGGAAGTGCGGTCCGGTGATCTGACGGCGGCGGTATCCGGTGCCGGGGTCGCGCCACTCGGGCGCGTCGTCCCGGCGGCGCACACCCACGACGCCGTCCGCGTGGCCCTGCGCTCCTTCTTCTTCCTCCTGCGCCCCTTCGGCGAGGGCGAGCAAGGAGGCGACGCTGAGCCGGAAGGCGGCGGACAGCTTGCCGAGGACGACGGCGGTGGGGCTGCTCTCGCCGCGCTCGATCCTGCTGATCATGGCCTGGGAGACACCGGAGGCGTCCGCGAGCTGGGCCAGGGTCCAGCGGCGGCGTTCCCGCTCGGTGCGCACGCGGGCTGCGATCTGCCCCACCAGAGGATCTACTATGTTGGACATGAATCCAATATACGAGAGAAGCCGGGCCGTGACGGTACGGCCGGCGCACTCCGGCGACGCGGAGGCGATCCGCGCGATCCGCAACCACGCGATCGAGCACTCGACGGCGCTGTGGACGCAGACCCCGCAGTCCCCCGCCGAGGGAGCGGCATGGCTGGCCGCTCACCTGGAGCGCGGCTCGGCGTTCGTGGCCGACGTGGAGGGCGAGGTGGCCGGGTTCGCGGCCTTCGGCCCGTGGCGGAGCCTGGACGGGTACCGGCACACGGTGGAGGACTCGGTCTACGTCCGCGAGGACCGGCACGGGCTCGGCATCGGCTCCGCGCTGCTGGCCAGCCTCATCGCCGCTGCCCGTGAGGCAGGCCACCATGTCGTCATCGCCGACATCGAAGCCGGCAACGGCGTGTCGATCCGGCTGCACGAGAGGTTCGGGTTCCAGCACGTCGGAACGGTCCCCGAAGTCGGCACCAAGTTCGGCCGGTGGCTCGACCTGACCATCATGCGTCTGCCCCTGACCTGAGCCACCGGCAGCCGCCGCAGTTGGGGCTCATCTGCCGACCGCCGTACGGGGACTTGCGCGTGCTGCACTGCACGGCGGAGAGAGTGACGGCAGCGGCCGACGCCGGCTCGGGCAGGGCGAGCAGCGTGCCCGCCAGGGCGCCGGTGAGTGCGGTGGCCGTCAACAGGCCGATGCACGAGGGGCGGTGAGTTCTCGGGCCGGACTTCATGAGGGTGCCTTTCCGTCGGCGACACCCCTGCACGCCCAGCGGTGACGCGGGCCTTCCGCGCAGCACCCGGCGGCTGTCAGACTCCGGAAGATGCCCGACTTCGACATGCTCGTCATCGGATCCGGACCCGGCGGGCAGAAGGCCGCCATCGCCGCGGCCAAGCTCGGCCGCCGGGTCGCCGTCGTCGACCGCCCCGACATGCTCGGCGGGGTCTCCCTGCACACCGGCACCATCCCGTCCAAGACCCTGCGCGAGGCCGTGCTGTACCTGACCGGTCTCACCCAGCGCGACCTGTACGGGCAGAGCTACCGGCTGAAGGAGGACATCACCGTCGCCGACCTCACCGCGCGCACCCGGCACGTGGTCGGGCGCGAGGTGGACGTCGTCCGCAGCCAGCTCTCCCGCAACCACGTGGCCGTCCACTCGGGCACCGGCCGGTTCACCGACCCGCACACCGTCGCCCTGCGCGACGAGGCCACCGGTCATGAACGGCTGCTGAGCGCCGAGCACATCGTCATCGCGACCGGCACCCGGCCGGCCCGCCCGGACAGCGTGGCGTTCGACGGGCGCACGATCATGGACTCGGACAACGTGCTCTCGCTGGAGCGGGTGCCGCGCTCGATGGTGATCGTGGGCGCCGGTGTGATCGGCATGGAGTACGCCTCGATGTTCGCCGCGCTCGGCAGCAAGGTGACGGTCGTGGAGAAGCGGCCCGGGATGCTGGATCTGTGCGACGTAGAGGTCGTGGAGTCGCTCAAGTACCACCTGCGGGACCTTGCCGTCACCTTCCGGTTCGGGGAGACCGTCGCCGCCGTCGAGCGCCATGCCCGGGGCACGCTGACCGTGCTGGAGAGCGGCAAGAAGATCCCCGCCGACACGGTGATGTACTCGGCCGGCCGGCAGGGTCTGACCGCCGGGCTCGACCTGGACAGGGCGGGCCTGAGGGCGGACGCGCGCGGCCGGATCCGGGTGGACGAGCACTACCGCACCGAAGTGCCGCACATCTACGCCGTCGGCGACGTCATCGGCTTCCCGGCGCTCGCGGCGACCTCCATGGAGCAGGGCCGGTCGGCGGCGTACCACGCGTGCGGGGAGCCGGTCGGGCAGATGCACGGCC
The DNA here is from genome assembly GCF_044541035.1 of Streptomyces sp. NPDC085866. Classification (NCBI taxonomy): domain Bacteria; kingdom Bacillati; phylum Actinomycetota; class Actinomycetes; order Kitasatosporales; family Streptomycetaceae; genus Streptomyces; species Streptomyces sp. NPDC085866. The sequence goes on from NZ_JBITSQ010000007.1 coordinate 417,260, forward strand.
TCCAGCCGATCGGGATCTACACGATTCCGGAGATCAGCTTCGTCGGCCGGACCGAGGACCAACTCACCGAGGACTGCGTCCCGTTCGAGGTGGGCGTCGCCCGCTACCGGGAGCTGGCCCGGGGGCAGATCATCGGGGACTCGCACGGCATGCTGAAGCTGCTGGTCTCCCCGGTGGACCGCACCCTGCTCGGCGTGCACTGCTTCGGCACCGGCGCCACCGAGCTGATTCACATCGGCCAGTCGGTGATGGGCTGCGGCGGCACGGTGGACTATCTGGTGGACGCGGTCTTCAACTACCCGACGCTGGCGGAGTCGTACAAAGTGGCCGCCCTGGACGCGACGAACCGGCTGCGCCAGATCGACCATCTCGCCGACTGAGAGGTATCAGAACAGGTCAGCGGACGTTACCGGTTGGTCATCTTGAAACGTCAATGAGTGACGCTATAGTCACACCCACACACGGTGACCGTCCGCCGACGCTCGGCAGCACGGTGTGTCCATCCACCCCCCGTTCTTCCTGGCCGGCTCCTGACCCGAGGCCATCCCTTCTCGGGTACGAGGCGGGTCCACCCCCCACCTGCACGCCGTAGGGCCGGGCGCCCGTGCGCCGTGCACAACCGGAAAGCGGCACGACCATGAGCAACAACAGGGGCAGAGGGCTGCAGGCCAATGTCCTCGGCACGTTCGACACCGTGGTGATGGCGGTCGCCGGCAGCGCTCCGGCGTACTCGCTCGCCGCGACCACCGCCGTCCTCGTCGGCGCGGTGGGACTGGCCAGCCCGGCCGCCCTGCTGTACTGCGCGATACCCATGCTGGGCATAGCCCTGGCGTTCAGCTACCTCAGCCGGATCGACGTCAACGCGGGCGCCAGTTACTCCTGGGTGGGCCGTACCCTCCACCCGTTCCTGGGCTTCATCAGCGGCTGGGCGCTGGTGATCTCGGCGACCATCTTCATGGTGGCCGGTTCGCTGCCCGCCGGGTCGATGACGCTGGCCCTCTTCGACGACAAGCTCGCGGACAACACGGCGCTGTCCACGGTGGTCGGCGCGGCGTGGTTCCTCGTCATGCTGGGCGTGGTGCTCGGCGGGGCCCGGCTCACCGTCCGCGCCCAGCTGCTCATGTCCGGTGTGGAGCTGGGGATTCTGGCGCTGTTCGCGGTGCTCGGCGTCTTCCACACGGACAACGCCCGCGCCTTCGACTGGTCCTGGCTGGGCTTCTCCCACTTCGACGGCATGGCCGGGTTCGCGTCCGGCGCACTGCTCGCCGCGTTCTACTACTGGGGCTGGGACGTCACCAGCAACCTCAGCGAGGAGACCCGCAACAGCCGTCGTACGACCGGACTCGCCGGCCTGATCGGGGTCGGGATCGTCTTCCTGCTGTTCGAGGTGTTCACCATCGCCGTGAACGTCATCCTGACCTCGAAGCAGATCGAGGAGAACGACGCCAACGTGCTCGCGGTGCTGGGCGAGGAGATCTGGCCGGGCTGGGGCGGCAAGCTGCTCATCGTGTCCGTGATGCTGTCCACCATCGCCACGCTGGAGACCACGCTCATCCAGGTCACGCGCTCGCTGTTCGCGATGGGCCGCGACCGTACGATGCCGACCGCGCTGGGCCGGGTGCACCGCACCTGGAACACGCCGTGGGTGGCGATCGTGGTGGTCGGCGCGGTCGCGCTGGCGATGTTCATCGCCTCCAACGCGCTCGGCTCGGTGGGCGAGATCCTCTCCGACGCGATCTCGGCGATCGGCCTGCAGATCGCCGTCTACTACGGCCTCGCCGGCCTCGCGGTGGTCGTCGCCTACCGCAAGATGCTGCTGAAGTCGCCGGCCAACTTCCTGCTCGGCGGGCTGTGGCCGCTGTTCGGCGCCGTGTTCATGTTCTGGATCTTCGTCGAGTCGCTGGGCGAGCTGAGCGGCGCGGCGATCGCGATCGGCATCGGCGGACTGGCCGTCGGGCTCGTCCCGATGCTCTGGTACTGGCGGCAGGGCAGCGACTACTACCGGCCGGCGAAGCTGGACGCGACCCGGACCGTGGAGGCGGAGTACGTTCCCGACGACGCCGGTGCGCCGTCCCGGCCCCACGAGGGTCTCCCCACCGACTTCTGAGGGAGATCCCGATGGCGCGAGACCGTTTCACGCCCGATTTCGACCCCGACTGCGGGGACGCGCGGCTCACCTCCGCCCGGCAGGACATCGTCATCGGCCGCTGGCAGGGCCTCAGGGACCTGCTGTGGGTCACCGGCGAGGACCGGACGCTGCGCGGCCACCGGGTGCGGCTGCTGGCGCAGGCCTGCACGGGCAGTTCGACGGTGGAGTCCTGGCTGGCCGCCGAGCCCGGCAACGCGGACGCGCAGGTGCTGCGCGCGGCGACGGAGACGGCCCGGGCGTTCCACCTGGCCATCTCCGCCGGGCGAGGTGTGCCGATCGACCGGGACCGTATCGACACCGCGGTCCTGGCCTGCCTGCGCGCCGCCGAGGCCTGCCCCGAGGACCCGACTCCGTGGGTGTCCCTGATCTCCGTCGCCCGGCTGTATCCGACGGGGGTACGGCGGCAGGAACTGGCCCGCTGGTGGGACGAGTTGCACCGGCGGGACCCGTTCAGCGTGGAGGGCCACCTGCAGGTCCTGCACTACTACTCGGCCCGCTGGCACGGGACGCACGGCCTGATGTACGACTTCGCCCGCGACGCGGCCGGAGTGGCGCCGCCCGGCTGCCCGCTGCCGGTGCTGGTCCAGTACGCCCGGGTCGAGGAGTACCGCTACGCCCTCGACGCCGCCCGCGGCCGGCAGGGCTCGGTCGGCCTCGGCCAGCACTGGGACCACGACGGCGCGGTCAACGACGTACGGCGCACCTGGGAGCGCTGGGTGCGGGCCCGCCCGGACAGCAATCCGGCCCCGACCGAGCTGCGCGACCTCAACCACCTGGCGCACGCGGCCTGTCTGGCCGGCACGGCGGACGTCGCCGCGTCCGTGCTGCGGCTGCTCGGCCGCCGCGCCACCCGCACCCCGTGGTCGTTCACGGGCGATCCGGCCCAGCAACTGACGAAGTGGCGCAAGGAGTTGGGGCTGCGGGCCTAGACGCGGCTCCGGAGCAGGACCAGGCCGGCTGCGGCCGCTCCGGCCGCGGTACAGCAGAGGATGCCGGCCGCCATGTAGCCGGAGACGGTGAAGGCGACGAACGCCAGGGCCCCGAGGGTGGCCAGGACGGCGCAGGTGCGGGGCAGACCGCCGGCCGTCCAGGCCTCCTGGAGGAAGTCGCTGGTGCGCCAGGCATGTGCCGCGACGAGCAGCATGACCACGATCATGACGGCTGCGAGGACCGGGGAGAGACCGGACGTCCGGTGGAATATTGTGGGACGCTCCGACCCCTTCAACTCCAGCAGATGGTGGATCCCCTTGATCGCCGTCACCGGGCCCACCACCGCGAACACGCCACCGGCCACACGGCTCGGCCACACCTTCCCGCCGTTGCCCCGCCGCAGCGCGATCCACTCGAGGATGCCGCGCGGATTGATCAGCGCCACCCAGCCCATCGCGGTGGCGCCCAGCCCCCACGTCAGGTCGAACAGAGCCGAGTCCGGCGCCGACATCTGCTGTGACGCGACTGTGTACATCCCTGGTCCCTCCCGAAGCGCCGGCAGCGGAACACGCCGGCAGCGCAGTGTGACGCCGCGCAGGAGCCGCGCACCATGGGTGACGTGGGGAATTGATGCGATCTTGACGGAGCGCTAGTCCGCGGATCCCTCCGCCAGGCCCGCCGTCCACTTCTCCTCGATGCGACCCGCCTTCCACACCAGCAGGGCGATCACCCAGGTGGCGAAGAACAGGCCGACGATGACGAAGCCGACCGTGTTGAGGTCGAGACCCGAGATCCAGTCCCAGAACGCGCCGTGCAGGTCCAGCTTGTCGGCGAGCAGGCCGAGGAGTTCGACGGTGCCGATGACGAGGGCGACGGCGACGGACAGGCCGGTGATGGTGAGGTTGTAGTAGACCTTGCGGACCGGCTTGGAGAACGCCCAGCCGTAGGCGAAGTTCATGAACGAGCCGTCGATGGTGTCGAGCAGCGACATGCCCGCCGCGAAGAGGACGGGGAGGCAGAGGATCGCGTACCAGGGCAGGCCCGAGGCGGCGCCCGAACCGGCGAGGACCAGCAGGGCGATCTCCGTCGCCGTGTCGAAGCCGAGACCGAAGAGCAGGCCCAGCGGGTACATCTGCCACGGCTTGCCGATCGACCCGGTGACCCGGCCGAGGAGGCGGTTCATGAAGCCGCGGTTGTTGAGCTGTGCCTCCAGGGCGGCCTCGTCGTACCGGCCGGAGCGCATCTGCCGGAACACCTTCCAGATGCCGGCCAGGACGACGAGGTTGATCCCGGCGATGAGGTAGAGGAACGTGCCGGAGACCGTCGTGCCGATCAGGCCGGTGACCTCGTGCAGCCGGGAGTTGTCGTCGCGGACCGGTCCGGCCAGGGCCTTCATGCCGAGCGAGAGCAGCAGGGTCAGGCCGAAGACGATGCTGGAGTGGCCGAGGGAGAACCAGAAACCGACCGAGAGAGGGCGTTGCCCCTTCCCCATCAGTTTCCGGGTGGTGTTGTCGATCGCCGCGATGTGGTCGGCGTCGAAGGCGTGCCGCATCCCCAGCGTGTAGGCAGTCACTCCGATGCCGATGCCGAACGTGTCGGCGCCGACGCTGTAGTGCTCCGGGGCGACGATCGCGACCAGCGTGCCCCAGCCGATCACGTGCAGCGCCAGCACGAAGGCGGCCATACCGCCGACCCTGGTCCACTCCTGCCGCGTCATGGAGCCACGGACGCGGTGCCAGGCCGAACGCGGGGCGTCGGCCTGAGCGGGGAGGGACGGAGTGGAACCAGGGGCGGCCGTCATAGGGGGGGTTGTTCCTTCGGTGGGGCGGCTACGGCTGCGCTGCACAGCCTTGTGCCATCTTCCCGTAGTTGCAACTTATGTGCAGTAAAGCCCGCGACAGGCCTTTCCCATGGGGAGGGAAAGAGCGTGGCCGAGGGGACGGGTCAGGCGGAGAGCAGGCCCCGGCCGAGCCAGTCCCGCCCGTCGCGCACGCCGGGCAGCGCGAAGAAGTAGCCGCCTCCTGTCGGGGAGATGTAGTCGACCAGGGGTTCGTCGATCAGCCGGGTCTGTACGGCCTCGAACTGCCGCTTGACGTCCTGCTGGTAGCAGCAGAAGGCAAGGCCCATGTCGAGGTTGCCGACCTTGTCCACGCCCCGGTCGTAGTTGTAGCCGCGGCGCAGGATGCGGGAGCTGTCGGTCTTCGCGGTGCGCGGGTTGGCGAGGCGGATGTGGGCGTCCACCGGGATCGCGGTGCCGTGCGGGTCCTTGGTGTAGTCGGGGATGTCGGTCTCCTTGGCGCCGTCGAGCGGGGCGCCGGTGTCCTTGCGGCGGCCGAACATCTTCTCCTGCTCGGTCAGCGAGACCCGGTCCCAGAACTCCACGAGCATCCGGATGATCCGGATCACCTGGTAGCTGCCGCCCTCGGCCCAGGCCGGCTCGCCCTGCCCGGCGCCGACCCAGATCAGCCGGTCGGTCTCGCGGGCCGAGGTGACGTCCGGGTTGGCGATGCCGTCCTTGAAGCCGAGCAGGTTGCGCTGGGCTCCGGTGGGGCGCGGGGTGTTCTGGAAGCCGTCGATGCGCCACTTGATCTGCATGGCGCCGCGGGTGTGCCGGGCGATGTCGCGCAGGGCGTGCAGCACGGTGTCCTGGCTGCCCGCGCACAGCTGGAGGGACAGGTCGCCGTGGCACTCGGCCGCGTTCAGGTTGTCGTTCGGGAAGGTCCGCATCGGAGTCAGCCGGGCGGGCCTGGCCTTCGCGAGGCCGTAGCGGTCGTCGAAGAGGGAGGCGCCTACGCCGACCGTGACGGTCAGGGCGTCCGAGGGGACCTCCGGGCCGAGGATGCCGTTGTCGGAGGGTGGCGCGCCGACGCCGAGGTCGGCGGGGGTGCCGCCGGAGGTGAGGAAGCGGGCCCGTTCGGTGAGGGTCCGCAGCAGGTCGGCGAGGCCCTTGCGGTCGTCGGCGATGACGTCGAGGGAGACGAAGGTGGCCGCGGCCGGCGCCGGGGTGACGATGCCGGCCTGGTGGACTCCGTGGAAGGGGACCTTCGCACCGCTGTCCGCCCCCGTGACCTGTGCCTGGGCCGTGCCACCGCTCTCGGCGAGCGCGAAGCCGCCGCCGGCCAGGACCGCGCCGGCCGCTCCGGCGCCCAGCGCGGTCCGCACGAAGGAGCGGCGGGCCGGGCAGACGGGGGTGTCGGCAGAGGACATCGGAGGGTTCCCTTCGGGGTGCGGGTGCTCGGTGGTCATCAGGCGGACTTCCGGATCTCGAGGAGGTCCGGGACCGGGGCGAGGTCTTCCAGCAGCTGCCCGGTGGCACCGTCGAGGCGCTGCCGGTCGGCGGCGGCGAGCTGGTCGACGGGGGTCCAGTGGGTGCCGTCGTGCGCCGCGTCCAGGAGCTTCTGGAGCCGGGCTGTGTCCGCGTCGGCCGTCGGGAGCAGCCGAGGTGCGCGGCTGGTCAGCAGCGGCCGGAGGACGGTGAGCAGCTCCCGGGTGCCGGCGAGGTTGGCGTCGGCGGTGGCGAGGTTGGTGCCGCTGCCCTGGTCGGTGTCGCCGGTCAGCTCGAACTGGAGGGTGTTCTCCAGGATCTCGTGGGCGCGCAGCGGTAGGTCGCCGGGGTCGAACTCCTGGGTCGGGAAGGCCCTGCGCAGTCCCGCGGCCGCGTCGGCGAGCTGCTGGGCGGGCGCGCGCAGGTTCTTGGCCGACTCCCCGTGCCACAGGCCGTGCTCCAGGCGCAGGAAGCCGGTGAAGTCCTTGTCCTGCACGCCGTTCGGCAGCCCGTCGGGCCGCCCGTCGATCTTCTGGTCGAAGTCCTCGAAGGTGCCGTAGGCGGCGCCGAGGGAGGCGTAGGTGCGGTGGGCGGTGAGCCAGTCGGTGCGGGCCCGGTCGAGGTGGCCGCCCTCGATGTCGTCGTCGAGGGTGCGGGTCTGGGTGACGAGCGTGGCCAGGCCCTGCTCGACGTAGGTCTTGTACGCCTTCAGGGGTGCGGCGAGGTCCTGTGCGGAGACGGGGACGACCGGCTCGGCCGCTCCGCCTCCGCTGACCCGTACGGCCTTGGACGTGACGGCCTTGCCGTCGGTCGGGACGCAGCGCCAGGCGTAGGTGCCGCCGGCGACGGTGGCGACGAGGTCGCGGGTGGTGCCGGGGGCCAGGCCCTCGATCTCGCCGTAGACCGCGCTGGTCGACGGGTCGATCAGGTACACCTCGGAGGTCTTGCCGCCGGTGTTGTGCATCTGGAAGGTCTGCCGGCCGGGCCTGGGGGCGGTGAAGCCCTTCCCGCACTCGGTCTCGGAGACGGCGACGGTCTGGTCGTCGGCGGGCTTGGGCCGGGAGAGGGCGACGACGAGTCCGGCGAGCACGGCGGGTACGGCGACCACGGCGGCCGGGATCACCCACACGGGCCGGCGCCGCTGCGGGCGGGTCGCCTTCGGCTCGGGCGCGGACCGCTCGGCGGCCGGCTTCGGGGTGGTGGCGCGGACCCCGCGGACGAACAGGGTCATCACGACGACGAGGTAGGCCACGTAGGCCACGACCTGTAGCCAGGTCATGGCCGGGGTCAGGTTGAACACGCCCTGGACCAGGGTGCTGTACCAGGAGCCGCCGTCGACGCTGCCGGTCAGGTCGACCGCGTAGGCGGTGCCGCCGGGCAGCACCCCGCCCTCCTGGAGGTCGCGCAGGCCGTAGCCGAGGACTCCCGCCGCGATGACGATGAGGACGGCGCCCGTGGCGGTGAAGAACCTGGTCAGGTTGATCTTCAGGACCCGGCGGTACAGGCCCCAGCACAGGCCCGCCGCGAGGACCAGGCCGATGGCGGCGCCGGTCAGCGGGCCGACCGACTCGCCGGCCGCCCGGGCGGTGGTCCACAGGAACAGGGCCGTCTCCAGGCCCTCCCGGCCGACCGCGAGGAAGGAGGTGAGGATCAGCATCCCGGAGCCCATCGCGAGCGCGCCGGTGACCTTCTCCCTCAGCTCACCGGAGAGACCGCGGGCCGAACGGCGCATCCAGAACACCATGACGGTGACGAACGCGACGGCGATCACGCTGAGGGTGCCGCCGAACGCCTCCTGGGCGGTCGCGGACAGGGAGGCGGCGGTGAAGGTGAGGACCGCGCCGAAGCTCATCGCCACGGCGATCGCGGCCAGGACACCCGTCCACACCTGCGGCAGCCGCGAGCGCGCCTCGGCCCGCACGAGTGTGGCGATGAGGATGGAGACGATGAGTCCGGCTTCGAGTCCCTCCCTCAGTCCGATCAGGAAACTCGGAAACGCGTCGTCCCACATGCCCTGCCACCCTCCCAACTTAGTGAAGGCATACCTTACCTTCGTGGACCATCATGACTACAGGGATGTAGTCAGTCAGTCATGGAGCGGCAATAGAGAGGCAAAGCCCGGGAACTGCGCACACACTCGAATCGTCTACAGTTCGGTAGACGGTCTACACATGTGTAGTCGGAAGCAGCCGAGTCAGAAGCAATCGAGGAAAGGGCGTGCGGCGATGGCCACTCCCTCAGACCTGTCGTCGCAGCTCGCGGTCAACGTGCTCGACGCGCACTCCCTGTTGGCCGCCTTCGGGGTGATCGGCGTCGGGGTGGTGCTGTTCGCCGAGACGGGCCTGCTGATCGGCTTCTTCCTGCCCGGCGACTCCCTGCTGTTCACGGCGGGGCTGTTGTGCACGGGCGCGTCCGACCGGGGTGTGCACCTCTCGCTCGGGCCGCTGCTGGCCGCCGCGGCCGTCGGCGCGCTCGCGGGTTCGCAGTGCGGGTACCTGCTCGGCCGCAAGGCGGGCGGCACCCTGCTGGCCCGCAGCCGGTCGGCCCGGCTGCACGAGGGCGCGCAACGCGCCGAGGAGCTGCTGGAGCGCTACGGACACGCGAAGGCGATCGTGCTGGCCCGCTTCGTGCCGGTAGTACGGACGGTGCTGAACCCGATGGCGGGCGCGCTGGGCGTGCCGGCCCGGACGTTCACCCTCTGGCAGGTGGCGGGCGGGCTGGTGTGGAGCCTCGGCCTCACCCTGGCCGGATACGCGCTGGGCTCCTCGATCCCGAACGTGGACAAGTACCTGCTGCCGGTGATCGCGCTGATCGTCGTCGTGTCGCTCGTCCCGCTCGCCGCCGAGGTGGTGCGCTCCCGCAGGGCGGCCAAGGAGGCGCGCGGATGATCCTGGCGATCACGGGCTCGTCGGTCGACGGGCCGCTCTACCGGGACGTGGTGGATCTCGCCCACCGCTCCCCCGGCCGGCTGGACGGCGTCGTCGCGCTGTGGTCGACGTACGGCCTGGCGGTGTTCGCGCTGCTCATGGTCGTGGGCTGGTGGCGGGCCCGCAGGGTCGTCGCCACGGCGGGCATGACGGCGCTGGCCGTTCCGGTGGCGGTGCTGGTGGCCTTCGGAGCGGACGCCGGGCTGAAGGCGCTGGTCCGGGAGGACCGGCCCTGCCGGGGCCTGCCTTTCCGCACCCTGGAGGCGTGTCCGGCGCCGGGCGACTGGTCGTTCCCCAGCAATCACACCGCGATCGCGGTCGCCTCGGCGGTCGCCCTGTTCTTCGTCTCCCGTCGGCTGGGGCTCCTCGCCTCCGGGTTCGCCGTGGCCATGGCGGCCTCCCGGGTCTGGGTGGGCGTCCACTATCCGCACGACGTTCTGGTGGGAGCCCTCGTCGGCGGCCTGGTCGCCTTCCTGGTGATGACCGTGCTCCGGCGCCGGCCGCGGGGACTGGCCGCACGGCTGGCGGCGACCAGGCTGCGTCCGCTGCTGGTGTCATGACCCGCAAGACCCTCGCGGAACTGGCGGGCGGTGCCGCGCTCGGCGCCTGGGCGGCGTTCGGCGTGCTGGCGATGTTCGTCTCCGGCCGGCACGGCGCACCGCTGTTCCTGGACCACGGCCTGCTGACCTGGTCCGTCGGCCACCGTCCGCCGATGGCCGTCGCCGTCGCCCGCGGACTGACCGCCACCGGCACCGGAGTCTTCCCGTACGCGGTGGTCGTCCTGGCCGGGCTGCTGACGGGCCGCAGCCGGCGACAGCGGCTGGTCGGCGCGCTGCTCATGGCCGCCTGCCTCACCACCGGCCAGGCCGTGCGGTACGGCGTCATGGAGCTGATCGGCCGGGCTCGCCCGCCCTCGGTCGACTGGCAGACCCACGCCTCCGGCTGGTCGTTCCCGTCGGGGCACACCACCACGGCGTCCCTGACGGCCGGTCTGGTGATCCTCGCGCTGTGCCTGCGCGCCCCGCACGGCCGCATACTGCTCTGCCTCGCGGTCGCCTGCTGGGGGGCGGGGGTGGGCCTGACGCGGGTCTTCCTCGGCGTGCACTGGTTCACCGACGTGCTCGGCGGCTGGCTGTTCGCCATCGGCTGGCTCGGGCTGTGGCTGTGCGCGGCGGCCTGGTGGCTGCCCCCAGGCCTGAGCACGGACACCGGCGAGCCGGGCCCGGGCCGAACGCGTCCTCACACGTCCTGAGTGCGCGGGCCCACGGTCAGGCGGCGGCGTGCGGGCCGTCCGGGCGGCCGCTGCGCTGCTGGACCATCTCGCGGCTCAGCTCCTCCGTCTCGGACTCGGGCAGCCGTTCGAAGCCGGCTTCGGTGATGGCCGAGACCACCGGGAAGATACGGCGGTTCAGGTCGGGGCCACCGGTGGCCGAGTCGTCGTCGGCGGCGTCGTACAGCGCCTGGAGCGCGGCCAGGGCGGCCTCCCGGCGGGTGAGGTCCGGCCGGAACAGCTTCTTCAGGGCGCCCCGGGCGTACGGAGAGCCGGAGCCCTCGGCGTGGAAGTGCCGTTTCTCGTACAGGCCGCCGGCCGCGTCGAAGGAGAAGATGCGGCCGCGGCCGCCCTCGGGCGCGGTGGTGTCGTAACCGGCGAGCAGCGGGACGACGGCGAGGCCCTGCATGGCCTGGGCGAGGTTCTGCCGGATCATGGCCGCGAGGCGGGTCGCCTTGGCACCCAGGGACATCGGGGTGCCCCCGATCTTCTCGAAGTGCGTCAGTTCGACCTGGTAGAGCCGCACCATGTCGAGCGCGAGGCCGACGGTTCCGGCGAAGGCGACGGCGGTGTGGTCGTCGGCCGGGTGCACCTTCTCCAGGTCGCGCTGGGCGATGAGGTTTCCCATGGTGGCCCGGCGGTCTCCGGCGATCAGCACGCCGTCACGGAAGGTGAGGGCCAGCACCGTGGTGCCGTGCGGGATGCTGCCGGGCGCGGCGCGGACGCCGTCCGGGAACGGCGGCGCGGTGGGCAGCAGGGCGGGCCGGTGCGCGGCCAGGAACTCGGTGAAGGACGAGCTGCCGGGCGTGAAGAACTCCTCCGCCGGCCGCCCCGCGATGTGATGCTCCGTCATACCCTTCCCCCTCCTGTGCCACCAGGCCCCCCTCGTCTCCTACCTGGCGCGGGCGTCCGGGAAACTCCCGACCGCTCACAGGGCCTTGCGCCGGACGAGCACGGCCAGCACGAGGAGGCCCGGGAGCAGCGGCAGCCACACGGTGAGCAGCCGGTAGCCGAGTACGGCAGAGGCCGCGGTCGCGGCGGGGGCGCCGGACACGGTCAGCGCGAGGGCGAGGGCGGCGTCCAGGGAGCCGAGACCGCCCGGGGTGGGCAGCAGCGCGGCCGCGCAGCTGGCGGTGAGGTACAGCAGGGCCACCTGGAGCGGGGGCAGCGGCAGCTGGACGGCCTGGGCGACGGAGATGAGCACCAGGGAGTGCAGGGCGGCGAAGGCCAGCGAGCCGCCCCACAGGGCGGCGGCACGGGCCGGACAGGCGTGCACGGTACGGATGTCGGCCAGCACGCACGCCAGTGCGCGGCGGCAGCGCGGGCGCAGCGGACCGGCCAGGAGCGCCACGAGCAGGGCGGCGGCGCCGAGCGCGGCGGCGACCGCGGCCGGGGAGACGTGCGGGACGCGCAGCAGGCCCGGGCAGAGCGGAGCGAGCACCGCGATCAGGGCGAGGCGGACGACGGCTCCGGCGGTGGCCTTGACGGCGAGCGCGCCGGCCGAGCGGCCCGCCGGCAGCCCGCAGCGCATCAGGAAGCGCAGATTGACCGCGCCGGCGCCGAGCCCGGCGGGCAGCAGGTGGTTGGCGGCGGAGGCGGCGAACTGGGCGGCGAGCAGCCGCGGTCCGGGCAGCCGCCGGGCGACCGCGCCCTGCTGGGCGAGCGCCGAGGCAGCCCAGGTGCCGACGGCCGCCACCGCACCGAGCAGCAGCCACCCCTCGTCGGCGACGGCCAGCCGCAGCGCCCCGGTCTCCACCGTCGGCCAGTGCCGCCGGGCCACGTAGGCCGCGCCCAGCAGGACCGCGAAGCAGACCAGCGTGTGCCAGTAGGCCCGGCGGCGGCCGACGGCGAGGTCCGCGGGAGCGGTCAGCAGCGGGCCGGCGCCAGGGTGGAGCGCGTCCTGGGGCGCCTCCTGTACGGCGTGCTGGGTCATCGGCCGCCTCCCCCGTGTCTGCCACGGCGCCAGGTCATGAGCCGGCCTCCGGTACGGCGTAGTAGAGGCGCAGTCCGTCGAGCGGCACGGAGGGCCACGAGCGGGCGTACCGCGGTGGCCGGGAGCCCGCGGGCACCAGGGTGGCGACCGGGGTGTGGCGCGCGGTGCGGGTGATGGCCTGTGCCGTGCTGTTGGCGTTGTGCCCGCTCGTCGCCGCCGAGGAACAGCCGGCGTAGAACGCCACCGGGATGGCCTCGTGCCCGGTGACCAGACAGGGCTGGCGGACCCCCAGCCCGTGCAGGACGGCGGCGGTGCGGGACCAGGCGCGGTGGGCGGTGGTGGTGCGGTCCACGGCGCGCGTCAGGACGGCGAGTTGCACCGTGAGGTGGGCGGCGAGCCCGAGCGCCAGCAGGGCGACGACCGTCGGCCGCCAGGCACGGGAGGTCGCGGTCAGCAGATGGACGAGCGCGACGGCGACGGGGATCGACAGCAGGGCGTAGGCGGGGAGCAGGAAGCGGGGCGCCGCGTAGCCGATCAGGAACAGGTAGGGGACGGCGGCCGTGGCCGCGCAGGCGAGCGGCAGCAGGGTGGGCACCGTGCGCCGGGCCCGGACCGCGACCGTGAGGCCGAGCGCGGCGAGCACGGGCAGCGCGAACCACCAGACGGTGACCACCGGGTTGGGCAGCGCTCCCGTGCACGGCCGGCACAGTGCCCGCCCGCCGAGGCTGCGCAGCTGGTCGACGACGGCGAAGTGCAGGCCGAGTCCGCCCTGGATCGCGGAGCCGTCGGCGAGGCGCCTGGCGAGGCCGCCGTAGCTGACGTACGCCTCGATCACCCATTCGAGCGCCCCGGCGGCGAGCCCGGTGAGCAGGACGAGGAGGGGCCGCCAGTGGTGCCGCACCAGGCCGAGGGCGAGGAGCGGCAAGCCGACCCAGACGGCGTCCACGGGGCGCATCCAGGCCATCAGCGCCGCGCTCACGCCCAGGCCCCACAGTGCGGCACGGTCGACCCGGTCGGCGCGGGCGCGCAGGAAGCAGGCCACGGCGGCGAGGGCGCCGACGGCCACCCAGTAGTTGGGCATGGCCTGGGGACCGTAGAACAGGGTCACCCACAGGGAGGCGAACAGGGCGCCGGCGAGGGCGAGCACCGGGACGGGGAACAGACCCCGCCAGGCGCGCAGGGCCAGGAAGAGGGCGAGGCCGGACAGGAGCGCGAGGTAGACCCGGAGCAGCGCGGTCGAGGAGGACCAGGCGGCGACGGGCGCGACCAGCAGGGAGACGCCCCGCGCGCGCGGTGCGCTGAAGAAGGCGGCCGGAACGTGTCCGCTGACCTGGCTGACATACACCGTCTCGTCCCAGCCGAGGCCCATGCCGGGCCGGACCAGGAGCAGTTGGGCCAGTGCGAAGGCCGCCGCGACGGCCGCGAGCGACCAGGTGGCGCGAGCCCGTCCGGTGCCGGCGGACGGGCGGCGCGAGCCCTCGCGCCGGGCCGCGTCGGCTGTGGCGTGCGCGCTGCCGATCATGATCACCCCTATTCCCCCTACAGATCGTAGGGTCGACTTGCACCCTACAGCCCGTAGGACCGAGAGCCGGGATCGGGGAAAACACCGACAAACTAACGCGGATCGCAGGATTGTGTCGGGCGAACAGGGCCATCCGGTCGACGGCACTACGCGCTGTAAGGTTGGGGCATGGCTGGCACAGGGTCCCGCAGCAGGGCGGAGCGGCGCAGCGCCGGGGAGCTGGAGAGCGAGGTACTGGCCGCACTCTGGGCCACCGAGCGGCCGATGACACCGGCGGAGATCCAGGCCGAGATCGGCGGCGGGCTCGCCTACAACACCGTGCACACCATTCTCAAACGCCTGTACGACAAGGGCTTGGTACTGCGGGACGCCGACGGGCGGCGCGGCGCGTACCGTACCGCGAAGAACGCGGCGGAGCTGACCGCCCAGGCGATGCACGAGGCCCTGGACCGGGGCCCGGACCCGATCGCGGCGCTCCAGCAGTTCGTGACCGGCCTGAGCCCCGAGGAGGAGCGGGCGCTGCGGGAACTGCTCGCCGGAGGCGGCGCATGAGGTTCGACGTCTACACCCCGCTGCTGCTTTCGCTGCTGCTGTCCGGCGTGGCGCCGGTGATCGGCGGCCGGGTGGCACCCGCGCTCGCCGCGCGCGTGCTGACGTCCGCGGCCGTGCTGACCGCCGCGGCCACGACCTGGACGCTGGTACTGCTGGCGGCCGCGCTGCTCGGGGACGCGCCGCCGGTGGTGCGGGAAGCCCGCGAGGACGGGCGTCGGCTGGTGGACCCGGTGCCGGAGGTGATCGGCCTCGCCGCGGCGGTGGCGCTGGCCGTCGTCGTGTGGCGGGTGCACCGGGCGGTGCGCGCCGAGCGGCGCACCCGGCGGGCGCTGCGGCGGCTGTGCGCGGGGCAGCCCGCGGACACGGAGTTGATCGTCGCCGCCTCGGAGGTGCCACAGGCGTTCGCGATCCCGGGCCGACCGGGCCGGATCCTGGTCACCTCGGCGATGCTGGGCGCGCTGGCACCGGAGGAGCGGCGGGTGCTGCTCGCCCACGAGCGCGCGCATCTGACGCACCGGCACGGGCCCCTGGTGACCGCGGCCACCCTGGCCGTGGCGGCCAACCCGCTGCTCGCACCGGTCCGTTCGGCCGTGGTCTTCCTCGTGGAACGCTGGGCGGACGAGCAGGCGGCAACCGCCGTCGGGGACCGGCGGACCACCGCCCGCGCCCTGGCCCGGGCCGCGCTCACCGCCGGACGGGCCCGCCCGGCGTGCACCCTGAACTTCACCGACCGCGCGGTCACCCGCCGGATCGCGGCGCTCCAGACGAGCCCGCCACCGCAGCTGTGGCCCGCCGCGATGGCCGTCCTCGCCCTGGGCACCCTCGCCGCCCTGCTCGCCGCCGACGCGACGGGCGACCTGCTCGGCCTGCTGTCCGGGATGCTGAGCTGACGCTCAGCCGGCTTTCGGCGCCCGGTGCAGGGGCTGCTCGGGGGCCGGGCGTGGGCGGACCGACGGTACGGAGCGGACGGCGGGCTCGTCGGTGCTCACCCGCAGCGCCTCCCCGTGGTGGTGGAGCGTGAGCGGCTCCCCGTCCAGCAGCGTGTACGTCGCCTTGTCCGCACCGATCTCCACCCTGACGCGACGGCCGCGGAACTGGAGGCTGAAGGCCAGGCGGCGCAGCCGCTCGGGCAGGCGCGGCGCGAAGCGCAGTCCCTCGCCGTCACGGCGCAGTCCGCCGAAGCCCGCGACCAGCGCCATCCAGGTCCCGGCCAGCGAGGCGATGTGCAGTCCGTCCCGGGTGTTGTGCTCCAGGTCCTCCAGGTCCATCAGGGCCGCCTCGGCCGTGTATTCGTAGGCGAGCCGCAGATGGCCCGCCTGAGCAGCGATGACGGCCTGGCAGCAGGCGGACAGGGACGAGTCGCGTACGGTCAGCGGCTCGTAGTAGGCGAAGTTGCGGGCCACTTGCTCGTCGTCGAAGCGGTCGCCGCACGTGTACATGGCCAGCACCAGGTCGGCCTGCTTGACGACCTGTTTGCGGTAGAGGTCGAAGTAGGGGAAGTTCAGCAGCAACGGGTACTGGTGGGGGCGGGTGTGCGCGAAGTCCCAGCGCTGGTAGCGGGTGAATCCGGCGTGCTGCTCGTGGACGCCGAGCTCGTCGTTGTAGGGGATGTGCACGGCCTCGGCGGCGTCCCGCCAGGCTGCGCTCTCCTCGGCGTCCACGCCCAGGCGCTCCGCCTCGCGCGGATGCCGCTCGGCGGCGTCGGCAGCGGCGAACAGGTTCTGGCGGGCCATCAGGTTGGTGTACGTGTTGTCGTCGGCCACCGCGCTGTACTCGTCGGGGCCGGTGACGCCGTCGATGTGGAAGACCCCGTGGTGGTCGTGGTGGCCGAGCGAGCGCCACAGCCGGGCGGTCTCCACCAGCAGCTCCACTCCCGCCTCCCGCTCGAAGCGGGTGTCGCCGGTGGCCTCGACGTAGCGGACGACCGCATCGGCGATGTCGGCGTTCACGTGGAAGGCCGCGGTGCCGGCCGGCCAGTACGCCGAGCCCTCCGCGCCCTGGATGGTCCGCCAGGGGAACGCGGCCCCGCCGAGCCCCAGTTGGGTCGCGCGCTCGCGTGCCTCGTCGAGGGTGTTGTACCGCCAGCGCAGCGCCTCGGCGACGGCCTCGGGTGCGGTGTGGGTGAGGACGGGCAGCACGAACATCTCGGTGTCCCAGAAGGCGTGCCCGTCGTAGCCTGAGCCGGTCAGGCCCTTGGCGGGTATCGCCCGCTGCTCGGCGCGGGCGCCGGCCTGCAGGACGTGGAAGAGGGCGAACCGTACGGCCTGCTGGATCTCCTCGTCGCCGTCCACCTCGACGTCCGCGCGGGACCAGAAGTCGTCCAGGTAGGCGCGCTGGTCGTCCAGGAGCCCCTGCCAGCCGTCGTGCGCGGCGGCCGCGAGGGCGGCGTCGACCTGGTCGGCCATCGCGGGCAGCGAGCGGGTGCCGGACCAGCCGTGGGCGACCAGCTTCTCCACCCGCAGCGTCTGGCCCGGCTCCAGGACGGAGGTGACGGTGAGCCGGGCGACGTCGCCGCCGCTCTCGCTGCGGGTCGTGGTGCGCTCGGGACCGGTGACCACGTGGTCGGCGGCCACGGCCACCCGCAGGCCGCTGCGCCGGGTGCGGTGCACCAGCCGCAGCCGGTTGCCTGCGGCGAGGTCGTCCTCCTGCTCGAGCGGCGACTGCAGCGCCACCGCGGCGCGCGGGTCACCGTTCGAGCCGGGCAGCTGTTCGTCGGCGACCAGCTCCGACTGGATCACCACCCGGCTGCGACGGCCGACGGCCTCCACTTCGTACGCCACCGCGGCCACCGCGCGCTGGGTCAGCGACACCAGCCGGGTCGAGCGGACCCGGACCGTGGAGCCGGCCGGGGACGTCCACTCGACGCTCCGCTCCAGCACTCCGCGGCGCAGGTCCAGGACGCGCTCGTGGGCGACGAGCCGACCGTAGCGCAGGTCGAACGGTTCGTCGTCCACCAGCAGCCGCAGGATCTTGCCGTTGGTGACGTTGATGACTGTCTGCCCGGACTCCGGATAGCCGTAGCCGGCCTCCGCGTACGGGAGCGGGTGCGCCTCGTGCACCCCGTTGAGGTAGCTGCCGGGCAGGCCGTGCGGTTCGCCCTCGTCCAGGTTGCCGCGCCAGCCGACATGGCCGTTGGACAGCGCGAACACCGACTCGCTCTGGGCGAGGACGTCGAGGTTCAGGTCCGTCTCGCGCACGGCCCACGGCTCGACCGTGTACGACCGGTGGGTGATCACTGCTTGCCTCCCAGCTCGGCGAGATCCTTGACGACGATGCTCGCGCCGTGTGCGTACAGGGCGTCGGTCTGTCCGACCCGGTCGACGCCTACGACGTACCCGAAGCCGCCCGAGCGGCCCGCGTCCATGCCGGCCAGCGCGTCCTCGAAGACGGCCGATTGCGCCGGCTCGACGCCCAGTTCGTGGGCGGCGGCCAGGAAGGTGTCGGGGTGCGGCTTGCCCGGCAGGTTCCGCTCGGCGGCGACCACACCGTCGATGCGGACGTCGAAGAAGTGCTCGGCGCCGACGGCCCGCAGCACGTCCTGGCAGTTGGCGCTGGAGGAGACGATCGCGGTGCGCAGCCCCTGCGCGCGGACGGCCTCCAGATAGTGCAGGGTGCCCTCGTAGGCCTCCACGCCGCCGGTGCGGATCCGCTCCAGCAGCAGATCGTTCTTGCGGTTGCCGAGGCCGTGCACGGTGCGGGCGTCGGGCGGGTCGTCGGGCCCGCCCTCGGGCAGGTGGATGCCGCGCGAGTCGAGGAAGGAACGGACCCCGTCGGCGCGCGGGCGTCCGTCGACGTACTCGTCGTAGTCGGCGATCTCGTCGAACGGCCGTCCCTGCGGGCCCTCGTACTCGCGCAGGAACGCGTCGAACGTCTCCTTCCAGGCGGCCGCGTGCACGACGGCCGTCTTGGTGACGACCCCGTCGAGGTCGAACAGACAGGCCAGGATGGTGTCGGGCAGACCGAGCTGAGTCATACCCAGCACCCTTCCCCATGGAGTGCACTCCAGTGGGTGGCGAGCGCCACACGAGCCAGACTTTCGAACCTTCCGACCTGGCTCTCGCCGTCGTCGCCACCGGTGACACACTCTGCTGTGTGCCGCTGACCTTCGACGACCTCCTCATCCGCGCCCGTGCCCTGGCCGGTGGCGGGCGGCGCGCGATCCTCGGGATCGCGGGCGGCCCGGGCTCGGGAAAGACGACGCTGGCCGAGCATCTGGTGCGTGCCCTGAACGCCGACGGCCCGCCCTGGGTGGCGCACGTGCCCATGGACGGCTTCCATCTGGCCGACGTCGAGCTGGACCGGCTGGGCCGCCGGGACCGCAAGGGCGCGCCGGACACCTTCGACGCGGCCGGGTACGCGGCACTGCTGCGGCGGCTGCGCGAGGAGACCGGCGAGGTGGTGTACGCGCCCGGGTTCGAGCGGGTCCTGGAGCAGCCGATCGCGGGCGCGATCCCCGTGCCGCCGACGGCCCGGCTGGTGGTGACGGAGGGCAACTACCTGCTGCTGGCGGAGGGTTCGTGGGCGCGGGTGCGGTCGTGCCTGGACGAGGTGTGGTACTGCGAGATCGATGAGCAGGAGCGGATCCGGCGGCTGGTCGCCCGGCACGAGGAGTTCGGCAAGGAGCGCGAGGCGGCCGTGGCCTGGGTCCTGGGGACGGACCAGCGCAACGCCGATCTGATCGCCACGACGCGGGACCGGGCGGACCTGGTCGTGCCGCCCGGCGCGCTGCCCTCGCTCAGACGCCCAGCGTGAGCACGGGTTCGCCGACGGCATCA
Source organism: Streptomyces sp. NPDC085866 (assembly GCF_044541035.1). NCBI lineage: Bacteria > Bacillati > Actinomycetota > Actinomycetes > Kitasatosporales > Streptomycetaceae > Streptomyces > Streptomyces sp. NPDC085866. The sequence continues at coordinate 436,583 of NZ_JBITSQ010000007.1, forward strand.
CCCGCCGGATCCCCGAGCACCGCGGTGAACGCCTCGGTGCGTACCGTCACCCCCCGTTCGTCGCTGTCGAAGGCGGGCGCGAAGGGGCCGCCCGGCCCGTAGCGTACGGCGAACACGTGCAGGCCCTCCGGAGCGCCCGGTGCCGGGGCTGCCTCCACTGCGGTGGAGCCGACCAGGTGGCGCCAGCCCTCGTCGGGGTTGCCGTAGCCGCGCGGGTCGGCCGCGAGTGCGAACGCCGCCTGTTCCTGGGTGAGTTCGGCGCGGGCGTCGAAGTGGTCGGGGCCCGGGTCCGCGGGATGTGTGAGGCGCAGCCCGCCCGCGGCGGCGACCTCGCCCTCGGCGACGCGGCGCACCCGGTCGCCGTCGTCGGCGGCGTACGGCAGCCCGGACAGCAGGTACGGCGCCCCGTCGAGCCGCTCGACGGCGACCGTCACCCACAGGCGGGTGCCGTCGGTGACGTACAGCGACCGCAGATGGCGCAGCACATGGTCGCGGCCGACGACCGGCTTGGTGACCAGCTTGGCCGCGAGCCCGCCGGCGCGGACGTCGCGGACCCGCACCTCGCCCATGGGACGGCACAGCAGGAAGCCGTCCGTGACCGGGCCGAACCCGTGCTGGCGGCGCACGGCGGCGGGCAGGTAGTAGGTGCCGGCCGCCTCGACGAGCGAGGGGGTCATGCGGCTGTCGAAGGCGACGGAGACCGTGCCGGAGCGCAGCTGGTGGCGGGCGGTGGTGGTCGACGGGACACGGTGCCAGCGGGTGGTGTCCTGGATCTGCCAGACCAGCATGAAGGCGAAGTGTCCGTCGATGCGGCCGTCGCGTTGGACCGCGTACCGTCCCCAGCGGGTGTCGCCCCGGTAGCGGCCCAGGTCGGCGCCGACGCGTGCGCTGAAGTAGCGCAGGCCCAGGACGGATTCGAACCCGGAGTGCTGTTCGCTGTAGCGGGGTCCGCCGTTGTCGAAGCCGCCGCTCGTCAGACGGGCGTCGATGTAGCGGGCGAGCGCCTCTCCGTCCTCGGCGAACACCTGCTCGCCGCTGACCCGGTGGGCCTGGGCGAGGAAGGAGAGGGAGATCGGGCCGTAGTTGTTGTCGTACGCCCCGCCGTGCTCGGGCGGCAGCAGGGCGCCCCGGTCGCGGACCCGGTGGGCGCGGATCTCGTCGGTGTACAGCTCCATTGCCCGGGAGCCGATTTGTGCTCCTGCGGAAGCGGGCAGATGGCGGGCCAGCATCAGGCCGCCGACCACGCAGCCGATGGCCTGGTTGCCCGCCTCCTGCGGGTTGAAGAAGGTCGCCTCGGTCAGCCGGCGCCAGTAGCCGTGGGCCAAGTCCGTGAGTGCGGTGCGCTGTTCGTCGTCCAGGAGGCCGTCGGCCGCGTCGAGGACGTTGACCGCCTGGAGCAGCGCCCACACCGTGCTCGGCCAGTCGCCGATGGGGTGGGCGCCCGCTTCCAGTACGTAACGGGCGTACGGGAGGCCCGAGTCGGTGATGCGGAGGTTCGGGTAGCCGGGGTTGTCGTCGGTGTAGACACGCTCGCGCAGGTGGAAGGCGAGGCTGCGGCGCACCGCCTCGGGCAGCCGGGGGTCCCGGCCGCGCTGCCAGGCGAGGGCGAGCAGGGAGGTGATGCCGAGGGAGGTGTCGCCGATGTCGTCGCCGGCGTCGGGGTGTTCGAGACTGCCCTCGGGGGTGAGGCGGGACAGGGCCTGCTCGGTGACGTCGGCGAGGACCGCGTCGTACGCCTCGGGGGTGTCCGGGAGGTCGTGCAACGGGCCGCGCTGGTGAGGGAGATACACGGGGGATCAGCCCTTCATGCCGGAGGTCGCCATGCCTTCCACCAGTCTCTTCTGGAAGACGAGGAAGCAGATGAGCGTCGGGAGGAGGGCGAGCGTCGACATGGCGAACATGGCGCCGTACGAGGAGCCGCTGGTCTTGTCCAGGAACAGGGTGAGGCCGAGCGGGACGGTGAATCGGTCGTTCTGCTGGAGGTAGACGAGTTGGCTGAGGAAATCGTCGTAGGTCCAGATGAAGGTGAAGATCGTGGTGGTGACCAGGGCCGGCTTCATCAGCGGCAGGATGATCTTCCAGTAGATCTGGAATGGGTTGGCGCCGTCCATCATCGCGGCCTGGTCCAGCTCGCGCGGGATGGAGCGGATGAACTGCACCATCAGGAAGATGAAGAAGGCGTCCGTAGCGAGGAACTTGGGGACGATCAGCGGCAGGAAGGTGTTGATCCAGGTCAGGTTGTAGAAGATCGTGTACTGCGGGATCAGAGTGGCCTGCATGGGCAGCATGAGCGTGCCGAGCATCACGCCGAACAAGATCTTCTTGCCGCGGAACTCGAGGCGCGCGAAGGCATAGGCGGCCAGCGAACAGGAGATCACGTTTCCTATCACCGCACCGGTCGTGACAATCAGCGAGTTGGTGATGTACAGCGAGAAGGAGTTGCCGGAACCGCTCCAGCCCTCGGCGTAGTTCGCGGCGTGCACCTTCTCCGGCACAAGGCCGGGGTGCGTGAAGATCTCGGTGTCGGGCTTGAGCGAGCTGCTGAGCATCCACAGCAGCGGATAGAGCATGAGCAGGGCCACGCCGATGAGCAGCGTGTGCAGGAGGATGCGGCGGGGGCCGGTGAGTGAGCGCAGCTTGCTGAGCGGCGAGACGCCGGGCGTGATGGCGGACATGGTGGACAGAACTCCTTGCTCAGTCGTCGTAATGAACCCAGTAACGGCTGGCGATGAAGTTGACCGCCGTGAAGCCCGCGATGACCAGGAACAGCACCCAGGCCAGCGCCGAGGCGTATCCCATCTGCAGGTCGGTGAAACCCTTCTTGTACAGGTAGAGGGAGTACAGCATGGTCGAGTTGAGCGGTCCGCCGGTGCCGTTGCTCACGACGTAGGCGGGGGTGAACGTCTTGAACCCGTCGATGATCTGCAGGACCACGTTGAAGAAGACGATCGGGGTGAGCAGCGGAAGCGTGATGCGGAAGAACCTGGTGAACGTTCCCGCGCCGTCGATCGCCGCGGCCTCGTAGACATCCTTCGGCAGCTGCTTCAGGCCGGCGAGGAAGATGACCATAGGGGTGCCGAACTGCCAGACGGCCAGCAGGATGAGCGTGTAGATCGAGGTGTCGGGGCTGGAGATCCAGTCCTGGCCCTTGATGCCGAACCAGCCGAGGAAGTCGTTGAACAGGCCGTCCCCGCCGAAGACCTGCCGCCACACGATGGCCACGGCGACCGCGCCGCCGAGCAGCGAGGGCAGGTAGAAGGCGGCCCGGTAGACGCCGATGGCCTTCATCGGGCGGTTGAGCAGGATGGCCACGCCGAGCGCGAGCGCCAGCTTCAGCGGCACGGAGACGAGGACGTACAGCAGGGTGGCGTGCACCGAGTCCCAGAACACCGGGTCGTCGGTGAACATGCGCGAGTAGTTCTCGGTGCCGACCCACTTGGCGGGCGAGAGCAGGTCGAAGTCCGTGAAGGACAGGTACAGCGAGTCCAGCATCGGGTAGATCGTCAGGCCGAACAGGCCGACGAACCAGGGCGCCAGGAAGAGGTACGGCCACCAGCCCCCGCCGCGCCGTCTGGCGGCACGCCGACGCATCCGTTCCCGCTCGCGCTGGTCGGCGGGGGTCGCCGGGGCCGCCGGCGCCTCCCCCACGACCTCGTCGGTCTTGGTGGTGGTCATGCTCATCTTCTCCCTGGCCCTCTCCCGGTGCCTGACTGTGCTGGGGCGGGCGGTCAGCCCGCGAGGATCGACTGCGCCTGGTCGAAGAACTCGCTCAGCTGCGCCTTGATGGACTTCTTGCCGAAGGCGACCGCCAGGTTGGACTGGAACAGCAGGTCCCAGATCTGGTCCGCGCCCTTGGGCGGGGGCACCGGCGCGGGCAGCGCGCCCGCGGCCTTGGAGACCCGCCGGGAGATGTAGTCGGCGTTCGCCATGTTCAGCTTGTCGGTCTCGGTCAGCCCGCCGGAGATCAGCGAACGGGCCTTCTCGGTCGGCGGGATGCCGCGCAGCAGCTGCATGTCCTTGATGGCGGTGGCGTCCTGGGCGAAGAAGTCCATGATCTTCACCGAGTCGGCGACCTGCTTGCTGGCCTTGGTGGCGCTCAGCAGCACACCGCCGTTGACGAAGTTGCCCTCGCGGGCACCGGACCAGTCGCCCTGCGGGGTGGGCAGGAAGTCCAGCTGGGCGTCGGTGATCGAGCCGCCGGCGCCGTAGACACCGGAGTCGAAGGTGAACAGGGCCTTGCCGATGACGACCGCGTTCTTGGTGAGGTCGTTGTGCGCGGCCGAGGTGACGGCGGGCGGCGGGGAGGCGTGGTCCCCCCGCATCCCGGCCCAGAACTCCCACCACTCCTGCAGGGTGTCGGCGGTGAAGCCGAGCTTCTTGCCGTCGTCGGAGAAGAACTGCTGGCCCTTCTCGCGGGCGAAGATCTCGAAGCACTGGAGGGTGGAGCCGCCGCCGTCGTCAACGCCGTACTGCTTGCCGCCGCTCTTCTTGTAGACGTCGGTCGCGATCTTCTTCAGGTCGTTCCAGGTCCACTCGCGGTCGGGCAGCTTCAGGCCGAGCTGCTCCAGGCCGGAGCGGTTGACGGTGAGCTGGTTGACGCCGATGCCGGACGGGACGCCGTACAGCTTGCCGTCGACGGTGCCGACGGCCAGGAGCGTCTTGGAGAAGCCGGCCAGGTCCAGGGACTTGCCGACGTAGGAGTCGAGCGGGGCGAGGATGCCCTTGCGGGCGTACTGCGCGACCAGCGCGGTGTCCATCTGCAGCAGGTCGGGGGCGCTGCCGCCGGCGACCTGGGTGTTGAACTTGTCGAAGTAGCCGTCGTAGCCCTGGTACCGGGTCTCGATCTCGATCTTCGAGTTCTTCTTCTGGAAGTAGGCGAGGGCCTTCTTGTACGCGGCGTGCCGTTCGTCGCTGCCCCACCAGGTCATGGTCAGCCTGCCGCTGTCGCTGCCCGCGCCGGTGCCGCCGGCGCAGGCGGCGAGGCTGGAGCCGAGCGCGCCGGCGACGGCCAGCCCGCTCGCGGTGCGGAAGAGGGTTCTGCGCGAGATCTGGTGACCCACCGGGTCCTCCCTGAAGGTGCGTGACGGATCCCGGAGCCGGTCAACTCGGCTCGGGTGCCTTGGTGTTGGAATCGCGTTCCGGTACGCGGCCTCGCCCGGCCGCGTACCCCTGACGGGTGCGGTCCCCGGCCCTGACGGCCGTTGCCCAGCGAGCACGCCCTCGCGTGGCTGCCGTACGTCGCGTACGGTCGGGACGCCCACCCTCGAGCCGGGGTCCCGCCCGGCTTAGAAAGCGCTTGTCCGGACATTGGCAGACCGAGTCGGAGGCCGTCAATCCTTCGTCCGCACGGCCTCGGTCACGGTTTGGACTCCTCGTGCGACCGCGAGCCGGGCCGCGCCGGTGACGGTGCCGAGGTCCCCGACCGTGCTGCTGACCACCTCGGTGGGCCAGCTCAGCCGCTCCAGTTCGGCCCGGACACCGGGCAGGAGCTGCGGGTCCGCGCCGGTGCTGCCGCCGAGCACGATCAGCCCGGGGTCCAGCACGGCGGCCACGGCGGCGGCGAGCCGGCCCACGTCGGTGGCATGCCGGGCGACGACGGCGCGGGCCGTCGCCCGGCCCTCGGCGGCGAGGGCGAAGAGCTGCTCGGTGGTGCGGGGGCAGGGGCCGTCGGCGGACTGCCAGGCCTGCGCGGCCCGGCGCAGCAGGGAGTGCGCACCGACGTACTCCTCCAGGGCCTCGCGGCGCGGTTCGCGGCCTTCGTCCCAGGGGTAGGGCAGCCGGGCCAGCTCGCCCGCGGCGCCGTTCGCTCCGCGCAGCACCCGGCCGCCGACGACGATGCCGAGGCCGATGCCCACGCCGATCCGCAGATAGCCGAAGGTGTGGCGGCCGCGGGCGGCACCCTCGTGCAGCTCGGCGAGCGCGGCGCAGTTCACGTTGTTCTCCAGGTGGACGGGCACACCGGGCGGCAGCGCGACGGCCATGGCGTCGTAGGCGGGGCCGGCCTTGGCGGTCGCGGGCCGCATCCCGGTGCCCTCCCGGTCCTGTGCGGTGACGTCGCCGACGGCGACGACGATGGTGCGCAGCGGGGCGTCGGCGGGCAGCGCGACGAGGGTCTCGCGCACGGCGTCGGCGGCATCGGCCCGGGAGGTGGTGGCCTGGGCGAGCAGGCTGCCGTCGAGACCGCAGCCGCGCACCCGGGTGTGGGCGGGGCCGAGGTCCACGGCGAGCACGGTCCCGGCGGCCGGGCCGAGACGGTAGACGGCGGCGGTGCGGCCGGTGCCGCTGGAGGCCGTACCGGAGTGGGCGGCGAGCCCCGCGGCCTCCAGCTCGGCCACGGCTGCGGAGACCGTCGGTTTCGAAAGGCCCGCGTCGGCCGCCAGCTGGGGGCGGGTGGCGGATCCGGCCGTGGCCAGGACGGCGAACACCGCGCGGGCGCTCTCGCTCAGGATCATGCTCTCCCCCAGATTCGAGCCGCAGTCTGCTGGTGAGGGGCGCTGGGATTGCGTGCCTCTTGACGCACTCTACTTCGTTAGTTAATTTCCTAACGAATTCACGGTACTCGCCTGCCGTGGCCGCCGCCGAAGTCCGTCCCGGGGCTTCCCGACACCTTCTGCAGCCGTTCATCCAGGCGCGGTTCGCCCGCCGTCGCAGCACAGCACCAGGGAGCACGGCTCCTGCAGCACAGCTCCCTGCGGACGACGAAAGAGGATCCGTGCAGGACGTTCCGTATCCCCTCGTGGTCGGGATCGACGTGGGCGGCACCAAGACCCGTCTCCGGGCACTGGCCGGGGGCGAGCTGGTCGCCGACCGCGTCCGTTCCAGCAGCGGCTGGCGGCCGCACACCCCGGCCGCCGCCGCGGCCTGGCTGGCCGCACTGCTCGACGACGCCCTGCCGGCCGGCCTCCGACCGGCCGCCCTCGCCGTGGGCGGGCACGCCTGCGAGACCCCGCGCCAGTGCGCCGCGATCCGGGCCGCCCTGGGCGACGTCCTGGACGCGCCCGCGCTGATCGTCGGCGACGCCGAACTCCTCGTCCCCGCCGCCGGGCTGGAGAAGGGGATCGGTCTGGTCGCGGGCACCGGCTCGGTCGCGGTCGGTCACACGTCCGACGGCACGCCGGTGCAGGTCGGCGGCTGGGGCGCGGTCCTCGGCGACGAGGGTGGCTCGGCCGGGCTGGTCCGGGAGGCCGCGCGGGCCTGCTGGGCCGCCCACGACCGCGGAGAGGCACCCGACGCGCTGGCCTCCGCACTGCTCGCCGCGTTCGACGTACCCGAAGTGCCTGCGCTCGGCGCGGCGTTGGAGAGCGCCACGGACGTCTCCGCCGAGTGGGGCCGGCACGCCCCGGTCCTCTTCTCGGCCGCCGAGGCGGGCTCCGCGCTCGCCCACGAGGTGATATCCGCCGGGGGTCGCTCCCTCGCCGCACTCGTCGTCCGGCTCGCCGACCGCGGCCTCGCCGTGGACGACGTGGTGGTCGCGGGCAGCACCGTCCTCGCCCAGCCGCTCCTGTACGACGCGTTCACCGCCGCGCTCGCCGACGCCCTGCCCGGAGCACGGCCGCACCCGTTGCGGGTGCCGCCCGTCAACGGGGCGGTGGCGCTGGCGCGTTCGATCCTGTGAACGCCGCGCCCCGCGTTCACCTGCCGCACACGCCCTCGTCGCCGGGGACTCCCCGACGGGACACGACCCCGCCCTAGATATTCACTCGTTCAACTTCTTTCCCACGGGACCGCACAATCCGGCACATCGTGGCCGGGCGTCTGCGCCGTGCGCGCCGGGCGGTCCCGTGGGCCACTCCCCGGCCGCCGTCCGGCCGAAGAACTCGAGAGAGGCACACGCATGCCGTCACCCGCCGGGCTCCACTCCTCCTCGCCGGCCCGTGGAACCGCCCTGGGCCGACGCGGCTTCCTCAAGACCTCGCTGGGCGCGTCGGCGGGTGTGCTCGCCGCCCCGACCTTCGCCGCGTGGCTGTCCGCCGCCGACGCCAAGGCCGCGACCGCCCCCGCCGCGTTCGTGGACGACTACCGGACCAACGTCCTCCCCAACCTCACCCCCGAGGCCAACGCGGTGGTCCGGATCCTCGGCGGCTTCGCCCAGGTGTGGAAGACCGGCTCGGCCTGGGACTCCGGCACCCCGCTGCGCCCCGAGGTGCTGCGCGCCAACATGCTCTACTGCGCCCGGATCACCACCGAGCGCACCGACGCGCAGGCGAAGGAGGCGTTCGTCTACGACCGCCAGCACCAGAGCTACGCGATGATCGCCGGCCTCGGCCCGCTGGCCGACCTCTACCGGGCGGGCGCCAGGGCGGTCACCTCGATCACCGGCGCGCCCGACGGCACTCCGGCGACCACCATCAGCGACGCGGTGCCCGCGAACGCCCCGGCCGGCTCTGCACTCGGCGCGGGCGCCCACGACTCCGCGCTCGGCAAGGTCGCCGAACTGGTCGACACCGTGCGCGGTCCGTACGCCTCCGGCAACCCGGCCAAGTACGCCTACCAGTACCCGCGTCCGTGGCGCATGAACGAGGACAGCGTGGTCGTCGACACCGGCGCGAAGGACGCGCTCGGCTACCCGGTGTACGAGTCCTCCGTGGTGGTCGCCCCGCAGCTGTTGCGCCAGCGCGGCACCTCCCCGGCCGACGACGGCGGCTTCCCGAGCGGCCACACCAACGCCTTCCACCTGGCCGCCCTCGCCTACGCGTACGCGGTGCCCGAGCGGTTCCAGGAGCTGGTGACGCGCGCCTTCGAGCTGAGCCACACCCGAATCGTGGCGGGCATGCACAACACCGTCGACGTCATCGGCGGCCGCGTCATGGCCACCGCGCTGGCCGCGGCCACCCTCGCCGACCCGGCCAACGCCGGGCTGAAGGCCGCCGCCCGCGCCCAGGCCCTCGCCTACTTCACCGCGCGGACCGGCACCACCGCCGACACCCTGTACGCCTACGCGCACCCGGACACCGACCCGTACGCCGACCGGGACGCCAACGCCCGCTCGGTCCGGCCCCGGCTGACGTACGTGCTGACACGGCAGGGCCACAGCGCGCCGCTGACCGTGCCCAAGGGCGCCGAGGTGCTGCTGGAGACCCGGCTGCCGTACCTGGACGCGGACCAGCGCCGCGAGGTGCTGCGCACCACCGGGCTGCCCGCCGGGTACGTGCTGCTCGACGGCGTCGAGCAATGGGGGCGGCTGAACCTGTTCGCCGCCGCCGACGGTTACGGCGCCTTCGACTCCGACGTCACCGTCGTCCTGGACGCCGCCGTCGGCGGCTTCTCGGCGGCCGACAGCTGGCGCAACGACATCGACGGGTGCGGCGGCCTGACCAAGCGGGGCACCGGCACGCTGACGCTGAGCGGCCGCAACCGGTACACGGGCGGGACGGTGCTGGAGTCCGGTGCGCTGACGGCCGGTTCCGAGGACGCCCTCGGCCACGGGGACGTGCGGGTCTCGGGCGGCACCCTGCGGGTCGACGGGCGGCTGCGGGTGCGCGGCGGGTACGCCCAGGACTCCGGCACCCTGGAGGTCACCCTGCACGCGGACCGCAAGGCGCCGCTGGCCGTGAAGCACCTTGCGGTACTGGGCCGTTCGGCCGTGCTGTCGCTGCGGCTGGACACCGAGCGGCCGCCGGCCGCGGGCAGCACGCTGCCGGTGCTCGACGTGCCCCGGCTGCGCGGGCAGTTCGACCGCGTGGAGGTGAACTCCGACGCGCTGCGGGCCGTACCCGTGTACACGGCAGAAGGTCTGTCGGTACGACTCGTGAAGCGGTGACGCCCCGGTGGCGGGAGCGGTGCGACAGTAGGGCCATGATCCGGTCCCGGCCAGGTCCTGTCGGCCTGACTCCCGCCACCGCACGGCCGGTGCCACCGTGGGGCGGATGATGGCGCGCGCACAGCACACGGCCCAGGTCCTCGTAGCCGAGGCCCCCACGGACGACAGCCCCCGGCGGAGCACGGCCCGGGACCGGCTGCACGCCGGGCTGCGCCGCCGGCGGCGGTGGCTGGTGCCGCTCCTGGTGGCACTGCTGCTGGCCCAGACGGCCGCCGCGATGGTCACCACGGCCGTCCGGCAGACACCCACCATCGACGAACCCGTGTACGTAGCCACGGCCACCGACTATTTGCATGAGCACCGGCTGCGGTACAACCCCGAACATCCGCCCCTCGGCAAGCTGCTGATCGCGGCCGGGGTGGCGGTGGCCGACCCGCACTACGACCCGGCGTACACCGGTACCCAGGGCGATGTGGGCCGACATCTGCTGTACGAGTCGGGCAACGATCCGTGGCGGCTGATGCTGTGGGCACGGCTGCCGGTGATCGCACTGACCCTGCTGTTCGGGCTGGTGGTGTTCGCGTTCGCGTATGAGCTGACGGGCACGGCCGGCGGGCTGGCGGCGCTCGCGCTGTACGCCTTCTCGCCGGACGTGGTCGCGCACGGCTCGCTGGCCACGCTGGACCTGCCGGCGGCCGGGTTCGTGCTGACGTCCACCTGGCTGGTGTGGCGGGCCCGGGACCGGCCCCGGTCGTACCTGCCGCTCTCCGGGGCGGCCCTCGGGGCGGCGGTGGCGACGAAGATGAGCGCGCTGCCCGCGATCCCCGTGGTGATGCTGCTCGCGGTGGTGTCGGTGTGGGCCGCCCGGCGGGGTGCCGAGCGGCGTCGGAAGGTGCTCCTGGGGCTCGCGGGGGCGACGGTCGTGGCACTGGTGGCGGTCGCCGTCGTGTGGGCCACGTATCTGGCGGTCGATCCCCGGCTGCGGTTCACGCCCGCCGAGGCGGTCCCCGCCGTGCACGGGCTGCGCGGGCGCCTGACGGACCTGCTGCCGCTGCCGGAGGCGTACCGGGCCGGGATGCGGGTGCAGTTCGGCCTGGAGGACTACCCCTGGCAGGGCTACCTGTTCGGGCATCTGTACACGGGCTCGCTCTGGTACTACCTGCCCGCCGCCCTGCTGGTGAAGACACCGCTCGGGCTGCTCGCGCTGGGCTCGGCCGGCGCCGTGGCCGTACTGACGGTGCGACGGCTGCGGCCCGCCGCGCCGTATCTGCTGCTGCCGCCCGCGGTGCTGCTCGCTGCGGCGATGACGGGCTCGCGGGACTTCGGGACCCGGTACGCGCTGTTCGTTCCGGTGTTCCTCGCGGTGGCGGGAGCGTGCGTGCGCACGCTGCCGTGGCGCCGGTCGGGTGCGCTGACGGGGCTGCTGGTGCTGTGGGTGGCGGTGAGTTCGCTGCGCACGTTCCCGTACTACCTGCCGTACGCCAACGAGGCGTTCGGCGGGCCGGCCAACACCCACCGGCTGCTGCACGACTCCAACGTGGACTGGGGCCAGGACCTCGGCCGGCTCGCCGACCGCCTCCGGCAGCGGTACCCGGGCGAGCGGGTGTGGCTTGTCTACAAGGGCAGCGGCGTGCCGTCGTACTACGGCATCCGTGCCACCGATCCGCGCACGGCGCCGCCCGGCCGGGTGCACGGACTGCTCGTCGTGTCGGACTCCGCGGCGGCCAAGGCACGTGGCCGACTGGCCGAATTGATCGAGTCCAGCCACCCGATCGATCAAGTGGGTCATTCGATCACCTTGTACCGGCGGTGAGCCTGCCTGCCCGTCACAGGCCCTGGTCATGACGGTCGGTGAGCTATGTTGAGTGGTCGTGGGAGACAAAGGAGAAGGGTCGGTGCCCTCGCCGCAGCAGGCACGCGCCCAGGCATCAGCGATCACCTCGGGCAAGATCGCGCCGGAGGCCGGGGCCGCACCGACCTCCCAGCTCAGAGAACTCTTCGACGGCCCCCGGCTGTCCCCGGGGCAGCGCCGCGTCGCCCAGTACCTGATCGAGCACATCACCGAGGCGGCGTTCCTGTCGATCACCGAGCTGGCCGACCGCGTGGGCGTCAGCCAGCCCTCCGTCACCCGCTTCGCGGCCGCCGTCGGCTTCAGCGGCTACCCGGCGCTGCGGGAGAAGCTCCAGTCGATCGCGCTGAGCACGCTGGCGGGCGGGCCCGGCGAGGTGGACCGCGCCAACGAGCTCCAGGCGGCCGTCGACGCCGAGATCCAGAACCTGGAGAACATGCGCCGCGACTTCGCCGACCCCGACCGGGTGATCCAGGTCGGCCGCGCGCTGTCCCGCTCCACCCCGCTGACCGTGCTGGGACTGCGCATCTCCGTGTCACTGGCCGAGTACTTCGGCTATGCCGCCCGCCGCATCCATCCCGACGTACGGCTGGTGACGCGCGGCGGCAGCGTGGCCTACGACGCGCTGCTGCAGTCGCGCGAGGCCGGCGGCACCTGGGTGCTGGCGTTCGCCATGCCCCGGCACGCACAGGAGACGCTCACCGCGCTCCGGGTCGCACGCGAGGCAGGTCTGAAGGTTGCCCTGATCACCGACCTGGCACTCGGTCCGCTGGCCGACGAGGCCGACGTCACCTTCGCCACCGGCACCGGCTCCCGCCTGGTCTTCGACTCCTACGCGGCGCCCGGGGTGATGGCCGCGGCCCTGCTGCAGGCCATGACGGACGCCGATCCGGAGCGCACGCAGGGCCGCCTGGAGAAGTACGAACAGGTCGCCGACCAGCAGCAGTTCTTCCTGAAGGACTGAACCTTCCGCCCGCCGGAGACCCCCCTTCCCGCAGTTCTTCCTGTCGCACTCCCCCCGCACGGGGATCTTTCGCCGTCAGAGGATCATTCAACGCATATCCCGCATGAATGTTTTCATACGTCTTGCAAACCCGTCGGTATATATAAATACTGCTCACGGATCTCGCCCGGTCGACTCCGGGCTCGTTCCGCACCCGCGGGACTCACCGCTCGCACACCGCCCCGAGAAAGCCGACGGACCGCCCATGCGCACGCAAGCACTCCAGCCGCGCAGGTCCTCCGCGCCCGGGGCCCCCGCACGGACACCCTCAGCCGCCGTCCCCTACCCACGTCGGCGATCAGGGTGTTCGGTGGCGCACCGCCCAGGCGATGCGCCCGTGGCGGCCCCGGCCATCCCCTAGGCCGGGGCCGCCCCAAACCGTCGGACCACCCTCACGACGCCGCACACCGGAAGCGATTGCCCATGTCCTTGACCACCACCACGCGCCTCAGCCCCGACTGGCCCTGCCAGGTCAAGATGCCCGGCAGCTACGACTGGGAACGCTCGGCGGCCAAGTGGCTGCGCGAGCTGGTCCCGGCGCGCTACGCCAGCTACCCGGCGCTGATCCGGCACCCCGTCCTGCTCGCCCGGCACGCGCAGATCCAGGTCCAGCAGGAGATCCGGGTGGCCCGGACGGCTCTGCAGACCGCGCGGGCCGAGCTGCCCGTGCTCGGCCTGCCCGAATCGGTCATCGAGCACACGATCAAGTTGTACGCGGCCGAGGTGCTTCAGCTGCAGCACATCGCGCGCAGTGTCCGCGCGGTCAGCGAGGCGCTGGCAGCCCGCGGCATGCCCCGCTGAAGCGCGTCGCCGGCCGTCGTCGGTCAGCGCTGTCGTGGTCAGTCGTCACCGTGTCGTCAGTCGTCGTCGCGGTGTCGCCAGTACCAGAGGACACCGACGGCCAGGGCCAGCAGGAAGACGGCGGGCACTAGCAGGCCCGGAATGCGGGAGCCGGTCATCGGCATGACCTTCGGTCGTGGTGCGAGGTGCGCCCGGCGGCAGGCCGCAGGGTGAGCCCATGGTGGGGCCTGCCGGCCGGTCGTCCACGAGGTTTTTCCGAGGCGTTGCCCGGTGTTCGAGCCCGGCTGCTCAGCCGCTGCCGTCGAGGCTCGTCCGGGATTGCAGTGCGCGGCGCGTGTCGTTGCCGTAGACGCCGGTCTCGTCGCCGCTGATGCCGTACCAGAGCTGGAAGCGGGCCACGGCCGCCGTGAGGACGGCGTCGTAGGTGCCGTCGGTCGAACCGTCCCGGTAGACGTCGGGGACGCGCAGCAGGCGCTGCTGCAGTTCGGCGACCTCGGGGCCGGTGTCGCCCTGCCGGAGGGTGCCCGCGCCGTCGGGGTCGGCGGCCGGGGTGGTGGCGGGCGCGGCCGGAGCGGTGGTCGTCGGTGCGGTCGTGGTGGTGTGGGACGGCTGTAGGCTCGCGTCTGCCTCCTGCCGCGTGGGGAGCAGGAGGGCGCAGCCGAAGCCGACCACCGCGGCCGCTCCGACCGCCACGGCGACGGCGGCACGGCGCAGCCCCGCGGCCGGGCGGCCGGTGCCGTTCCGTGGGGTCTGCCGGGCAGCCGGGAAGGGGGGCAGCTCCTGGGTGTCGTCCTCGGTGGCGGATGTCCGGGGCGGCGTGCCGGCACCAGGTCGAGGTGCCGTGCCGAAGGACTCGAACGTCTCGCGCTCCGGGAGCATCTCGCGCATCAGCTCGGCGAGGGCGTCGAAGCGGCGCAGCCGCACGACGCGGACGGGTTCGAGGACCGGTCCGGGGTGCGGCTGTTCAGGGTCGGGCGGTGTCGGCACCCTGCTCTCCTTCCGTCCCGTGCGTACGGGATCCGCGGTCCCCGTGCTGAGATACGGCGCGCATACCGCACCCGTTCAGCCCCCACCCTCTCCAGTAAACGCTCGAAACGCTCAACTCGGTAAGAAGCATTGAGCGTTTGAGCGAATGCATGCTAGAAACCGCCGTCATGACAACTCCTTGGTCCCGCCGTGGTTTCCTGACCGCTTCCGCGGGCACCGCTGTCGCCCTGGGGCTCGACACCCGGGCGTTCGCGGCCTCGGACGAGTTCGCGACGCTGCGCGCGAAGTGGCGCACCCTGATCCTCGGCGAGGGCGTCGACCCGACCGCCGAACCGTTCACGTCCCGGCTCGCCGACCTGGGAACCACGGCGCGCGGGCTGCTCGCCACGATGGCCCCGGCCACCGGCTCGCTCTGGCCCGACCTGGTCTACGCCGACCCGGACCCGGACACCGACCAGGAGTCCTACGGCTACTCGGGCAACATGAACACCAGTTACACCCGCCTGAACACGCTCGCGCAGGCCTACTGCCGGCCGGGCACCGGCCTGACCGGCGACACCGGTCTGCGGGACGCGATCCGCACCGGCCTCGACCATCTCCACGACGACGTCTACAACGCGGGCCGGACCCCGTACGGCAACTGGTACAGCTGGCAGATCGGCGCCCCGCAGGCGCTGCTCGACGTCTGCGTGCTGATGTACGACGCCCTGTCGGCGGCGCAGCTCGCGAACTACCTGGCCGCGGTGGACCACTTCGTGCCGGACTCGGCTGTGGCGAGCTACAGCGGGACCAGTACCGGAGCCAACCGGGTCGACCTGTGCCGGGTGCTGGCGCTGCGCGGTGTCGTCGGCGCGAGCGCGGCCGAGGTGGCCCTGGCCCGGGACGCCCTCTCCCCCGTCCTCCCGTACGTGAGCTCGGGCGACGGCCTGTACCCGGACGGGTCGTTCGTCCAGCACACCACCGTGCCCTACACGGGTTCGTACGGTTCGGTGCTGCTCGGCGGGCTCGGTCTGCTCTTCGCGCTGCTGGCCGGCTCGAGCTGGGCGGTGACGGACCCGAACCGGCAGATCGTGTTCGACGCGGTGGAGCACGCGTGGGCGCCGTTCCTCTACAACGGCCTGGTGATGGACGGTGTTTCCGGGCGCGCGATCAGCCGGGGGCTGTCGGCCTCGGATCCGAAGCAGATCCAGCAGGACGACCACCTGCGCGGCCATCCGATCCTCGCCTCGATCGTCCTGCTCGGGCAGGGCGCGAGCGCGGCGGAGAACGCCCGCTGGCGCGGCCTGGTGAAGGGCTGGACGCAACGCGACTACTACAGCCCGCCGCTGAACGACCCGGTGCTCGGCCTGCCGCAGCTGGCCCGGCTCAAGGGGGTGCGGGACGACACGTCGGTGACCGCGGTCGCGGAGCCCACCGGGCACCGGCTGTTCCCCTCCATGGCGCGGGCCACGCACCGCAGGCCCGGCTGGGCGGCCGCGCTCAGCATGGCCGACCGCCGGATCACCTACTACGAGACGGGCAACGGCGAGAACCTGCGCGGCTGGCACACCGGTTCGGGGATGCTGTACTGGTGGGGCGACACGTTCGCCAACGGCCAGTACAGCGACGCCTTCTGGCCGACCGTCGACCCCTACCGGCTGCCCGGTACGACCGCCTCCCGGAAGGTCCTGGCGGACGCGGCGGGCGGGGACTGGGGTGCCTCGCTGCCGGACGTGAACTGGGTGGGCGGTGCCACGGACGGGGAGCGGGCGGCCGTCGGGCAGTACCTGAAGGGGCTGCAGTCCACCCTCATGGCGAAGAAGTCGTGGTTCTTCCTGGACGACACAGTCGTCTGCCTGGGCGCGGGCATCAAGTGCGCCGACGGCACGGCCGTGGAGACGACGGTCGAGAACCGCAACCTCGGCCCCACCGGCGGTGCCCCGTTCACGGTGGACGGCACGGTCAGGCCCACCGCCTACCCCTGGTCCGAGACGCTCACCGGCGCGACGTGGGCGCACATCGGCGGGCACGGCGGCTACGTCTTCCCGGGCGGGGCGAGCGTGCGGGCCCTGCGCGAGGCCCGCGACGGCAGCTGGAGCACGATCAACAAGGGTGGTTCGACGACCGTCCTGAACCGCAAGTACCTGACCCTGTACGTCGATCACGGCACGGATCCGGCGAACGCGTCGTACGCCTACCTCCTGCTGCCGGGCGCGACCGCCGCCCTCACCCAGGCGCGCGCCGCCGACACCGGGTGGCTGACCGTCCTCGCCAACACGGACAGCCGGCAGGGCGTGGCCGTGCCCTCGCTCGGCTTCACCGGTGTGAACTTCTGGTTCGGCGGAACGGTCGGAACGCTCACCGCGAGCGATCCGTGCTGCGTGATGATCACCGAGAAGGCCGACGGCACCGCGGTGATCGCGGTGAGCGATCCGATGCGCATGCGCACGAGTCTGACCCTGACCTGGCAGCGGCCGGTCGCGGCGGTGACGTCCGCGCCGGCCACGGTCGCCTCGGCGACGACCGGCTCCGCACTGACCCTGGCCTTCGGGGATCTGACCGCGACGGCGGGCGCGACCCAGCGGATCACCGTCAGGCTGGGGTGAGCGCCCCCTGGACGAACCGGCTCAGGGACGCCGTCAGCGCGGTGACGAAGGCGTCCCGGGCCTCCTCCGGGAGCGCGTCCAGGAACAGGTAGGGGTTGAGGTCCTCCAGCTCGACCAGCAGCAGCTCGCCGTCCGGCGCGCGGCAGGCGTCGACCCGCTGGATGCCGCGGCCGAGGCCGTTCCAGTCGATGAAGTGGCGGGCGAACTCCAGGTCGGCGGCGGTGGCGGCGTACGGCCGCAGCTCCCAGCGGCGCCCCGGGTCGGGTGCGTGGAGGGCGTACTGGAAGTCGTCGTCGACGAAGTAGAAGGACACCTCGTAGGCGAAGTCGACGCACGGCTGGACGAGGACCGTGCCGTCCGTGAGGCCGGCGAGGCGGTCGGCGGGCAGGATCCGCAGGCCGAGGGAGTCGGCGCCGATCTTGGGCTT
Organism: Streptomyces sp. NPDC085866; assembly: GCF_044541035.1. Classification (NCBI taxonomy): domain Bacteria; kingdom Bacillati; phylum Actinomycetota; class Actinomycetes; order Kitasatosporales; family Streptomycetaceae; genus Streptomyces; species Streptomyces sp. NPDC085866. Next base: position 453,995 of record NZ_JBITSQ010000007.1, read on the forward strand.
CACCACGTAGCGCTCGGCCGCCGGCAGCTTGTGCAGGTCCTCGGCACGGTCGACGGTGGGTATGACCGGGAACCCGGCGGCACTGAGGTCGAGCAGGTACTGCTTGCCGGCCATGTCCGCCTTGCCGCTGAGCGGGTTGTACACCAGGGTCCCGCTGTCGAGCGCACGCGCGCGGAAGGCGTCGTACTCCTTCTGGTAGCCGAGGACGGGCCCGCTGTTGCGGACGACGACCGCGTCGTAGGCGTCCATCAGCGCGGCCGCGTCCAACGGATGGCACAGGGCGAGGTCGAAGTGCTCACGCAGCCGCGAGGTCAGGAAGACGTCCTCGTCGCCGTAGCGGCGCCCGCGGGCCGGGTACGCCAGGTCGGTGACGTAGAGGACGCGGGGACGTGCGGCGGACATGTGGATCTCCTCGGACAGCTGGGGTGCAGAAAGGTTACGTCCAGGGGCGGCCGCTCCCGTCCCCGGCCCGGTTCTCCGTACAATTTGAGGCCGAACGATCTCCCGTGGCCGGAATCCGGCCGTGGGTGTCCCGCTCAGCCACCCGAGGAGCGCCCGTGCCCGGCCAGCGATCCATCACCGAAGCCGAACGGCTCGCGTCCGCGAAGCTCGGCGGCGTCCCGATCCGCCGGGAGCAGATGGCGGCCGTGGCCAACATCTACCGGGCCGCCTCCGCGGTGCGGCAGCACCTGGAGAACTCGGTGCTGCGCGGCTCCGACCTGACCTGGACCGCGTTCGTCGTGCTCTGGGTGGTCTGGGTGTGGGGTGAGTCGGAGAGTCGGCACGTGGCGGAGGAGGCCGGGATCTCCAAGGGCACGCTCACCGGCGTGGCGCGCACGCTGGAGTCGCGCGGGCTCCTCGGCCGGGCCGGGCATCCGGACGACGGGCGGCTGGTGCTGCTGAGCCTCACCGACAAGGGCGAGGACCTGATGCAGCGGGTGTTCCCGCAGTTCAACGAGGAGGAGGCGTTCGTCACCGCCGGTCTGAGCGACGCCGAGTGCCGCAGCCTCGCCGAGGGGCTGCGGCGGGTCGTCCTGCAGGTCGAGGAGCACGGCGAGGAGCGCCGCCGGGAGCTGCTCGGCGGGGCCGAGCCGGCACCCCGGCGCAGTGGGCGGCGCCCCAGGAACTGACCGGTGGTCAGAGGCGGGTCCGGGCGGCGCTCACCAGGGCATCGAACAGGCCCTGCTGAGCGGGGTCTTCGTGTGCCGTGTCCTCGGGATGCCACTGCACGGCGGTGAACCAGCCTCGGGCACCCGGGAGTTCGAGTCCCTCGACGGTGCCGTCGGCGGCGGTGGCCGTGACGGCCAGGCCCTGGCCCGGGCGGTCCACTCGCTGGTGGTGGTAGCAGGAGGCGTCCGCCTTCTCGGCGCCGGTGGCTCGCTCGAGCAGGGTGCCACGCCGGATCCGTACCGGGTGCACGAGGTGCCGGTGTTCGTGTCCCGGACCGCCCATGTCCTGTTCCAGGCTGCCGCCGAGCGCCACGTTGACGATCTGCAGTCCCCGGCAGACGGCCAGCAGGGGCAGGCCCGCGCCGAGGGCGTGCCGGGCGACCTGGAGGTCGAAGGCGTCCTGGAGTTCGTCCACGTCGTAGACGCTGTCGTGGGTGGTGGCGGCGCCGTAGCGGTGCGGGGCGAGGTCGCCGCCACCGGGCAGCAGGACGCCGTCGAAGCGGGCGAGCCGGGCGGCGACGTCGCTCTCGGCGGGGTGGATGCTCGCGGGTTCTCCACCGGCCCGCCACACGGCCTCGATCAGGGCGCGGGCGTTGACCTCGGCGGCGTACCGCAGGGCGGAGGTGGTGGCGGAGAAGCGGGCGGGTACGGCGATCAGTGGGCGGTGGGTCACAGCTGGATCCAGGTCGTCTTGAGCTCGGTGTACTTCTCCAGGGCGTGCGCGGACTTGTCACGGCCGTTGCCGGACTGCTTCATGCCGCCGAAGGGGACGGTCAGGTCGCCCTCCTCGTAGCAGTTGACCCACACCGTGCCGGCCTTCAGCCCGCGGGAGACCCGGTGGGCGGTGGACAGGTCGGACGTCCACAGGCCGGCGGCGAGGCCGTACTCGGTGGCGTTGGCGAGCCGTACCGCCTCGTCGAGGTCGTCGAAGGTGAGGACGGAGAGCACGGGGCCGAAGATCTCCTCGCGGGCCAGCCGCATCCCGGGGCCGACGCGGTCGAAGACGGTGGGGCTGAGGTAGCTGCCGCCGGTCTCGGCGAGCGTGCGGGCGCCGCCGGTGCGCAGGCGGGCGCCCTCGGCGCCGGCGGTGGCGACGTGGTCCAGGACTCGGTCCAGGTGGGCCTCGCCGACGAGGGCGCCCATCTCGGTGGCCGGGTCGAGCGGGTCGCCGACGCGGAGTTCCCGGGCCCTTCGTACGACGGCCTCGGTGACGCGCTCGGCGATCGAGGAGTGCACGAGGAGCCGGGAGGGCGCGGTGCACATCTCGCCCTGGTTGAAGAAGATGCCCCAGGCCGCGGTGGCGGCCGCGCGGTCGAGGTCGGGTGCGTCGGGCAGGACGATGTTGGGTGACTTGCCGCCGAGTTCGAGCCAGACCCGCTTGAGGTTGGAGTCGGCGGAGTAGCGCAGGAAGTGGCGGCCGACGGCGGTGGAACCGGTGAAGGCGAGGACGTCGACGTCCGGGTGCAGGCCGATCGCGCGGCCCGCGGTGGGGCCGTCGCCGGTGACGACGTTGAGCACGCCCGGGGGCAGTCCGGCCTCCGTGCCGATCCGGCCCAGCAGCAGCGCCGAGAGCGGGGAGGACTCGGACGGCTTCAGGACGACCGTGCAGCCGGCCGCGAGTGCCGGGGCCACCTTCCAACTCGCCAACGTGAGGGGGAAGTTCCAGGGGACGACCGCGCCGACCACGCCGGCCGGCTCGCGGGTGACGAGGGCGAGGGCGTCGGGGGCGGTGTGCGGGGATTCGTCGGTGAGCTTGTCGGCCAGCTGACCGTACCAGCGGAAGGTGTTGATCGCGGCGCGCAGTTCGACGGCGTACGCGTCGGTGATCGGCTTGCCCATCTCCAGGGTGACGGTGAGGGCGAGCACCTCCCTTTGTTCTTCGAGGAGTTCGGCGATGCGGAGCAGCACGCGGCCGCGTTCGACGGGTGCCAGGCGCGGCCAGGGGCCGGAGTCGAAGGCGCGGCGGGCGGCGGCGACGGCGTGGTCGACCTCGGCCCGCCGCGCGTCGGCGACCTCGGCGAGGGTCTGTCCGTCGCGGGGCGATACGACGGTGAAGGTCGTCCCCGATCCGGGTTCGTCGGCCCCGTCGATGTGGTGCAGCGCGGGCAGGTCGAGGGTCTTGGCCCGGCGCAGCAGTTCGTCATGGGTGACGTCCAGCATGGTGTTCCTGTCCAGGATAGGGGGCCCGGCCCCTGGCGGAGCCGGGCCCGGCGGGGTGCGTCAGCGGGCCTCGGCGGTCCGGGAGCGGACCACGCGCGCGGCCCCGGCGCCCAGGAGCAGTACCGCGGGGACGGCTGCGACGAGCCAGCCGGCGGTGGTGGCATCGCCGCCGATGAGGGTCGTGAAGTTGGCGAGGACCACCCAGATCACTGCGGCGATGCCGAGGGCGCCGAGGGCCGGGGCGATCAGGGTGTTCCAGCGCCGGGTGTCGAGGCGCTCGCGGCGGAAGAAGACGATCACGGAGAGCGAGGTCAGGAAGTACAGGAGCATGCAGGCGAGGACGCCGACGCCGCTGAGCCAGGAGAAGAGGGTGAGGACCGGGTCCTTGCCCGCGAGAGCGAACGGGATCACCAGCAGCACCGCGACGGCCGTCTGCACGATGCCCGCCGCCCACGGCGAATGCCGCTTGTTGAGCGAGCGCAGCCCGCGGGGCAGCAGGCCCTCGCGGCTGAGGGAGAACAGGTAGCGGTTGGCGGAGTTGTGGAAGGCGAGGATGCCGGCGAACAGGGAGGTGCCCAGCAGGACGGGCAGCACGTCGCCCGCCCAGCCGCCGAAGAGCTGCGCGATGGGTGCGAAGACGAACACGGTGGCGTCGCCGCCCGCCAGGGCCTTGCCCGCCGCCCCGGTGACCTTCGTCGCGCCGTACGAGGAGACGAGCATCCACGAGGTGAAGGCGAAGAAGCCGGTCACCACGGCGACCGACAGATAGGTCGCCCGGGGCACCGTCCGGTGCGGCTGACGGGCCTCCTCGCCATAGATCGCGGTGGCCTCGAAGCCGAACATGGACGCGACGGCGAACATCAGGGCCACGCCCGGGGCGCCCTGCAGGACGGCGCTCGGGGAGAAGGTGTCGGCGACACCGAGGCCCTCGGGGCCACCGCCCTTGAAGAGGGTGACGAGGGCGAAGGCGAGCAGGATGCTGAACTCGGCCAGCACGAAGACGGCGAGCACCTTGGCGCCGATCTCGATGCCGGCGGCGCCGAGCGCCTGGACGACGGCCATGGTGACCAGGGCCCACACCCACCAGGCGAGGTGCACGCCGGCGTAGTGCTCGACCAGGCCGGCGACCGTGAAGCCGTACAGGCCGTACATCGCGGCCTGGACCGTGCAGTAGGCGAAGAGTGCCACGGCGGCGCTGCCGCTGCCGGTGGTCCGGCCGAGGCCCTTGCCGATGTACGTGTAGAAGGCGCCCGCGTTCACCACGTGCCGGCCCATGGCCACGAATCCCACCGAGAACAGCAGGATCACCGCGCCGGCGACGGCGTAGGCGGCCGGGGCCCCGGGTCCGTTGCCGACGGCGACGGCGATCGGAACGGCGCCGGCGATGCCGGTGAGCGGCGCCTGGGCGGAGAGGACGAAGAAGAGGATGCCCAGGACTCCCAGGGCGTTGCGCTTGAGGGTTCCTGCGGGCTGCGGGGCCTCTCCGGCCCGGGGCGCTGCGTCGACCGTCTGACTGTCCACTCGGATCACCTGCTGAGGAGGGGAGGGAGGTTTTGTTTTGAGCCAAACGAGTTGCCTCATGGTGGGCCGGAACTATCCATCTGGCAAGGGGTGCGGGTGGGAATTTACTGTCCGGAAACCGCCTGTGGGATCGCATGAGAAACCCCCCGCCGCAACAGCGACGGGGGGTTCCCGAACGGGCACGCTCAGTCGCCGTCCGGGGGCCGTTCACCCAGGTCGCACAGGAGGGACCGCAGCTCGGCGAGAGAGGCCTCGGTGTCCGCGCGGTCGGCGATGCCGGTCAGCTGGTGCAGGACGAGACCGTCCAGGGCGGCGAAGACCAGCCGGTTGAAGGCCGGGCTCGCCCCGGGCGGCAGTATCCGGTCCAGCTCGCGCTGCGAGGCACCGAAGTACTCGGCGTACAGCTCACGCACCTGCGGCAGCAGCTCGGGGCGGCGGCGGGCCTCCAGCAGCAGCTCGTACTGGTACGCCTGTCCGTCCGCGTCCTCCTCCACCATGTCCGTGAGACCGGCGACGAAGTCCTCGGGGCGGCCGGTGCCGGGTTCCAGGAGGCTGCTGCTGAGGCTGGTGCGGATCGCGTAGGCCAGGGACTCCTCGATCAGCGCGTCCCGGGACCCGAAGTGGTGCACGACCAGCCCGTGGGTGACGCCCGCCTCCTCGGCGACCGCCCGGTAGGTCAGGTGGCGCAGACCCCGGCGCCCGACGACCCGCACGGCGGCCCTGAGCAGCGCTTCCCGGCCCTCGCCGTAACCGAGCCGCTTGCGGGAGGGCGGGCGGCGTTCCTGCGAGGTCTCGGCGGATTCGGTCATGGCGGTGACCCTACCCGCCGCCCGTGCCGCGCAGGGTCCGCGGTTCACCGCCGCGGCGGCCGGATGCCGCGGAACTCCCAGTCGCCGCCCAGCGCGGTGGACAGCACCTCCTCGGACTCGGTGGGCTGCGCGCCGACGTCGGTCCGGACCGGGGTGGGCCCGGTGACGACGTGGTTGGTGAGCCGGCCGAGACCCTCGACCTCCACCTCCACGACGTCGCCGGGCCGCACGGGCCGCGAGTTGGCGGGGGTGCCGGACAACAGCACGTCACCGGGGTACAGGGTGATCGTGCGGGCGATGTCGGCGACGAGGTAGTGCATGTCCCACTTCATCTCGTCGGTCGAACCGTCCTGGACGACCTCGCCGTTGACATAGGTCCGCAGCCGCTTGCCGTGGAAGTCCCAGTCGGTGACCAGGCCCGGGCCCAGCGGGCACAGGGTGTCGGAGCCCTTGACCCGGAGCATGGAGCCCGCGTCGGTGTCCCGGAAGTCGTGCAGGCCGTAGTCGTTGGCGACCGTGTAGCCCGCGATGTACTCCCCCGCCTCGGCGGGCGAGATGTTACGGGCCGTCTTCCCGATCACGATCGCCACCTCGCCCTCGTAGTTCAGCCACTTGCAGCCCTCGGGGCGGACGATCGCGCCCCGGTGGGAGTTGAGGGACGAGGTCGGCTTGTGGAAGTAGGTCGGCGTGTCCGGGAGTTCGATGCGGAACTCCTCCACGCGGCTGTGGTGGTTGAGGTGGACGGCGATGACCTTGGAGGGAACCACCGGGGGCAGGTGCGCGGCGTCCTCGATCTTGACGCGGCGGCCGTCACCGGCGACGAGTTCGTCTCCGTCCACTGTGACCTGGACGGCGGCGCCGTCGAGGAGGATGCGGCGGTATTCGGGCATGACGGTTCTCCTAGACGCGGCTGTGCGGGGTGCGCGGGGACGGTGCGGCGGGCCGGCCGGTGCCGGTCCAACCGGCGGCCGGGCGGTCGAACCAGAGGTGCACCTGGCCGGTGCCGATGGAGTTCTCGTACTCGCCGTACTGGCGGGCTCTGGCGACACAGGCCTGCTCGCCGAGGGCGCCGGCCATCATCAGGTAGTGGAAGAACTTCGCCTCGGGCTTGAACCTCCAGAACTCGTCCATGGTGTCGAGGACCTTGTCGTGGCGGCCCTCCTTGAACCAGGCGATGCGTTCGTGGTCCGCCTCCCGGGCCTCCGGCGTACGGATGTGCACCGGGTCGCTGGACTCGTGGTCGCGCAGCTCGCGCAGCGGCCAGAAGGTGTGCGAGAGGGCGCCGGAGGCGATGAGCAGCACCCGGCGCCCCGGGGTGGCGGCGATACCGTCGGCGAGGGCACGCCCGAGCCGCAGGTGGTCCTCCATGTCACCGGTCTGGCAGACGCCGATGGTCACCCACCGCTTGTCCGGCAGGCCCTCGCCCAGGAACTTCCAGAGGTTGATGGTGGCGTAGTAGATCGGCAGGTGGTCGTCCTCGATCGGAGTGATCCACGTGCCGTGCTCGTCGGCGAACCGCGCCACGTTGTGGGCGAGTTCGGGATCGCCGGGAAAGTCGTACGGCATCCGGCACATGCCGCGCGGCAGCTCCTCGGAGGTGAAGAGGCCGGCCCGGCGCCGCTGTGCGGTGACGACGAACTCGACGGTGGTCGCCCAGTGCGAGTCGAGGACCACGACGGTGTCGTAGTCGTCCCGCTCGAAGACGTCCTTGCGGAGCTGCCGCAGACCGGTGACGAGGGTGATCTCCTTGCCCTCGTTCAACTCCAGCCGGTCGGCCTCCGGCAGCACGATGGTGGGGACGTGGGCGAGCAGTCCCGCCCCGACGATCTCACCCATGGTCGTTCCATCCCTTCGGGGCGGTGACGGTGTTCTTCAGGTCGCAGTAGAAGTCGAAGCTCCAGGTCCCGCCCTCGCGTCCGACACCGGAGAGGCGGGAGCCGCCGAAGGGTGCCTGCAGGTCGCGTACGAAGAAGCAGTTGACCCAGACGGTGCCGGCGACGAGCTGCGCCGTCACGCGCTCGGAGCGCGCACGATCGCCGGTGGCGACGGTGGCGGCGAGCCCGAAGCGGGTGTCGTCGGCGAGCCGGACGGCCTCCTCCTCGGTGGCGAAGGTCTGCAGAGTCAGGACGGGCCCGAAGACCTCCTCCTGCACGATCTCCGAATCCTGGGCGACGTCGGTGAGGAGCGTCGGCGCGTAGTACTGGCCGTCCTCCGGGTGCCCGCCGATGACGGCACGGGCCCCCGCCTCGATCGCCCGCCGCACGAACCCGTCGATCTTCTCCAGCTGGCGGGGGTGGATGTTGGGCCCGATGTCGGTGTCCTCGTCGCGCGGATCCCCCTGCGTGAGCCGTCCGGCCTTCTCCACGAAGCGCCGGGTGAACTCCTCGGCGACCGACTCCTCGACCAGGATCCGCGTGGCGGCGAGGCACACCTGGCCGGCGTTGCCGTACTGCTCCACCGCGAGGTCGACGGCGAGGTCGAGATCGGCGTCCGCGAACACCAACAGCGGCGACTTGCCGCCGAGTTCGAGGCTGAGCGGGGTGAGGTTGGCGGCGGCCGAGGCTGCGATACGGCGAGCGGTCGGCACGGAACCGGTGAAGCTGATCCGGCGCACGTCCGGGTGCGAGGTGAGCGCGTCACCGATCTCGGCACCGTACCCCTGCACGACGTTCAGCACCCCGGCCGGCAGCCCCGCCTCGGCGGCGATGTCGGCCAGCAGCGAGGCGGTCAACGGAGACCACTCGGCGGGCTTGAGCACCACGGTGTTGCCCGCAGCGAGAGCCGGGGCGACCTTCCAGGTGGCCAGCATCAGCGGGGCGTTCCACGGCGTGATCAGCACACAGGGGCCGGCCGGGTCCCAGCTGACGTGGTTGCCGTGCCCCCGCGTCTCGAAGTCCTCGTGGTCGAGCTGGAGCAGCCAGTCGGCGAAGAACCGGAAGTTGTGGGCTACGCGGGGCATGACGCCCCGGCGGTGGGAGCGGAGCAGGGCGCCGTTGTCGGTGGTCTCGACGACGGCCAGCTCTTCGATCCGCTTCTCGACGCCGTCGGCGATGGCGTGGAGGATACGGGCGCGCTCGGCACGGGGAGTGGCGGCCCAGCCGGGGAACGCGGCCTTGGCGGCGGCGACGGCGGCGGCTGCTTCGGCGGGGCCGCCGCGGGCGATCTCGCCGAGGGCGGTTCCGTCGATGGGCGAATGGTTGGTGAAGGTGTCGCTGGAGGCGATGCGTTGGCCGCCGATCCAGTGCCGGGTGTCTACGGCGACTCCGGCGACGGTGATCTTGTCAGTCATGAGAGGGCTCCTTATGGGACGAGGGGACAGGTGACTTACCTAGGGGCGCGGGGAACTGCGCGAGAAACCACAACGGACCCGCAGTCGACCACCGGCCCTACTCGGCAGACGCCCCCGACGTACCGGCTTCCAGCAGCCGCCCGCCGTCCCAAACCACCCCGACCTGCCGGTAGTACGCAGCGATCGGCTCCCGAATCTCCAGCCGGGCCAGCTCCTCCGTCGGCGCCTCGAACAACTCCAACTCCGCATCGCCGACCCACGGTTGCCCACCCTCGAAGGAAGCCGCCCCCGACTCGATCAACTCATCCAGCGCAAGCCCCTTTCCCTTCTCGATCGAGGGCAGCCAGCGATGATGGGCCATGGGGTGCCCGTTGACGAACCCGTTGGTCTCCGACGGCTCCCGCAAAGTCACCACGACCTGAGCCAACCGCCGATCAGCGGCAGCAAGCGTCGCCCCGAACCGCGCCCCCGCCTCGATACGGGGAGCGGGCCCGTACGGATGCGGCCGCGTCTGGTGAATGGACCCGAGTTTCTTCGGATACCCCTGGTGCAGCCCCCGCGCGATCGCGAAGTCCTTGTCCACCCAGATGTACACGCACCGCGAGTACGTCTGCCCCCGGTACTTGCACCGGACGACCGCGAAGGCCTCCTTGTACTGCGACAGCACCGGATCGAGCAGCTCCGAGCCCGACCGGGAGCAGGACTGCCAGTCGGCCCAGATCAGGGCGACGGCACCCGGGTCCTCGTCGGCCAACTCCAGCGGTTCGGGGAGCAGTTCACGTACCCGTGCGGGATCCGTGCGGTATTCGACGGTGAGCAGGTCGCCGGAGTAGCGCCAGGGCGGCGAGGGGATCAGCGACGAGGCACCCGTCGCGGTCTTGGGGTGGAAGTAACCGCGGACACTGGTCACTTGAGGCTCCTTACGCGGTGAGGGCGGGCTGCTTCAGCAGTTCGGCGCGGTAGCGGGCGGCGGCGGACGCGACGCCGGGGCCGCCGAGCGCGACGACGCCGACCAGCCGGTCGTCACGGTGATAGCCGGCGAGGAGGTCGCCGTCGGTGTCGCCGTCGAGGACCCGGACGTCGGCGAGGCCGAGCGCGGGTGCACCGAAGGACTGCAGCCGGAAGTCGTGCTGGTCGCTCCAGAAGGTGGGCAGCGGTGCGAACGGCGCCGGCTCCGGCTCACCGCCGACGAGACGGGCGACGAGGGCCTTCGCGGCCTGCTTCGCGGTGTCCGTGGGAATGGACCAGTGCTCGACCCGGCGGGGCACGCCGTCGTAGCGGGCGTTGGGGAAGCGGGCGACGTCTCCGACGGCCACGACCTCCGGGCGTCCGCCGACCCGCAACAGCTCGTCCGTGAGGACGCCGTCGGTCAGGTCGAGGCCGTTCCCGTCCAGCCACTCGGTGTTGGCGATCGAACCGACCGATTCGACCACCACGTCCGCCGGTACGACCGAGCCGTCGTCCAGCACCACGCCGGTGACCGTTCGATCGCCCTCGAAGCCCTGGACACCGGTACCGAGCCGGAACCGTACGCCCCGCGCCTCGTGCCGTTGCAGCAGCGACCGGGCGAGCAGCTCGCCGAGCGGGCCGACCATGGGCAGGGGCAGCGGGTCGACGACGGTCACCTCGGCGACGCCGAGTCCGACGGCGGTGGCGGCGACCTCGCAGCCGATGAACCCGGCGCCGACCACGACCACCCGGGCGCCGGGCCGGGTCATTGCCTCGCGCAGGCCCCGGGCGTCGGCGAGGGTGCGGACCGTGTGGCGGCCGGTGCGCGGGCCGGGACAGCGCAGTCGGCGGGGCCGCATGCCGGTGGCGACGACCAGTGCGTCGTACGGGAGCACCTCGCCGCCGTCGAGCTCCACGGTCCGCTCGTCGAGCCGGGCCGCGACGGCCCGGCGGCCGAGGAGCCACTCGACGTCGGCGACGCTCGCCCGGGGGCGGAAGGCCAGCGACTCGAAGGGCGCCTTACCCGCGAGGACCTCCTTGGAGAGCGGGGGGCGGTTGTAGGGCATGTGGGGCTCGTCCCCGACCAGGGTGATCGCCCCGGTCCAGCCGGCCGCACGCAGTTGTTCGGCGGCGCGCAGGCCGGCCATGGAGGCGCCGGCGACGAGGATGCGACCGCTCATGGGTCAGTCCTCGATCCGGATGGCCTGGAGCGGGCAGACGTCGGCTGCTTCCTCGACCTCGTCGCGCAGGGCGTCGTCGGGGTCACTGACGTAGGCGAGGCGCCCGTCGGTGTCGAGCTGGAAGACGTCGGGTGCCGCGAAGACGCACTGGCCGTGGTCCTGGCACTTGTTCATGTCGACGACGACCTTCATGGCCGGTCCTCCTGAGGGTGAGGGCGTCGAAGCGGAGTGAAGGGGGAGAAGTGGGGCCCCTCCGGCTCAGGAAGGGCCCCGGCCAACGGGGTGCGATGACCGCACCCCGAACTCGTTTGGCTTCAAACAAGGTAGGCAGGCGCCACGCCCTGGTCAATACCTATCCGGATGGATAAATTCTTGCCGCGGAAACCTTGCGGTCCGGCATGACGCTGCCTACCGTTTGGCTTCAAACAGCATGCCCGGAGCTGCCCGGGAGCCGCCCCGCACGGGCCCCTCCCCCGCCGCATCCCGGCGTTCTCTGCCACGCCACCCGCCTCCCGGACAGCACGTCCCGGAGGTGCCCGACGTCCGCCCCAGGAGACAACGGTGAGCGCTCATGACATCCAGGAAGTCCGCCGCCACATGGACCGGCTCGCCGCCGACGGCATCGACGTCGTCCGGGTGACCTATCCCGATCTGATCGGCACCGAGCGGGCGCGCGACGTCCTGCTGGAGGAGCTGCCCCGGGCCGTGGAGCACGGGCTCGCCTTCTGCCGGGCCGTCTACCACACCAGCCCGCAGGGCGACGTGGTGCCGGTGAGCGGCGGCCTGGACGCGGGGCTCCCCGACATCGCCGTACGACCGGACCTCGACACGCTGACCGCGCTGCCGTGGGAGCCCGGCGTCGCGACCTGTCTCGCGGAGATCGTCGACCCGGCCACCGGGTCCGCGGCGCCCGAATCACCCCGCGACCTGCTGCGCACGGTCCTGGAGCGGTGCCGGGCGCACGGGCTGCGCCCGGTCGTCGGACCGGAGCTGGAGTACTACCTGTGCGAAGCGGACCCCGCCGGAGGCTGGCGCCGCTACGCCCGCGACCCCGGTGTCGTCTACACCGCCGGCCTGCGCGCCGACCCCGACAACCACCTGCTGCGCACCCTGCGCCAGGTGCGCGATCTGAACATCGGGGTGATCAGCGGAAACCACGAGTTCGACGGCGGTCAGTTCGAGATCAACCTGATCCATTCGCACGCTCTGTCGGCAGCCGACCGCTCCTTCCGCTTCAAGGCCGCGATCAAGGAGCTGGCCCGTCGGGAGGGCAGGCTGGCCACCTTCATGGCCAAGCCGTTCGACGACTCCGGGGGTTCCGGCTTCCATCTGCACCTGTCCTGCGACGACGCCGACGGCCGCAACGCCTTCGACGACCCCTCGGGGCCGTACGGCCTGTCCGCCACGGCCCGGCAGGCCGTGGCCGGTGTCCTCACCCATGCCCCGGCGCTCGCCGCGCTGCTCAACCCGACGGTGAACTCGTACAAGCGCTTCGGCCCGGACACCCTCGCCCCCTGGCTGATCGACTGGGGGCTGGACAACCGCAGCGCCATGGTCCGCGTCCCGCCGGAGCGCGGCAGCGGCGCCCGCCTGGAGCTGCGGCTGGGCGACGCGAGCGCCAACCCGTACCTCGCAATCGCCGGCACGATCGCCGCCGCCCTGCTGGGCGTCCTGGCCGGCGAGGAGCCACCCGCCCCACTGGAGGGCTACGGCTACGACGCCGCCAGGTCGGCACCGCTACCGACGACCCTGTCCGATGCCCTGGACGCGCTGGAGGCGGACACCGCCCTGGCGGAGATCCTCGGCAAGGACTTCACCACGTCCTTCCTCTCCTACAAGCGCAACGAGGTCGAGCGCTTCCAACGGTTCGTCACCGACTGGGAGTTCACCGAGTACGCCTACCACCTGTGACACCGAGGAGCCACCGATGACCACCGAGACCCCGACCGCCGCCGCGAGCGAGCCGATGCCCCTGGCGGACGTCGACCTCGCCGATCTCGACAACTTCACCGACGGCATCACCCCGTGGCGGATGTTCCACACGCTGCGCCACGCGGACCCGGTGCACTGGCAGCCGGAGGAGGCACCCAACTCCGGTTTCTGGGCGGTCACCCGGCACGCCGACATCGCCCGGGTCGACCGGGACGCGGAGACATTCACCTCGACCCGGTTCGTCAACCTGGAGGAGCTGGACGACGACCAGATCAAGAAGCGGGCCTCCATCCTGGAGCTGGACGGCGTCCGCCACCGCGCGCTGCGCAGCCTGATCCAGCGGCAGTTCGGCGCGAGCGTGATCAACAGCTACTCCGACTTCCTGCGCGGCCTGACGGCGAAGACCCTGGACACGGCGCTCGCCAAGGGCAGCTTCGACTTCGTCGCGGATGTCTCCGCCGACTTCCCGATCAACGTGCTGGCCCGCCTGCTGGACGTGCCGCCGGAGGACAACCAGCAGCTCATCGACTGGGGCAACCGCATCATCGGCAACACCGACCCCGACTACGCGGACGTCCTGCTGCACAGCGAGGAGAGCGAGAAGTACCGCGACCTGCCGTTCCGTTCCCCCGCCTCGCTCGAAGTCTTCGAGTACGGGCGGGAGCTGGCCCGGCAGCGGCACGGCAAGGACGGCACCGACCTGGTGTCCAAGCTGGTCAACACCACCCCGCGCGACGGCGTCCCGCTCTCCGCACAGGACTTCGACAACTACTTCCTGCTCCTGGTGGTGGCCGGCAACGAGACGACCCGGCACACCATCACCCACTCCATGCTGGCCCTCCTCCAGCACCCCGAGCAGCTCGCCCGCCTCCGGGACGATCCCTCCCTGATCCCCACGGCCGTCGAGGAGTTCCTGCGCTGGGCCTCCCCCGTCTACCACTTCCGCCGTACCGCGACCCGGGACGTCGAGCTGGGCGGCAAGCGGATCAGGGAGGGCGACAAGGTCGTCATGTGGTACGCCTCCGGCAACCGCGACGAGGAGGTCTTCGGCAACCCGTACGACTTCGACGTGGCCCGGCAGGACAACGACCACGTCACCTTCGGCAAGGGCAGCCCGCACCTCTGCCTCGGCAACCTGCTCGCCCGCACCGAGATCCGGATCATGTTCGAGGAACTGATCCCGCGCCTCGCGGACATCCGCCTGACCGGTGACGTCCCGCGGGTGCGCTCGAACTTCGTCAACGGCATCAAGAAGCTTCCGGTGGAGGTCACCCTCGCCTGAGGGCGGGCGGCCTCACAGCCCCGCCGCCCACAGCTCCTCCCGGTCGATCCCCGCAAGGCCCCGGCGCACCGTGCGCCGGGGCGCTTTCCTGATCGGCGTGTACGACGGGACGGCGAGCACCCTGCAGCCGGCCGCCTCGGCCGCCGTCACCCCGGTGGGCGAGTCCTCGACCGCGAGACAGGCGGCGGGGTCCACGCCGAGGGCCCGGGCGGCCGCCAGATAGGGGTCGGCAGCCGGTTTGGTGCGGGGCGTCTCCCCCTCGGCGAGGGTCGTACGGAACCTGTCCGCGCCCAGCACCTTGAGCGCGGCGTCCACGACGGGCCGCGCGGACGCCGAGACCAGCGCCATGGGAAGGTCCAACTCCGCGATCGTGTCGAGGAGTTCGAGGGCACCCGGGAGCGGGGTGGCCTCCTTCTGGACCGTCTCCAGGAACCGTGCGTCGAGGTGCTCCGCGAGTTCCCGCGGGTCGGCGCCGGTCAGGCGGTGCAGGTGCCGGGCGGTGTCCGCGGCGGAGCGGCCGAGGGAGTCGAAGAGGTCCTCGACGCCGATCTCCGGCACCCGCTCCCGGACCGTGCGCAGCCACAGCGACTCGGTGTCGACGAGCGTGCCGTCCATGTCGAGGAGTACGGCGTGCGGCTCGGCCGCGAAGGGGTGGCCGTCCAGGGTCCAGTGCCGGTCGGGGTGCCGGCCCACGGCGGCGAAGACCTGTGCGGCGACGTCGGCGTGCCGCACCCGCGGGGGTGCCTGGCCGATACCGGGGCCCGCCGCCGCCAGCCAGGCCGTGCGTTCCTCGGCGGAGCGGCCCCCGTGGCCGCCCGCGTCGACGTGACCGTGGTCGGTGACCACCAGGTACGTCCACTCCTCCGCGGCGTACGTGCGGCGGGCACGGACGGCCGCGAGCAGCCTGCCCAGGCGGGCGTCGGCGCGGCGGACCGACGCCTCGTAGGCCGCCCCGCAGCCGAGGACGTGCGCGGTCTCGTCGGGCGCGCCGAGATGGACGAAGGACGCCTCGACGTCCTCCTCGGCGAGGATGTGCGCGGCGGCATCGGTGATCCGCTCGTCGCACTCCTCCCAGGCCTCGGGGGTGTCGGCCTCCGGGGCGATGAACGCCGTCCGGGACGCCGCCCGGAACAGGGGCCCGCCGTCGCGCGGCTGCAGCAGGGGCCGCCAGCCCGCGGCGACGAAGGTGCGCCGGCCGTCGTGGTGGTCGAGGCGGGTGGCGAAGTCGGGGAAGGCGTCGAGGCGGTGGCCGCTGAGGTCGTTGCTCCACACCCCGTGTTTGGCCGGGCCCACTCCGGTGACGATCGTCGCCCAGCAGGGTCCGGACATGGTGGGCGTGTCGTCCGCGACCTCGACGGGCGTCAGGAATCCCTCGGCGCCGAGGGCGTCGAGGTGCGGGGTGGGCTGGCGGTGCAGTACGTCGAGACGTACGCCGTCGATGCCGACGACGAGGACGCGGCGTGCGGCGACGGGCATGGCGCTCCTTACGGTCGATCAGGCGGACCGGGACAGCTCGTCCGGTCCTACTCCATAAGCGAACGGAAGGCCCTGGGCGTAACGCGCCACCTCGTCGGTGGCCCAGTCGGCCATGCGGCCCAGCTCGTTGCCGAGGGAGCCGGCGATGTGCGGGGTCAGCAGCACGTTCGGCAGGGTGTACAGGGGAGAGTCGGCCGGCGGTACGTCCGGTTCGGTGACGTCGAGGACGGCGTGGATGCGGCCGGGGACGAGGTGGCGGGTGAGGGCCTCGGTGTCGACGAGGGAACCGCGCGCGGTGTTGACCAGTGTGGCGCCGTCACGCAGCAGGGCGAGCCTGCGGGCGTCGAACATGTGCCGGGTCTCGGGGAGTTGAGGGGCGTGGATGGTGACCACGTCGCTGCGCCGGGCGAGCTCGTCGAGACCGACCGGTTCCGCGCCGAGGGCCCGGGCTCCGGCCGGGTCGAGATAGGGGTCGTGCAGGAGGACGTGCAGGTCGAGCGGGCGCAGCAGCTCGATGACCCGGCGGCCGATGCGGGAGGCGCCGACGACGCCCACGGTGCGGTGGTAGTTGCCGTAGCCGCTGAAGTCCGTGAGCAGATCGGGCTGTTCGCGGTTGTGGGCATAGCGACGGGCGATGTCCAGGACCCGCTTGTTCGCGAACAGGATGGCGCCGAGGGTGAATTCGGCGACCGGGAGGGCATTGGCGGCGGCCGCCGAGGACACCGTGATGCCGCGCTTCCAGACGGCGTCGGTGACGTGGTGCTTGACGGAGCCGGCGGCGTGGACGACGGCCCGCAGGCGGGGCACACGGTGCAGCGCGTCCTCGGTGAGTGCCGGCGCGCCCCAGTGGGTGAAGAGGATCTCGGCGTGGGCGAGGTGGTGGGCGTCGGCCGGGCTCGCGTCGGTGATCGTGGTGATCGTCGTGGTCGTGTCGACCCTGGCGACCGTGTGGAGGCGGTCGAGGGTGCCGTCGGTGAGCAGGGAGCGGTGGATGTCGGCGCCCATGGCCAGGACGGTGCGCGGGCGGCGGGTCTGGGGCACGGTCACCGTCACTTCACCGCGCCGGCGGTCAGGCCGGAGCGCCAGAAGCGCTGCAGGCAGACGAAGGCGGCGATCAGCGGGAGCACGGCGACCAGGGAGCCGGTGATCACGAGCGCGTAGTACTCGGGTTGCTGCTGGGTGACGCTGTTCCACATGAACAGACCCAGGTTGACCGGGTAGAGGTGGTCGTCGTTGAGCATGACGAGCGCGCCGAAGAAGTTGTTCCAGCTGGCCGTGAAGGAGAAGAGGAAGATCGTCATGAAGCCGGGGGCGAGCATGGGCAGCGCGATACGGGCGAACGTGCGCAGCTCGCCGGCGCCGTCGACGCGGGCGGCTTCCAGGACCTCTCCGGGCACGTATCCCTCCGAGAAGACGCGGGCCAGGTAGACGCCGAAGGGGTTGACCAGCGCGGGCAGCAGCACCGCCCAGTAGGTGTTGACGATGCCGGCCCTGCTGGCGAGCAGGTACATGGGCAGCTGGATGACGGTGCTGGGGACGAGGACGCCGCCGAGGACCAGCCCGAACAGCTTCTCCTTGCCCTTGAAGTCGTACTTGTCGAATGCGTAGCCCGTGGCCACGCAGATCAGGGTGGAGGCGGCGGAGCCCACGACGGAGTACAGGACGCTGTTGCCGAACCAGCGCAGATAGATGCCGTCGTCGACGGTGAACACGTGCCGCAGGTTGGCGAGGAGGTCGAAGTCGCCGAGGGTGAAGCCGGAGGTGGCGAAGAGGTCGCGGTGGTTCTTGGTGGCGGCGATGAGCAGCCAGCTGACCGGCATCAGGGTGTAGCAGGCGGCGAGGATCAGCAGGCCGTTGACGAGAGCCTTGGAGAGCAGGACGTTCGCGGGGGTGCGGCGGCGGCCGGTAGCCCGCGGGCGGGTGTCCGTTTCCGGTCGGGCGGGTGCGGGGGTGGAGTGCGTGAGGGTGCTCATACCGCCGCCTTCCAGCGGTTGCCGATCCGGGTGACGACGAAGGAGAGGGTGACGCCGAGGGCGGCGAGCAACAGGGAGGCGGCCGCGGCCAGGCCGTAGTCGTGCTGCACGAATCCCGCCTTCCAGATGTACAGGGTCGGCGACCACTCGGTGTCGATCGAGGGTGCTCCGCGCTGGTTGAGCACCTTCGGCTCGGTGAAGATCTGGATCGCGCCGACACAGGTGAACAGGACGGTCATGACGATCGCGGAGGCGATCATCGGGACCTTGATCCGCAGGGCGGTGCGCACGGGGCCGGCTCCGTCCATGACGGCCGCTTCGATCACCTCGCGCGGTACGGCCTGCAGGGCGGCGTAGAAGATGACCACGTTGTAGCCGGTCCACTGCCAGGCGGACAGGTTGACCATCGAGAGCAGCACGTGATCGTTCGCGTAGAAGTCCCAACTGCCGCCGGCTGCTCCGATCCAGTCGAGCACGGGGCTCAGGCCGGGCGTGTAGAGGTAGATCCAGATGATCGAGGCGATCAGCCCGGGGATCGCGTGGGGCAGGAAGAGCGCGAGCTGGAAGAACCGCTTCGCGCGGGCGACGGCGGAGTCCACGAGCAGCGCGAGCGCGAGAGAGCCGCCGATCATCACCGGGATGTACAGGGCGCAGTAGAGCGCGATGTGCGCGAAGGAGGAGCGGAATCCGGGGTCGGAGAGGGCGGCGGTGTAGTTGGCGAGTCCGGCGAAGACGCGCCGGGTGCCGCCGAAGCCGAGCCCGGAGGAGCGTTCCTGGAACAGGCTCATCCACAGCGCGTAGCCGATGGGCGCGACCATGACCGCACCGAACAGGACGAAGAACGGGGTGATCAGCAGGGCGGCGGCCCGACGCTGGCCGCGCCTCGGCTGCGCGGCTCCGCCGGGTCCGTCCGGTCCACGACGGGCGTCCGGCGGACCGGCGCTTCGGACCAAGGGTGCTGCCATGGCGGCTCCTTCGGGGTCGGGGTGGCGGGAGATACGGGGCGGGACGGGGGGCGGAGCTGCTCTGCGTGGCACATGCCTGGCCGACGCCGACGCAGACACCGACGTCACCGGGCGGCCACTCCGCCGGCGCCGGGTCCGCTGCGGGTCCGCTGCGGGTGCGGCGCGCTGTGGTGGCGCGCCGCACCCGTGGCCCCTCCCCTTGAGGGGCTACTCGGCGAGCTTGAGGCCGCGGTCCGCTATGCCGGACTCGGCCTTCTGCTCGCCCGCCTCGACGCCCGCGGTGAAGCCGGACTTGGCGGTGGTGTCCTGGATGGCGGTGTAGACGTCCAGCTGGTCGGGGCCCCAGGTCCAGCCGGGGACGATGGTCTCCGCCTGCTGGGAGGCGAGGGTGTAGAGGTCCTGGCCGTCGAAGTAGGACGTGTCGAACCTGGCAGCGGCGACCTTGCGCATGTCCGCGTTGGCGGGCAGCGCGCTGCTGGGCGAGGCGAGGTCGGCGAGCCGGGCCTCGACTCCGGCCTTGTCCGTGGTGAGCCAGGTGATGAACTCGGCGGCGGCTTCGGCGTGCTCGCTGCCCTTGAGGACGCCGTAGGAGGTGCCGCCGTAGTTGCCGACGGCCGGGGTGCCCCAGTTGGGCATGGGGGCGGCGGCCCACTTGCCCTTGAGGTCGGGCAGGGCGGTCTTCATTCCGCCGGCGGACCAGGAGGCGCCGAGGAAGGAGAGGGTCCTGCCCTGGGCGCGGGCCCTGGTCTCCTCGGGGCTGTAGCCGGTGAAGGTCTGCACGAGGCTGTCCTTGACCAGACCGTCCCAGTAGGCGGCGACCTTCTTCGTGGGGGCGTCGTTCACGCCCGTCTTCCAGGCGTCGCCCCGAGTGCCGAACCACTTCCCGCCGGCCTGCCAGGCGAGCGCGGCCAGCAGGGCGGGGTCGTTCTTCGGGAAGGAGGCCAGGCGGACGTTCTTGTCCTGCTTCCTGACCTTCTCGGCGGCCGCCCTGAACTCGTCCCAGGTCTTGGGGACTGCGATGCCGTACTTCTTGAACAGGTCGGTGCGGTAGTAGAGCAGCTGCGGTGCCACGTCGTAGGGGACGGTCCAGGTACGGCCGCCGAAGGTGACCAGCGACTGCACGGGCTTCGGGAACTTCGTCCTGACCGTTTCACCGGCGTACTCGGTCAGATCGATCAGATTGCCCTGGCTCGCGAACTCGGGGACCATCTGGTACTCGATCGTGGCGACGTCGGGCGCGTTGCCCGCCTTCACGGCGTTGGCCAGCTTGCTGTATCCCTCGGTGCTGCTCGGGATCTCGGTGAACCGGACCTTGATGTCCTTGTGCGTCCTGTTGAACGCGTCGACGGTCGACTTGGCACCGAGCGTCCAGGTCCAGTAGTCGATGGTCACCGGCTTGCCGTCGGACGCGGATCCGGTCGAACCGCCGCTGCCGCCACAGGCGGTGGCGAGCAGGCCCAGGGCGGCGACGGCGGCGGTTGCGGCGATACGGAACGATCGTGACGTACGCGTCATGGCACGGCTCCTACGAGACCTCGTACGGGAAGAGGCGGTCGCAGGACATCTTTTGTGCACAGCCGATCAACGTCAAGAGCGTTCGCACAAGACAATCAAAACGATCGCCATTCGATCGCTTCGCTCACACGCACCGCTCGACGGCGTCAGCAGGCGTCATGAGGTGAAATGAGGTGTCATGAACCGCTTCGGGCAGACGAGGTGCCCCCGCACGACGAGCGGATCCGCAGCTCCGGAAGCAGGTCGAGGTGCTGCCGGGGGCTGGGCCGCTCCCCCGCCGCCTGCTCGGCGAGGCGGCGCAGCAGAAGCTTCGCGGCGAGATCGCCCACCGCGTGCTTGGGCGGGGCGACGGCGGTGAGGGGCACGTCGGCGAGGCCCGCGACCTCGTCGTCGTAGGCGATGAGCGCGAGATCGTCGGGCACCCGCACACCACGCGCCTGGAGCCGGGGCACGAGCACGATGGCGTCCTCGTCGCTGTGCACCAGCGCCGCGGTGACGCCGCGTTCACGGACCGCCTTGACGAGATAGTCGACGGAGGCGTCGTAGTCACCGTGTTCCCGCACGCTCGGGGCGCCTTCGTCGACGTCGATGCCGCGCGAGCGTACGGCCGCCTGGAAGCCGGCGCCGATCTGGACGGCGTGCGGCCCCTCCTGGAGGACGGCGGCGATCCGGCGATGGCCGAGGGCGGCGAAGTGTCCGACGGCCAGGGCGGCGCCGTGGGCCCGGTCGGTGCGGACCCGGTCGAGGTCGGCCGCGGGGTTGCCGGGCAGCGCGGAGCGCTCCACCAGAACGGTGGGCACCTCGCACTCCATGAGCCACTTCTCCTGCCCGTCCTCGGGGACGCCGCCGAACCAGCTGGGCGCCACCAGCAGCCCCTGTGCACCGCCCGCGACCAGGTGTTCCGCCTGCACGGAGTCCTCGGTGTCGACATAGCCGGAGACACCGAGGACCAGCCGTCCACCCTGGGCGCCGACGGCCTCGCGGGCACCGCGCACGATGTCGGCGAAGATGTAGTTCGTGGTCGGCACGATCATTCCGATCACGGCGCCTTCGGCGGGCTCGGGCCGCGGCTCGGGGGTGGCGGCGGTGTCGCCCGGCCAGACCACCGCCCCGTGCAGCCGCTGCACCCGGCCCTGGGCCGCCAACGTCTCCACGTCGCGCCGCAACGTGACCGCCGAGACGCCGAGTTCGGCCGCCAGTTCGGCGACGCGGAGGCTGCCCCGCTCCCGGACGAGTTCGAGCACCCGCTCGTGGCGCTGGTCGACGTGCAGTCGCATGGGGCTCCCCCTGGAACAGTGATCCCGAGTCGCTTACTCTACGCCCACAATCGTATCGATCGTTTCCAATCAATTCGATCGCTCCGGTGTTCGGAGACTCGACCACAGAGCACTCAGTTCCCCTGTCGCGCCCCTTCTGCTGCACTGAGTGTCATGAAACCGGGCCGGGTGCTACGTTCCCGTTCATGAGCTCCAGCAGCGCGGCGCCGACCGCGAAGCCGCCGATGCGGGACGCCCTGGTCGCGGCGGCCTTCCAGCTGTTCCTGGAACGCGGGTACGAGCAGACCACCGTGGACGACATCGTGGCGCTGGCCGGGGTCGGCCGCCGCTCGTTCTTCCGTTACTTCCCCTCGAAGGAGGACGTGGTCTTCCCCGACCACGAGCGCTGCCTGGCCGACATGACCGCGTTCCTCGCCGCGAGCGACGAGGCGGACGAGCCGGTCCGGCGGGTGTGCGACGCGGCCCGGTTGGTGCTGCGGATGTACGCGGAGAACCCGACCTTCTCCGTACAGCGCTACCGGCTCACCAAGAAGGTGCCGGGACTGCGCGCCTACGAGCTGTCCGTGGTCTGGCGCTACGAGCGCGCGCTCGCCGAGTATCTGCGCGGGCGGTTCGCCGGGCAGCACGACGGGACACTGCACGCCGACGTGATCGCCGCCGGCGTCGTCGCCGCGCACAACAACGCCCTGCGCTCCTGGCTGCGTTCGGACGGCAAGGGCGACGCGGGCACGGCGGTGGACCATGCCCTGGGATACGTCCAGGCCGCCTTCGCCCCCTCGGCACATCCACGCCCCACCCCGGCCGGCGAGCACCTCGACACCACACGCTCCGAGATCACGCACCCCGAAGGCACGCCCCCGGAAGCAGCACACCTCGGCATCGATCACCCCGACGACGTGGTCGTCCTCGTCACGCGCCGGAACGCACCGCTGTGGCGGGTGGTGCAGGAGTTCGAGTCGGCCGTCGGCCGCGCCTGACCCGCACGACCTGGTACCTCTCGCTCACAAAGCCTCCGCAGATTTGGGGTACGGAGTGCCTTTACGAGTGACACTGAGTGCCATACTCTGTCGGCGTGCACGGTGGCACGGCAACCGGGCACACACGCGCGGTTCACTCCGGGCGCGCGGATTCCGGTCGAGGGCAGGGAGTTGACCAGCGTGTACCACCACTCAGCGAGCGCCTCGCATCCGGCGGCAGGCTCCGCGGGGGCGGGTGTCCTCGACCCCGCCGTCGCGGACTCCAAGGACGCCATCGTCTTCCAGCGCTGCACCTGGTGCGGCACCGCGATGTACCACCGCCTGCTGTGTCCGGTGTGCCAGGGCAGCGAACTGCGCACGGAGCGCAGCGAGGGCGCCGGGACGGTGCGCCACTCCACCGTGGTGCACCGCAACACGCCCGCGGCGCGCAACGTGTCGCTGATCGAGATGGCCGAGGGGTTCGTCGTACGGGGCCGGGTCATGGGCCCGCCCGTCGGCATCCACAGCGGGGACCGGGTGCGGTTGTCCACGACCAAGGACCCGGTCCGGGGCGAGCCGGTCTTCCAGCTGATCGACGAGCCGTACCGCGCCTGGACCTGAGGCCGTCTCGGCCGCGGGATCGCGGCCTGCGCGAAGATGCCCCCATGAACATGGCATCGGAACCGACCTCCGCATCGGAATCGGAGCAGGTGAGCGCGGCGATCGAGGGTGAGCTCGCGCTCATGGACCCCCGGGTGCGCTCCTCGCGGGACCTGACCCGGCAGTGGCTCGACCCGGACTTCGTCGAGGTCGGTGCCTCGGGCAGGCGATGGACCCTGCAGGACATCCTGGCCGCACTGCCGGACATGGCGGGCAGCACGGACGAGGGTCCCCGTTACGAGCCCTCGGAGATGAACGGGGCCCTGCTGGCTCCGGGTCTGGTGCATCTGACGTACGAGACCGTGCTCGACGGGCGTCACGCGCGCCGCAGTTCGCTGTGGCGCCGGCGGGACGAGCGGTCCGGCTGGCGGATGTACTACCACCAGGCCACCCCGGTACCGCCCCCGGCCGGGTAGCCGCGCCGCTCCCAAGTCACTTTTCGCGGGCGGTAGTTGCCGTACGCCCCGACCGCTGACCCCACCGTTGCCGTGCGCCGGAGCGCCGGCCGCACGATGTGATCCAACACTTGCCCTTCACAGGCAACCCACAGTGTCTCCTTCCCGTCCTCCCGGGACGAGGGGCGCCCGGGACCGCCGGGACGCCCGAGGACGGGGTCAGAGGAGGAACTGTGGTCCGTGCCCGGCGCATATGGGTCACCGCCGCCGCGTTGCTCGCGGTGGCGGGCGCATCCCCAGGGGCGGCAGTCGCACAGGGTCAACCATCATCGGAGTCGGCGGCGTTGACCGCAGCGGCCGACGGGAAGCTGCCGCCAGGGTGGGGGATCACCGGCGGCCGGTCGGCGTCGCAGCAGCTGGTGTGGCGCTCGGACCGGCCGGTGCCCATGGGGGACGCACGCGTCGAATTCCGTTCGGGTGGACGCCTGTTGGGGATTCCGCAGCCGGCCAAGGACGGACGTACCTTCCGGCTGCCGCTCGACGGGCAGCACGCCGGCGAGCTGCGCGGGCTGCAGGTCTGGTCCGGCGGACGGCGACTGGACGGCCGGGGCGCCGTCCCGACCGGATCCGCGGTCCAGCCGCCGGCACCTCTGCCGGCCAACCCCGTGGACCCGGGCAAGCCCGGTTCGTACCGCACCAAGACCGGTGAGTACAGCCTGAAGTCGGTCCGGCTGCCGGGCTTCTCCGCCCCGGTGGAGATGCGCGCGGTGGTCGTCGCCCCCACCGGCGCCC
The DNA here is from genome assembly GCF_044541035.1 of Streptomyces sp. NPDC085866. Lineage (NCBI taxonomy): Bacteria > Bacillati > Actinomycetota > Actinomycetes > Kitasatosporales > Streptomycetaceae > Streptomyces > Streptomyces sp. NPDC085866. Next base: position 478,295 of record NZ_JBITSQ010000007.1, read on the forward strand.
GCGGCCCGCGCCCGCTCGCGCTGTTCCTGCACGGCCGCCACTTCACCTGCTACAAGGGTCAGGACATCACCGGCGACTGGCCCTGCCCGGCCGGGACGAAGGCGGTGCCGAGCCACCGCGGTTACCTGCGCGACCAGAAGTTGCTGGCCTCCCAGGGCTATGTGACCGTGTCGATCTCCGCGAACGGCATCAACGGCCAGGACTGGAACGCCGAGGACGGCGGCGCGCAGGCGCGTTCGTCCCTGGTGCGACTGCACCTGGCCCAGTGGGCCGACTGGACCGCGCACCCCGAGACCGCCCCGCAGATCGTGCAGGACGCGCCCCGCGCCGACCTGTCCCGCGTCCTGCTGGTCGGGCACTCGCGCGGCGGCGAGGGCGTCGACCGGGCCGCGATGGACAGCCTGTACCCGCCGCCCGCCGCCCAGGACGGCTACCACGGGCCGGTGCGCTGGACGATCCGCGGTCTGGTCCTCATCGGCCCCACCGTCTTCGGCCAGAACCCGGTGCCCGACGTGCCGTCCGTGTCGATCCTGCCGGGCTGCGACGGTGACGTCTCCGACCTCCAGGGCGAGATGTACGTCGACGGCACGCGTGGGGTGAGCCGCGGTGCCGCACTGCACAGCGCGGTGTACGTCATCGGCGCCAACCACAACTTCTTCAACTCCGAGTGGACGCCGGGGCAGGCCACCGCGCCCGCCCAGGACGACTTCTCGGACGATCCGCAGCACCCCGACCCGGTGTGCGCCAAGCGTGCCGCGACCCGGCTGACCGCCGACCAGCAGCACCGGGCCGGTTCGACCTACATCGCGGCCGCCGCGCGGCTGTTCCTCGCCGGTGACGACAAGGTCCGGCCGCTGCTGGACGGTTCCGGCAAGCGGGCGCCGTCGGCGGACCCGGCGCGGGTCCTCAGCCATGCGGTGGGCGGGCTCCGTGACGCCGGGTTCCTGCCGGACGGCGGGGTGTCCGTGACCGGCGCCAAGCTGTGCGCGGCAGTGGACCCCGCACCGGCCAAGGCCTGCCTGGGCCAAGGTGCCAAGGGGAGCTCTCCGCACTTCGTGCAGTGGGAGACCGACCGCGAGCCCGGCCGGCACGCGATCGCGCTGCACTGGACGCATGCGGGCACCCCGGCACGGGTGGCGGTCAAGGACCCGGTCTCGATGGCCGGTGACAAGGCGCTCACGCTGCGGCTGTTCGTGCCGCCGAACTCCCGGGGCACACGGCTGGACGTGTCCGTCACCGACGCCTCCGGCCGCAAGGCGGTCCTCGGCAAGGTGAAGGCCGACGGGCTGCCGGGCAGTCAGAGCACCGCGTCCTACTGGGCACGGGAGATCCGGGTGCCGCTGACGGCGGCCACCCGCGCCGGGCTCGACCTGCACCGGATCAAGTCCCTCGAGCTGACCCCGCGTTCGGGCTCCGGCCGGGCCTGGCTGATGGACGCCTGGGGCTGGCGCCCCGGTCTGCCGGCGGTGCAGGCGGCCGGTCTGCCGCGCGTGGACGTCGGCCGCATGACCGTGGACGAGGGCGACTCCGGCACCCGCACCTACCAGGTTCCGGTCGAGGTGTCGGGGCAGGGCAGCGGACAGGTCCGGGTGTACGTCTTCGACCCGGCCTCCGGCAAGGTCACGAACCGGCTGGTCACCGTGCGTCCCGGCGGTCACGACATCGACGTGCCGGTCGAGGTGAAGGGCAACAAGCGCTACGGCCAGGACGTGTCGTACGACATCAGCGTCAAGGCGGTCCGCGGCGCGGTCGTCGGCTCGTACCGGGGCGGGATCACGGTGCACGACGACGACCCGGCGCCCAAGATGACCGTCACCCCCGTCGCCGACAAGGTGACCGAGGGGCAGGGTCTGAAGTGGCGGGTGTCGCTGTCCGAGGCCGTCGACGTGGACATGAGCGCGTTCTTCCTCGCGGTGGCGCCCGACGGGACCGAGCTGTCCACCAAGGACGTGTCCGCGCGCTGGCTGCGGGACACCACCGGTGCCTCGCCGGACCCTGAGCGGCCGCTGTCCAAGGTGTCCGGCGGTCTCTACCTGTGGGAGAACATCCCGGCGGGCAAGACCAGTGCGGACATCACCATTCCCACGGTCAAGGACCGGGTGCGGGAGTCCTCGGAGTCGGTGCGGTTCCAGCAGATCGACGAGCAGACGGGCAAACCGAAGCCCGGCGGCCTGGAGTTGAACGGCACGGTGCTCGACGCGTCGTAGCCGCCTAAAGCCCTCGTCGTAGCCGCCTGAAGCCCTGGGGAAGCAGCAGCCTCCTCAGGGCTTCAGCGTCACCCGGATCCCGACCGTGCCCTCCAGCCCGCGCCGCAGCCGGCTGCCCAGCAGGGTGAGCCGGCCGACGATGCCGTACTTGCGGGCGATGAGGGTGCGGTAGCGGGCGGTGGTGGCCGCGTCGGCGATCTCGGCGGTGGCCGGGAGCTGGTCGCCGGTGGGATTGCCGCGCAGGTCGCAGGGGCCGACGAGGACGTCGGCGCGCCGGCGGATGCGCTTGACCTTCCAGCTGTCGGCGGCCGTCCACGCGCCCAGGGCGTCCCCGTCCCGGACCACCCACACCGGGGTCGCGACGGGGGTGCCGTCCTTGCGGTAGCTGGTGACCAGCAGGTACTTGCCGGAGCCGAGCCGGTCCAGCTGCGTGTCGTCCATTCCGGCAGTCTAGGAGGCCGAGCGCCGATGGTTCAGGCCAGGGCCGCCGCCATCCGCCGTACCCCCTCCGTGAGGATCTCCGGAGAGGTCGCCAGGTTCAGGCGCACGTGCCCGGCGCCGCCGGTGCCGAAGAGCACGCCGGGGCTGAGGGCGACCCGGCCGCGGTCGAGGAAGACCTCGGCGGGGTCGTCGCCGAGTCCGAGGGCACGGCAGTCGAGCCAGGCCAGGTAGGTGGCCTCGGCGGGACACGGGCGGACCGCGGGCAGGTGCTCGGCGAGCAGGTCGGTGAGCAGGCGCCGGTTGGCGTCGAGACCGGCCAGCAGGGCGTCCAGCCATTCGGTGCCGTCGTTCAGGGCGGCGGTGTGGGCGATGACGCCCAGGTGACTGGGGCCGTGGCTGACCTCCTCGGGCAGCCGGGCGAGGTCGGCGGCGGCGCCGGGTCCGGCGACGGCCAGCGCGGCCTTGAGCCCGGCGAGGTTCCAGCCCTTGGACGCCGACATCAGCGACAGGCCGCGCTCGGCGCCGGGCACGCTCAGGTACGGCACGTAGGTGACACCGGGGGCGACGAGCGGGGCGTGGATCTCATCCGCGACGACACGGACGCCGTACCGCTCGGCGAGGTCGGCCACGGCGGCCAGTTCGGCTGCGGTGTGCACGGTGCCGGTGGGGTTGTGCGGGCTGCACAGCAGGAACGCGGCCCGGCCACCGCCCGCGGTCGCCTCCCGGAACGTCTCCGCCAGCCGATCGAGGTCGATGCGCAGGTCGGCGCCGAGCCGGGCCTCGACCACGCGGCGGTCCATGTGGCTCACGAACTGGTAGAACGGCGGATACACGGGCGCGTTCACGATCACCGGATCCCCGGGACCGGTGACCAGTCTGAGCATCTCGACCACACCGAGCATCACGTCCGGAACGATCGCGGTGTGCTCCACGGCGATCCCGTGCCAGTGCCAGCGCTTGGCGGCGAACCCGGCCAGCGCTTCGGCGTAGGCGGTGCCCGCGGGGTAGCCGGTGTCCCCGAGGGCGAGCGCGTCGGTGACGGCGCGGACGACCGGCTCGGCGAGGGGTACGTCCATCTCGGCCACCCACAGTGGCAGCACGTCCTCGGGGTAGGCGCGCCACTTCATGCTCGTACGACGTCGCAGCCGCTCCAGGCCGAGGACGCGCAGCGGGTCGGGTTCGCCGGGTGTGCCGTGCGGGATGCTGGTCATGGGGCTCAAGATAGGCGGCTGTGGCGTGACCGGAAACGGGGCGAGCCGGGCGGACGGGGCGACCGAGGACCGCTTGGACCCACCGGGCCCGGCCGACCGTGGCGCGACCGCTGATCCCGGTGCTCGATCCGCTGCGCGACAGGAGGGGGCCTGCCTCGCCGGGTGCTGCCGGTGCACTCGCGGCTGGACGCACGGGTGCAGCTCGCCGACCTCCTCGCCGGGATCGCCCGCCGGATCGCCTCCGCCGAGCCGGGCGGCCGCGGGGATCCGGCTCCGGTCGCGCGGCTGCGCCCGTTCGGGGGTGCGGAGTCGGTGCGCGCAGTCGGTGCGCGGCGACGCGCGCAGCTGGTCCCGGCCCGGTTCGGACGCGGAAAGCCCGGGACGTGCGGCACAGATCAACTCGGGCGTCTAGATTGCGTCTTGAATGGCGCACCTCTCTTCAGGCATCCAGGAGCTGAACCCACGTGACCGACAACCCGGCAGCCACCAACGACGTGGCCGTGTCGCTGCGCGCCCGGATCAACACCAGCCAGCCGCACACGGCCCGGATATGGAACTACTGGCTCGGTGGCAAGGACAACTACGAGGTCGACCGAGCGGCCGGCGACCAGATTCGCCAACTCCACCCGGGCATCGGGGAGTACGCGCGCGCCGACCGGCTGTTCCTGGGCCGGGCGGTACGCCACCTGGTCGGCGAGCTCGGCATCCGCCAGTTCCTGGACATCGGCACCGGGCTGCCCACCGCCGACAACACGCACGAGGTCGCCCAGCGCATCGCTCCGGACGCGCGGATCGTGTACGTCGACAACGACCCGCTCGTCCTCGCGCACGCCCGCGCCCTGCTCACCAGCACGCCCGAGGGCCGCACCGACTACCTGGACGAGGATCTGCGCAATGTCGACGCGATCCTCGAACACGCCGCGAAGACGCTGGACTTCACTCAGCCGGTGGCGCTGATGCTGCTCGGCGTGGTCATCTTCATCGGCGACGACGAGGACCCGTACGGCCTGGTGCGGCAGTTGACGGACCGGCTGCCGTCGGGCAGCCATCTGGTGCTGTCGCACACCGTCACCAGCCCGTCGATGCCGGACGTGGACGAGGCGGTCAAGTTCTGGAACGAGCACGGCACTCCGAAGCTGACCCAGCGTACGCCCGAGGACGTCACCCGTTTCTTCGACGGTCTCGAGCTGCTGGAGCCGGGCGTGGTGTCCTGTTCGCGCTGGCGCCCGGAGGACGGCGACGGCGCCGAGCCGGAGGAGGTCGCCATGTTCGGCGGGGTGGCGCGCAAGGCCTGACGGCGACGCGCGAGAGCCGGCGGCGGGTTCGGGTCGAGAAGATCACCGCCGTCGGTGAACACCACCGGGCCGGGCCACGTACTCAGGGTCGGGCGCTCGACGACCGGAGGGCCCCGTGGTGCCGGTAGGGGCATCGCGCGTTCGGGTTCGGGAGCCATGCATGAGGCACGCACGACGACGGGTCGTCCGGCGAGTGACACGCCTGGCGGCGGTCGGCGGACTCCTCCTGGGAGGTGCGATGGTCGCCCAGGCGGCCATGGCGAGCGAGACTCCCCCGGCGTCCGCCAGGACGCTCAGTTCGGCCGGGACGGCCGGTGACACGGGCGCGGCGCTGGTGGCGAAGCTCGGCACGGCGCGGACGGCGGGCAGCTGGATCGGCGGCGACGGGCGGCCCGTCGTCGCGGTGACCGATGCGCAGGCGGCACAGACGGTGCGCCGTGCGGGGGCCGAGGCGAAGGTCGTGTCGCACAGCATGAACGAGCTGAAGTCGGCCACGGCCACCCTGCGTTCGGCGCCCCGTGTGGCGGGCACCGCCTGGTCGATGGACTACCGGACCAACCGGGTCGTGGTGCAGGCCGACCGTACGGTGTCGGCCGACGACTGGTCCCGGATGACCCAAGTCGCCGCGCGGATCGGCACTTTCGTGCACATGGAGCGCACGAACGGCAAATTCACCACGCGGCTGAACGGGGCGCAGCCGATCCTGTCGACGGGCGGTCGCTGCTCGGCGGGCTTCAACGTGAGCAACGGGCAGAGCGACTTCATCCTCACCGCCGGCCACTGCGGGCCCGCCGGATCGATCTGGTTCGCCGACAACCAGGGCAACCAGCAGCTGGGCAAGACGGTCAGCAGCAACTTCCCCGGCAACGACTTCTCGCTCGTCCAGTACAACTCCGGCAAGGCCGGCGACGGTGCCGACGTGGTCGCGATCGGCGGCGGCAAGGGCGTGCGGATCACCGGTGCGGCCGATCCGACGGTCGGGCAGCGGGTGTTCCGCAGCGGCAGCACCAGCGGGCTGCACGACGGCCAGGTGACCGGGCTGAACTCGACCGTGAACTATCCCGAGGGCACGGTCACCGGACTCATCGAGACCAACGTGTGCGCCGAACCGGGCGACAGCGGCGGCCCGTTGTTCTCCGAGGGCGTCGCGCTGGGCGTGACCTCGGGCGGCAACGGGGACTGCACCACGGGCGGGACGACGTTCTTCCAGCCGATCACCAAGGCGATGGCGGCGCTGAACGTCCGACTCCTCGTGTCGGCACAGAACGCGGGCGGCGCCCAGGGCGCGGCACCCTCCCCCGCGCAGTCCGCCCCGGCAGGCCAGGGTGCCGTTGCGCCGAGCGCGGCCTCGCCCGGTTCCTCGGCGCCGGTCACGGGCACCGCACAGGGCGAGACGCTGCTGGCACGGCTCACGGACACCCGGAACGTCGGTCCCGGGCTGCTGGTCATCGCGGGGAGTCTGATCGCGCTGGTCGCCACCCGCTACTTCCGTGCCGAGCAGGACCGCAAGGCGTACCAGCGGTACTACTCGGCGACGTGGGGCTGACGAGAGAGGTTCAGGCCGCCTGGTGCGGGGCCGCCGCGGCCCACTCCATCACGAGGCGCTGGTACTCCGCGCGCTGCTCGGTGGTAAGTGTCCCGCCCGACCGGCGCCACAGGGCCCTGATCTCCTCGTTGACCTCGTCGGCCGATCGCTCGGAGACGGCTTCAACAGTGGTGGACATGCTGTGAAGCATATGCCGGGCTACGTGAAGGCGCTGTGAGTAAGTACACCCGATACGGACATTTCGGACCGTGTTACTCATCACGTCAATGTGTCAAGTGGAGGCGGGAGTTCACACCCGGTCCGCACCGAGCACGAGGACCTGGATCGCCAACACCGCTGCTCCGCGTGCCCAGTCGTGAAAGTCGGAGATCTTGGTCTCCAGGCCGACCGGAGCGGCCTGCGGGTGCCGGTGGGCGGCGATGGTCTCGCGCACCGTGTCCCCCGCCACATCCATGAGGCCCACACCTTCCCCGGCGAGCAGGATCTTCTGCGGCATGGCGAAGTTGGCGATCTGCGCGACCAGCGTGCCCAGGGCCCGGGCAGCCTCGTCGATCACCCGGGAGGCCATGGGTTCGTCCGCGGCCGCAGCGGCGAGGATCTCCTCGTAGGTGGCGTCCCGGCCGGTGGCGGCGCGGATCTGGTAGCGGATGCTGGGGATGCCGAGCAGGGACACGGCACTGCCGCGCTCGCCGTCCGGGGTGAGCGGGCCGTTGGGGTCGATGATCAGGTGCCGGCCGAAGCCGCGGTCCTCCTCGGCGTAGGACACCCGCCTGCCGCCGAGCACGAGCCCGTAGCCGAAACCCGCGCCGATGGTCAGGACGACGAAGCGGTCGAGGCCGCGTCCGGCGCCGAACCAGGTCTCGGCCTCGACCAGGGCGGCCACGTCGTTCTCCACGACCACCGGCAGGCCGGTGCGCTCCTGGACCAGCTCGGCGAGCGGAACGTTCCGCCAGCGCAGGAAGGGCGACTCGCCGACCACCGCACGCTCGCGCACCAGCCCGCCCACGCCGATGCCGATGCCCGCGAGGGCCGGGTGGCGAGCGGCCAGTTCGGCGGTCATCTCCGCGAGCAGGTCGGCGACGGCCGCCGGGTCGCGTCCGGTCAGCGGCCGGTCGAGACGGGCGACGACCTCGCTGCGCAACGTGGTGACGACGCCGTAGACCAAGTCCTCGGTGATCTTGAAGCCGAGGAAGGTGCGGGACTCGGCGACGACGTCGAGCGGCTGCGAGGGCCGGCCCTGGCGCACCGGGGCCGGGGCACCCGCCTCGGGCACCTCCACCAGCAGGCCGGACTCGATCAGCGGCTTGGTCAGCCGGGTGAGGCTGCCCTGCGAGAGGTCCAGCCGACGAGCCAGCTCGGTGCGGGACAGCGGGCCGTGCACCAGGACCTCGATCGCCACGGAGCGTTCCCCCGGGCTCAGCGGCAGCCAGCTGCTCATGAAGGCCGACCCTTCCGTTTCTTTTGAGGTTGAAGCAACCAGGCCACTCTACTGGGATCTTTCCCGTAGACGAAAGCTACGGGCGCCCCCTTGACGCTCTGATTCTTCTGGAGCAAAAGTAATCCGCATGACTTTCTCCCTCGGCATCGTCGGTGCCGGCCAGTTCTCCGGTCAGTTCGCCTCGCTGTTCCAGGCCCATCCCGGCGTCGGCGAAGTCCACATCACCGACCTGCTGCCCGAGCGGGCCGGGCGGCTGGCCGCCGCACACGGGCTCGCGGGCACGTTCCCGTCGTACGAGGCCATGCTGGAGTCGCCGGCGGTCGACGCGGTCGCGATCTTCACTCAGCGCTGGACGCACGGCCCGCTGGTCCTGCAGGGCCTGAACGCGGGCAAGCACGTGTACTCGGCGGTGCCGATGGCGATCACCACGGAGGAGATCACGGCGATCATCGACGCGGTCAGGGCGACCGGTCTGACGTACATGATGGGCGAGACCAGCCAGTACAACCCGGCGACCGTGCACGCCCGCAACCAGATCGCCGAGGGCGCCTTCGGCCGGCTGTTCTACGCCGAGGGCGACTACGTCCACGACATGGACCTCGGCTTCTACGACGCCTACCAGTACAGCGGCGGCGAGAACTGGAAGGCGACCGCCAGCTATCCCCCGCTGCTGTACCCGACGCACTCGGTCGGCGGGGTGCTCGGCGCCTGGCGGACGCACGCGGTGAGCGTCTCGGCGATCGGCGTGCGGGACGAACGCGGCGACGGCGTCTTCGACCGTTCGGTCAGCCGGTTCGACAACGACGTGTCCAACGCGACCGCGCTGTTCGAGGTGGCGGGCGGCGGCTCGTTCCGTACGAACGAGTTCCGGCGGGTCGGCTACCCCTCGCACATCCGCGAGTCGCGTTTCCGGTTCTTCGGGACGGAGGCGAGCATGGAGCAGCTGGCGACGGTGGCGCTGTGGCAGGACAAGAACGGTGTGAAGGACATCAGCGAACTGCTGGAGCCCAAGCCGACCCTGTCGCCCGACGATCCGTCGCTGCAGCACATCGCGCCGGAGCTGCGGGCCGCCTTCACCTCCGGGTCGGCGCCGGTGCACGACCGGGCCCGGCTGCCGCGGGAGTTCGACCAGCTGCACAACGGGCACGAGGGCAGCCACCACTTCCTGGTGGACGACTTCGTCACCGCGGTCAACACCCGCACGCTGCCGTCGGTGAACGCGTGGGTGGCCGCCCGCTACACCCTGCCGGGCATCGTCGCGCACGAGTCCGCGCGGCAGGGCGGGGTCCGGCTGGAGATCCCCGACTTCGGGGACGCACCGGACGACTGAGGCCGGTGAGCGGGCGCCCGGGCCGGCTCAGGTGCCCGGCTTGCGGCCGTACACGAAGACGTCGTCGCCCGTCTTCAGCAGCGACCAGTACTTCTTGGCGTCCCTCGTGGTCATGTTGACGCAGCCGTGGGAGCCCGGCGGGTTCCACATGCTGAGGTTGACGGAGTGGAAGGCCTGCCCGCCGTCGAAGAACTGGCTGTAGGGCATCGGCACGTCGTAGATGTCCGAGACGTGGTCGATGTCCCGCCAGTAGATCTTCTTCAGGCCGGTGCGGGTCTCGTACCCGTCACGTCCGGTGCGCACCGGCACGGGCCCGTAGACGAGCTTGTTGCCGTCCTGGATCCAGCTCAGCTGGAGCGAAAGGTTCACGCAGGCGATACGGCCCTTGTTCACCGGGCACTTGCCGTCCTTGTTCGGGTTGCTCCCGACGGCCTTCTGCTTGTTCATCAGGTCCATCACGCCCCAGGTGACGGGCCCGGCGTAGCCGATGGCGGGTGTGATGCCGTGCTTGTTCTGGAACGCCTGGATGGCCTTGCAGTCGGCGGAGGACTGCTTTCCGTCGACCGGGCGGCCGAGGAACTTCTCCACCTGCTTCTGGTACGGCCCCGCCTGCGTGGTGCAGCTCGCGGCCTGGGCCGGTGCCGCGGTGAAGGCGAGCGTGAGCGGCGCCACCAGTGCGGTGACGCCGAGCGCGACGACACCTCGTCTGCGTATGTCCCCCATGTCGACCCCTTCCCCTTCTCCCCTGTGTTCCCAGGGCCTCCCCCGGGTGGTCCCCTTCGGATTCCCGTGCTCTCGGCCTACTAGACCTGCCGCCCGAGCCGACGGTTGTAGTTCCGGCCACGCTGTGACGGAACGGTGAACTTCGTCGCCGCTTCGTCGCTGCGCGGAGGCCGGGTCAGGCGGTTTCGGGGCTCCCCGAACACGCGCGCAAGAGGCCCACCGCTCGCGTCAGCGTCTCCTCCGTCGCCGTGAACGGCAGGCGCAGGTGCCGGGTGAGGGTGGTGCGGTCGGCGGCGAAGTGCGGGCCGGGGGTGACGGCGAGCCCGCGTGCGGCGGCCCGGGCCGCGAGGTCGGTGGCGCTCGTGCCCGCGCCGAGGCGCAGCCACAGGGTGAGGCCGCCGTCCGGGACGGTGTACGTCCATCCGGTCGCGGTGAGCAGGCCGGCGAGGTGGTCGCGCTGGGCGCGGAGCCGGTCGCGGCGGTCGGCGAGGAGGTCCGGGAGCGGAGTGCCGAGGAGTTCGGCGGCGACGAGCTGCTCCAGCGGGGGCGGGGAGAGCTGGGCCTGGAGCGGGCTCAGCCGCAGCTGTCGTACGAGGTCCGCGCCCGCCCTGATCCAGCCGACCCTGAGGCCGCTCCACAGGGTCTTGCTCGCCGAGCCGATCTGGATCACCCGGGCCCCGGCGAGGTGGGGTTCGGTGCCGGGCGGGGTCCTCAGGTCCAGGTCGCGCATCGTCTCGTCGGCGAGGACGGTCAGTCCGAACCGGTCGGCGAGGGAGGCGATCGTACGGCGCGTCGCTGCGTCCATGTGGGCGCCGGTCGGGTTGTGGAAGTCGGGCATCAGGTAGGCGAGTCGGGGACCGTGGCGGCGTACGGCGTCCGTGAGGCGGGCGGTGTCCCAGCCCTCGGGTGCCGTGACGGGGACGGCCAGCAGGCGGGTGCGGCGGGCGCGCAGGACGGCGAGGGCACCGGGGTAGGTGGGGTTCTCCACGACGACGGGTGACCGGCGGTCGGTGTGCAGGTGGTCGAGGAGCAGGGTGAGGGCGGCCTGGGCGCCCGCGGTGACGAGGATCTGCTCGGGGCGGGTGGCGAGGCCGGCGCGGGTGTAGCGGTCGGCGAGCAGTTCACGCAGGCGGGGCAGGCCCGCGCCGGTGACGCCGGAGTCGACGAACAGGGCGGCGCTGCGTTCGGCGGCGCGGGCGAGGGCGGTCCGGAAGGCCTCGTGGGGTGCGGCGGTGACGGCGAGGGTGAGGTCGAGGTCGGCGTCGGGGGCGCCGCCCCGGTCCTGGGACCAGGGCGTGGTGCGCTCGGTGAGCCGGACGGGCAGGCGGACGACGCTGCCGCTGCCGTGCCGGGTGGCGAGCCAGCCGTCGTCGCGCAGCAGGGTCAGCGCGGCCACGACGGTGCCCCGGCTCAGGTGCAGGGTACGGGCGAGTTCCCGCTCCGAGGGCAGCCGGGAGCCGGCCGGGAGCCGCCCGTCGACGACCGCCTCACGCACCGCCGTGGCGAGGGAGCCGGCGCGGGGGCCGGGCCGGGCACGCCAGTCACCGAGCGCGGCGACGAAACCTGTGTCCACTGGTCCAGTTTCCCTCAAGTGGACCAGTCGTGCGGCACGCGTCGGGCCTACGCTGCGGCTCATGCACCCGACACTCGCCGACGATCTCTCCCGGCTTCCCGAACTCCTGCAGTCCGCCCGTGACTTCGCCGCCGGTGAGGTGGCGGGCCTGGCCGAGCGGCCGGTCACCGCACCCGGTCGGCCGCCCGGGCGTGCGCCCCTCCCGGACGAGGGCGCAGGCGGCACGGGCGCCCTTGCGCGGTTCGCCGAGCGGTGGGCGCCGGGCCTGTCCGGCTCGGCCGGGCCCCGCTACCTGGGCTTCGTCACCGGCGGCGCGACCCCCGCGTCGGTCGCCGGGGACTGGCTGACCTCCGCGTTCGACCAGAACGTGTCCGGGTCGGTCGGCTCCTGGGCGGCGGAGCTGGAACGGGAGACCGTGGCGTGGCTGCGCGAGCTGTTCGGGCTGGGCGAGGCGCACAGCGGGGCGTTCGTGACCGGGGCGACGGTGTCCAACACGGTCGGGCTGGCGATCGCCCGCGAGTGGCTCGGCGAGCGGCTCGGGGTGGACGTCTCCCGGGCGGGGGCCGCCGCGCTCGGCCCGGTCGACGTGCTCTCCGGCAGTCCGCACTCCAGCGTGGTCAAGGCCCTGTCGGTGCTGGGCATCGGCCGGGACCGGCTGCGGCGGGTGCCGCTGTTGGCGGGCAATCGGGAGGCCGTGGACGTGGCCGCGCTGGAGACGGCGCTGGCGGGCCTGGGCGGGCGGCCCGCGATCGTCGTCGCGAACGCGGGGACCGTCGACACCGTCGACTTCGACGACCTGCGGGCGATCGCCGCGCTGAAGGAGCGCCACGACTTCTGGCTGCACGTGGACGCCGCGTTCGGCGGCTTCGCCGCCCTCTCCCCCGAGTACGCCGCTCTGGTCGACGGGCTGGACGCGGCCGACTCGGTCTGCGTGGACCTGCACAAGTGGCTCAACGTGCCCTATGACGCGGCCGTCCAGTTCACCCGCCGCCGCGACCTCCAGGTGGCCGTGTTCCACAACGCCTCGCCGTACCTGGGCCTGCCCACCGGAGAGCCCGACTTCCTGCACCTCACCCCGGAGAACTCCCGGCGGCTGCGCGCCCTGCCGGCCTGGTTCTCCCTGGTGGCCTACGGCCGGGCCGGGCACCGCGAGATCGTCGAGCGGAACGTGGCCCTCGCCCGCCGGCTGGGCGAGGGCGTCGACGCCCTGCCGGGCCTGCGCCTGCTGGCCCCGGTCCGGCTCAACGTCGTATGCTTCACGCTCGCCGGCGAGGAGCCCGCCCAGGAGCGGGTGGCCGCGCTGGCGCGGGCGGTCGCCGACTCCGGGGAGGCGTTCGTGACGCCCACCGTGTACGGCGGGGTGCCCGCGCTGCGGGCCGCGTTCAGCAACTGGCGCACCACCGAGGACGACATCCGCCGGGTCCTGGACGTGTTCGCGGCGGCTTCCGGCTGACGGCTCAGGACTGTTCGAGGGCGGTGCGGAACCCGGTCTGTACGGCGGTCAGGCCGCCGTCGACCACCAGCGTGGTGCCGGTGATCCAGGCGGCGTCGCTGGAGGCGAGGAAGGCGACCGCGGCCGCGATGTCGTCCGCTTCACCGACCCGGCCGAGCGGGTACAGGCCGCGGACGGCGTCGAGTTCGTCGTCGCGTCCTTCCCAGGCCGAGGTGCGGATCGTGCCCGGCGCCACGAGGTTCACCCGGACACCCCGGGCGGCCGCGTGTCCGGCGAGGGTCCGGGTGAGGGAGCCCAGGCCGGCCTTGGCGGCGCTGTAGGCGTGGTTGCCGAAGTCCTGCAGGCCGTTGACGGAGCCGACGCTCACGATGGCGCCGTGTCCGGAGGCGGCGAGGTGGGGCAGGGCGGCGCGGCAGCAGCGGTAGGCGCCGGTGAGGGTGATGTCGAGGTCCCGGGCCCACGCCTCGTCGGGTTCGTTCTCGAAGAGGGGGACGTCCGGGGTGCAGTGGGCGGCGCAGTTGACCAGCACGCCGAGCGAGCCGAAGGCGGCCACGGCATGGGCCACGGCCGCCTCGACGGAGTCCCGGTCCCCCACGTCGCACGCCAACGCCTCGACGGTCAGGCCGAGTCGGCGCAGCGCGGCAGCGGTCCGCTCCGCCTCGGTCCCGTCCCGGTCGGTCACGAGCACCCGGCCGCCCTCCTCGGCGAGCCGCCGGGCGGTGGCGGCGCCGATGCCGCGGGCGGCGCCCGTGACGAGAACTCCCTGTCCTGCGAAGCGCTTGAGATCGGTCATGGGGTGACCGTAGGGCCGTACGGGCCCGGTTTCACCGGTATCCGGTCACGTCCGCCGGCTTGCCCGGGTCCTGCACCTCGACCAGGTACCGCCAGGCGTCGGGACGACTGCCGTCGAGGTCGGTGAACCCGTACTGCCGGGCGAGGCCGCCGCTGGAGAGGGACTGCCCGTTGAAGCGGGCCACCTCGGGATCGCCGGCCAGCGCGGCGACGGCGCGGCCGACGAAGCGGGGGGTCTCGGAGATGGCGAAGTGCGGTTCGCGGCCCAGGGCGTCGCGCCAGTTGTCCTCGCGTACACCGAAGGCGTCGAGCATGATCTCCGAGCGCAGCCAGCCGGGGGTCAGCGCGAGGGCGGTGGCGCCGCGCGGGCCGAGTTCGTGGCCGAGTGCGAAGGCCATGCGCAGCACGGAGGCCTTGGCGAGGTCGTAGAAGAGGTTCACGCGGTAGGTGTCGCGGTTGTACTCGGCGGTGCCGTCGGTGACCTCCACGACCAGGCCGCCCGGGTGGCGCAGCAGGAGCGGCAGCGCGAAGTGGCTGGTGACGGCGTGCGTTTCGACGGCGAGCCGGAGCAGCCGGAGCCCGTTGTCGAGGTCGTGCTCCCACACCGGTGTGTCCCACTCGAAGAGTTTCTCGCCGCCCCAGATGTCGTTGACGAGGAGGTCGAGGCGGCCCTGTTCGTCCGCGATACGGTCCACGAGGGCCCGTACCGCGGACCGGTCCAGGTGATCGACGGGGACGGCGACGCCTTGTCCGCCGGCCGCCGAGACGAGGTCGGCGGTGTCCTCGATGGTCTCGGGGCGGTCGTACTCGGAGCGGTGGGCGCGGGTGCTGCGTCCGGTGACGTAGACGGTGGCGCCGGCCGCGCCGAGTTCCACGGCGATGCCCCGTCCCGCGCCCCGGGTCGCCCCTGCGACCAGCGCTACTTTGCCTTCCAGCGGCCCTGACATGTCCGACCTCCCGTGCGGTACGACTCTCGCTCGTCGTCCACTCTCCCGGGAAAGCCGGACATCTCCTGTCGCCTTTTCTCAGCGGCGCAGCTTTTCGCCCAGGTCCTCGTGACCGCTGACGACCCAGAGCCGGCGGCCCTGGGTCGACTCGTACCCGAAGTCCCGCTCAGTGCCCGCGTTCGATCCACTCCTCCAGGTGGGGTGCCTCGGCGCCGATCGTGGTGGAGTCGCCGTGTCCGGTGAGGACCTTGGTCTCCGGCGGGAGGGTGAGGAGCCGGTCGCGGATGGACTCGATGATCGTCGGGAAGTGGGAGTACGAGCGTCCCGTGGCACCGGGGCCGCCCTGGAAGAGGGTGTCGCCGCTGAAGACGACACCGAGCCCGGGGTCGTACAGGCAGACGGCGCCGGGGGCGTGGCCCGGAGTGTGCAGGACGGTCAGGTCGGCGCCGGCGGCCTCGATGACCTGGCCGTCGTCGAGATGACGGTCGGGGTCGCGGTAGGGGTGGGTGAGCTTCCACAGCGGCAGGTCGTCCGGGTGGAGCCAGATGGTGGCGCCGGTGAGGTCGGCGAGGGCGGGAGCCGCGTCGATGTGGTCGTTGTGGGCGTGGGTGCACAGGATGGCGGTGAGCCGGCGGTCGCCGACGGCGCGGGCGATGGCCTCGGCGTCGTGGGCCGCGTCGATGACGACCACCTCGTGGTCGTCGCCGACGATCCACACGTTGTTCTCCACGTCCCAGGTGCCGCCGTCGAGGGTGAACTGGCCTGAGGTGACGAGGCGTTCGATGCGGGCGCCCATCACAGCACCACCACCGAGCGCAGCACGTCGCCCTGGTGCATCCGGTCGAACGCCTTCTCCACCTCGTCGAGTCGGATGGTCTCGGTGACGAACGCGTCCAGCGGCAGGCGGTCCTGGAGGTGCAGGTCGATCAGCATCGGGAAGTCCCGGGAGGGCAGGCAGTCGCCGTACCAGCTGGACTTGAGCGCGCCGCCGCGCCCGAAGACGTCCAGCAGCGGCAGTTCGAGCTTCATCTCGGGGGTGGGGACGCCGACGAGGACGACGGTACCGGCCAGGTCGCGGGCGTAGAAGGCCTGCTTGTACGTCTCGGGCCGGCCGACCGCCTCGATGACGACGTCGGCGCCGAAGCCGCCGGTCAGCTCCCGGACGGCCTCGACCGGGTCGGTCTCCTTGGAGTTGACCGTGTGGGTGGCCCCCAGCGTGCGGGCCTTCTCCAGCTTGCGGTCGTCGATGTCCACGGCGATGATCCGGGCCGCGCCGGCGAGGTTCGCCCCGGCGACGGCCGCGTCACCGACGCCGCCGCAGCCGATGACGGCGACCGAGTCGCCGCGGCCGACGCCTCCGGTGTTGATGGCGGCGCCGATGCCGGCCATCACCCCGCAGCCGAGCAGCCCGGCCACGGCCGGGGAGACGGCCGGGTCGACCTTGGTGCACTGTCCGGCCGCCACCAGCGTCTTCTCGGCGAAGGCGCCGATGCCGAGCGCCGGGGAGAGTTCCTGCCCGGTGGCGGCGAGGGTCATCTTCTGCTTCGCATTGTGGGTGTTGAAGCAGTACCAGGGGCGGCCGCGCAGACAGGCCCGGCAATTGCCGCACACGGCACGCCAGTTGAGGACGACGAAGTCGCCGGGCGCCACGTCGGTGACACCCTCGCCGACCGACTCCACCACGCCGGCGGCCTCGTGGCCGAGCAGGAAGGGGAACTCGTCCGAGATGCCCCCCTGTTTGTAGTGCAGATCGGTGTGACAGACACCGCAGGCCTGGACGCGTACGACGGCTTCGCCGGGCCCCGGGTCCGGGACCACGATCGTCTCGACCCGTACGGGTTCGTCCTTCCCCGGTGCGATCACGCCGCGTACTTCCTGCGCCATGGCCTGGCCCCTTTTCCTCGATGTGCCTTCGGAGCCGACCCTACGCGCGAGGGCCCGCCGACGGCATGGACCACGACGGCGGCAGTGGATCTTTCGGCCGTCGCCACGCGGTCCGGACGGACAGCGGTGAGGGCCGTCCCGGGCAGGACGGCCCTCGGGTGCGTGGGGGGCTCAGGCCTGGACGGCGGGCAGCAGACCGGTCACGGGCGCGACGAGGTCGGTGAGCTGGTGCAGTTCGTTCAGCCGCTGCAGTTCGCTGACCTGGTTCAGCGGGCGGAGCTGGTCCGAGACCCGCGGGAGCTCGGTCCTGTGCTCCGCGGGGATGTCGCTGACGGCGAGCGAGTCAAGCGTGGTCATCGGGTTGATCTGCCCGGTGTTCGGTGCGCTCGCGTCGGCCGCGTTCGCCAGCGGCGCGGCGAGGCCCGTGACGCCGACGGCCAGACCGACGGCGGCGACGATACGTCGTGTTGAGATCATGTCCTCAGCAACGGCGGCGGGCCCCACCCGGACACGGCCCCCGGTCGCCGCTCACCCGTCAGGCGGACCGCCTCGGCTGCGCTTGCCGTTGCCGCCGGGGCGGAGGAGTCTCGGAGGTGGGGCCCGTGCGGCCTGTTCCCGCCGGGCCATGGGCGCTTAAGGAGGTCACCATGGGCGCTGCGACAGGCTCCGCCTTCGACACCGAGACACTGCGCCGAGGCATAGAAGGGAACACCGGGAACACTCTGCTCGCCCTCTACGCGGACGACGCCGAGATCCGCATCATCGACCGCAACACCCAGCCCAGCCATCCCAAGATCCTGCACGGTCGGCGCGAGATAGCCGAGCTGCTCGACGACGTCTACAGCCGCGACATGACGCACAAGCTGGACCAGTGCGTCATCCAGGGCGACCGGGCCGCCTTCTCCGAGTCCTGCGAGTACGGGGACGGCACCCGTGTCCTCGCCGAGTCCATGGTCACCCTGCGTGACGGCAAGATCGCCGAACAGATCCTGATCCAGGCATGGGACGAGTAGGGAGGAAGGTCGCGAGGGTCCAGGTCACCTCCCGGCTGACCTGGACCTTCTCGACCCGGGCGACGCTGGGCCGGGCGCGTCCCCGCTCTCGGCTGCCAGGACCAGTTTCCGCAGCAGGTCTGCAAGCGTCCGCCGCTCTTCTTCGGTCAGTGCTGCGAGCAGCACACCCTCACCCGCGCCCTCCGCTGCCGCATGTGCCTCGAACGCGGCGTGCCCGGCGTCGGTGAGCCGTACCCGCACCCGCCGGCGGTCGCCGGTCTCGTGGGTACGGGTGATCAGCCCGGCCTCCTCGACGGCCCCCAGCCGCGCCGACAGCGCACCCCGGGTCAGGCCGAGCCGGTCGGCGAGCAGTGAGGGACTCGACTCGTACGGCGGCCCGGACCTGCGCAGCATCAACAGCACCTTGTACTGCCAGTACTTGAGGCCGTCGGAGTCAAGCACGTCCCGGCGGGCCTGGGCGGTGTGCCGGCCGAGGATCGCCAGCCTCGCGATGATCGCCTCCTTGACCGGGTCCAGCCAGTCCAGCTCGCGCGCCCAGACGGCCACGTGCCGGTCCACCGAGTCCTGCATTGTCTGCCTCCCGCAGTGGTTTTCTTGTGGATCATTTTCTGCCCAACTACCTTGCCCGGCATGACCTCTGCAACCCACACATGCGTTGACATCGAAGAACTCCTCGATGCCACACGCGAGTTGAGCGTCGCCGGCCGCTGGGAGCGGGCCGCTCGACTGCTCGACGCGGCCGCCACCGACGACCCCGCCGCTCGCGCGCGGATCACCCGGGCCGCAGCCGAAGTCGCCCTGGACCGCGACTGGTTCGCGGGGACGGACACCGCGGCCGAGCGGCTCGAGGCGGCGGAGAAGGAGTTCCCGGACGGCGACTGGGACACCGGCTTCCTGCGGCTCAGGCACACCTACGGCCGGCTGCTCCTGGTCGACGGCACCCTGCGCATCGGCCCGGACGGCAAGGACCCCGAGGCGCTCGCCGCCCTCCTCGACCGGGCGCGGGAGCTGCACGGCAGCGCCCCGGACGAGGTGCGGCGGGGCTGGGCGGCGATGTACCGGGGGCTGATCACGGAGAACCACTTCGCCGAGCGGGCGGCCGCCGCCGGACACTACACGGCAGCGCTGCGCGCCGGGGAGGCCGGCGCGGACGGTCTGCTGGCCCGCGAGGCGCTGCGGCATCTCGGCGACCACGACCACGACGCCGGTGACGGCGAGCGGGCCGGGGAGCGCTGGCGACGGGCCACTGCTCTGGGCGCCCGGGCCGGCACGGTGCCGGGCACCCTCTCCCAGCAGTTGCTGCTGGCCGTGCTGGCCCGGGACGCGGGCGACGAGGCGGGCGCCGTCGCGCTGGCGGCGGAGATCGTCCGCTGGGCCGGGGCGATCGGCGCGGACCGGCTGGCCGCCCAGGCGGACGCCTTCCTCGCCGGGGCGGATCCCACGGCACCGGGGTCCGCGGACGCGGACTGAGCGCCGCCCGCACTCTCGGTTAGGCTGTGGGCGGGCCGTGACTGGCGCTGAGGTGGAGTACCACCGGGGAGCGGCCCGTGGAGCATGCCGCGCGCCTGGGCGATCAAGGTCAACCCAGCTCAGGAGTGCGCAGATGACACAGGCCCGACTCATGGACGGCACCGCCCTCGCCCGCCGCAGCGTCGAGGAGACCGCGAAGAAGGCCGCCGACCTCACCGAGCGGACGGGCAGCGCGCCCTGTCTGGCCACGGTGCTGGTCGGCGAGGACCCGGCGTCCGTCACCTACGTCCGCATGAAGCAGAACCGCTGCCGCAAGGCCGGCATCGAGTCCCGGCACGTGGCGCTGCCCGCCGCCACGACCACCGCCGAACTCGTCGGCACCCTGCGGGAGCTGTCGGCCGATCCGACCGTGCACGGCATCCTGCTCCAGCACCCGATGGGCGACCACATCGACGAGCGGGCCGCGTTCGAGGCGATCGCTCCGGAGAAGGACGTCGACGGCGTCACCTTCGCCTCGTTCGCCACGATGAGCTTCGGCCTGCCGGGCTTCGTCTCCTGCACGCCCGGCGGCATCATCCGGCTGCTCGACGAGTACGACGTCGACCCGGCCGGGAAGCGGGCCGTGGTGGTGGGCCGCAGCGCGATCCTCGGCAAGCCGATGGGCATGCTGCTCCTGGCCCGGGACGCGACCGTCACCTACTGCCACTCGCGCACCCGGGACCTGTCGGCCGCGGTCCGCGAGGCGGACATCGTGGTCGCCGCCGTGGGCCGGCCGCGTCTCGTCCGGGGCCAGGACATCAAGCCGGGCGCGGTCGTCGTCGACGCGGGCTACAACGCGGGGAACGTCGGCGACGTCGACTTCGACTCGGCCGTGGAGCGGGCCTCGCTGATCACGCCGGTGCCCGGCGGTGTCGGCCCGATGACGATCGCCACGCTGCTGGAACAGACGGTCGACGCCGCCGCCCGGCAGCTCGGCGTGTGATCAGCGCATCCAGGCGCGGTACTCCATGACGTCCCCGGCCTCGACCCGGTACTCGGGCTCGGCCCGGGTGAAGGTGGTCTCCATGCCGAGCACCGCGCCGGTGCGCGGTTCCAGGATCAGCATGTGGCGCACGCTCCCCGTGTCGTACACGTACGCGTGGCCGGGGCGGCCCAGGCGGTCGGTCACCTCGCCGGCCGGCCGCAGCCCCTCGGCCTGTGCGAACAGCCGGACGAGGGCCGCCGACTCGCGGGCACCCAGGGTCCAGTGGTCGAGCAGTTCCCCGACGGCGTCGAACAGTTCGGTCGTGCTCAGCGGGGCCTTGCTGCGGTTGATCTCGGGCCGGACGATCTCGGTGAGGTAGGCCCGCAGAGGCGCCGCGGTGTGCGGCGGGGTTCCCGCGGGCGGGACGTCGCTCCACATCGGCGGATAAGTGGTCCGGCTGATCACATGGCCGTCCGCCACCTCGTGCGGGACGTCTCCCTCGTCGGTGAGGACAGGGCGGCCCGGCCTGCGCGGGTCGGTCGCCACGACCAGTTCGGTGTGGCTGTCGTCCGCCCGCCAGCGCACCACCCGCTCCTCGGGGAGGGTGACGGGGTGCCTGCCGTCGCTCATGCCGAGGCTCCACGACTGCACGTGCGTGCCCTTGCGCAGGCCCGGTGAGCCGCCCGACGCGGCCGCGTCGGCCAGGGCGACCAGCTCCTTCAGGGGTACGGGCGTGGAGTGCAGACGGACGGTCAGCGGGCGGGGCGCGGCGACGGCCCGCGGCGTGCTCGGACCACCGAGCACGGCGTTGACGGCGACCACCAGGACGGCCGCGGTGGCGGCGAGGCCCCAGACCAGCCGGGCGCGCGGGGTACGGCCGGGGAGCGACGGAAGCAGCCGGAGACGGCGCCGTGGACGGTCCTCGTGCAGCAGCCGCTCCAACTGCCGCTCGGCGCGGTGGTCCAGCGGTCCGTCGCCGAAGTGGGGGCCGTCGGCCGGCACCGGGTCGGCGCGGCGGAGGAGTTCGAGTTCGTCAGCCATGTCGGTGGTCCTCGCAGAGGGTCGCGTCGGCGGGGGCGGGCAGGACTGCCGCAGCGGGCCGCATCCGGTCGATCTCGGCTCTCAGCCGGCGCCGGGCCCGGTGCAGCCGCATGACCGCCGCCCGTCTGCCGCAACCGAGGGCCACCGCGATCTCCTCGGCGTCGAGTTCCTCCCATGCCGCGAGGCGCAGCACCTCCTGGTCCGCCGGGGAGAGCCGGGCCAGCGCCTCGTGCACCCAGGCGCCGGGGGCCTCCGCGTCGGGGCTGTCCACGATGTGCCGGCCGTGCGCCGCCTCGTCGTTGCCCAGCCGGTCCACCAGCCGGCGCCGCCGTCCGTAGCCGCGTACCGCGTTGGCCAGGCAGTTGCGTGCCACGCCGTACAGCCAGGGCAGCGGCGACCCGGGCAGGTCGGACCGGCGGCGCCAGGCCACCGTGAACACCTCCGCCACCACTTCCTCCACTTCGTCGGCCCGCCCCTGCAGTCGCCTGGCGACATAGCGGCTGACCGCCCAGTAGTGCTCGCGATAGGCAGCGGCGAAGATCTCGTCGTTGCTCATGTTCGGTTCGTGTCCGGCACCCCCCGGATCGTCACACCCTTCTTCCGTGATGCTCGTCGCGCCGTCCGAGTGTGACCGACGGGCCGGGCGCGGACACAGGCGGGGCGTGAAGAGGATCAGAGACATCAGGGCCGTGCGGTGGCTGACGACCACCGATCACAAGACGATCGGAACGCTCTACTTGGTCACGGCGTTCGCGTTCTTCCTGATCGGTGGTGTGATGGCGCTGCTCATGCGCGCCGAGCTCGCTCGCCCCGGTCTGCAGATCATGTCGAACGAGCAGTTCAACCAGGCGTTCACGATGCACGGCACGATCATGCTGCTGATGTTCGCGACGCCGCTGTTCGCCGG